>JAQTRP010000031.1 GCA_028711765.1 Candidatus Omnitrophota bacterium | reverse complement strand
ATGAAAGGCAAGGGACTTGAGCTCCATGCGGTCGGGGCGTCCTCCGCGCGAAAGCCCCGTCCTCACGTCGACGTCAAAAACAAACGTCAGATCGGGCGAAAGCCCGCCCGTCGCCCACCGGTTGAGCCGCTTAAGGTCGTTTAACTTAAGCCCTCCGGCGTAACCCTGATAGACAAAAGTCGAATCCTCATAGCGGTCGAGTATGACGATCTTGCCCTCACGCAAGGCGGGCTTAATTTTCTCTCTCACTAATTGCGCACGGGAGGCAAGATATAAAAGCAGTTCGCACTCGACCGACATCGCGTAATTAGCGCGATCGAGAATGACCTCGCGGATTTTCTCGCTTATGGAAGTCCCGCCCGGCTCGCGGAAGAGTTCGACGCGGTATCCCCAAGACTTCAAGGTTTCAAGCAAGAAACGGATAAGCGTGCTCTTGCCGCTCCCCTCCGCCCCTTCAAAACTAATCAACCTGCCGCGCCCTAAAGTTCGTCCCATTTCCTTTTTCTCCGCTTATAAAGTGACGGCTCGCCCGGGCTTCCGTCTTTCAATGCCCACCCCGCTTCGAGAATCTCCTTACGCAGGCAGTCCGATTTCGCAAAGTCCTTTGCCGAGCGCGCTTTCGTGCGCTCGTTTATCTTGTCTATTATCTCCTCTGATGGCTCGATTTCATCATAAATCTTTAAGCCGAGCACCGAATCTATATCGCGCAAAAACTCCTTCGCGGCCTTAATACCGGCAGTCGATACATCAGTGCGATCCAACACCGCGTTCGCCTCGTTCATCCAATCGAATAAAGCGGCAAGCGCCTCCGCTATATTCAAATCATCGGCGAGGGCTCGCTCCCATTTTTCGCGGCATGCCTTACAGGATGCGGCAAGTTTGTCTTTCACGCCCTCGGGCTTGTAACTCATAATGCGGCTTGCGAGGTCGTCAAAGCGTTTCAGGGTATTCTCGGCCTGTTTCAGGCCCTCTTTTGTGAAGTTGAGCGGCTGGCGGTAATTATGCGAAATTAAAAGGTAGCGGACCGCCATCGGATCCCACCCGTCTTTTACGAGGTCTCGCAGGGTAAAGAAATTTCCCTTCGACTTCGCCATCTTCTCGCCCTCTACGAGGAGAAAACGGCAGTGGAGCCAATAGTTTACGAACTTTCTCCCGCTCGCCGCCTCAGACTGCGCGATCTCATTCTCATGGTGCGGAAAAATATTGTCCTCGCCGCCTGTGTGTATGTCGAGCGTCTCGCCTAAAAGTTTGGTCGACATGGCGGAGCATTCGATATGCCAGCCGGGTCTGCCGTCACCGAACTCGGACGGCCACGATGGCTCTCCTTCCTTTTTCTTTTTCCAGAGGACGAAATCCACCCACTGCTCCTTTTCGTACTCGTCGTTATCAACCCTCGCGCCGCTGATATTAAACTCTAACTTCTTCTTTGAAAGCGCGCCGTACTTGGGAAAAGACGCGACACGGAAATAAACCGACCCTTCGGTCTCGTAAGTAAAACCTTTGTCTTTGAGCGCGCGTACGAGTTTCAGCATATCCGGTATGTAATCGGTGGCGCGCGGATAATGCTCGGCGGGCTCGATATTGAGCGTCTTCAAATCCTCGAAAAAGGCCTGAACGTATTTATCCGTATAGTCCCTAAGGGATACACCTTCTTTCGCGGCCCCGGTGATAGTCTTGTCATCCACGTCGGTAATATTCATCACCTGAATCACGCGGTAAGCGCTCCGTTCAAGGAAACGCCTGAGGAGGTCCTCGAAAATATACGCCCTGAAGTTTCCTATGTGGGCGTAGTCATAGACCGTCGGGCCGCAGGTATACATCCTGACCACACCCCGCTCGACCGGTTTAAACTCGCGTTTTCTTCCTTCGTAAGTATCGTAGAGTTGGATCATAAAGAAACCTAAAGTAGCAAGAAGATCAAATATTAAAGCGAAAATTGCAAAATTGAAATTTAAAATTCAAAACCAAAACATACGATCTAAAATGCAAGACTGTATGTTATATTTCTGAATTTTAAACTGTGATTTTGCGCTTTACGCTTTAAATTTTTAGCTTTTCTTGCTACTTTCTTAATATTTCTTTCAGACGTTTAATACAAAGGTCGCGGCCCAGGAGCGGAAAGAGCGAGACAAGCTCGGGCCCTTCATTTTTCGCAGTAAAGGCGAGCCGAAGCGGATGGTAGAGCGCCTTACCCTTTAGGGTCGTCTTTTTCTTAAGCGAATCAATCAATGCCGCGAACGTCCCCTCATTGAAGGCCTTCTCGGCTTCTAAAAAATTCAACGCCTCGGCGAGAAGCGCCCGTGTCTCCGCGTTCTCTAAAATCCCTTTATCCTCAATAACCGCCGCTTCGTCAAAAAAGGCGAATTTGACCTTAAGCTCGGAGAAACAGACTATCGAATCCTTAAATAATAGAAGCGCCCTATCGATCCATTTATCACCGCGGCCTTTAAAAACAGATAGAAAATCGCCGTCTGATTTAAGAAAATCCTTCGCGCGGGCGAGATATTCCTCACCAGTAAGACGCCTTAGGTGCTGGCCGGCGACCCAATTGAGCTTGTCCTTATCAAAAATGGCGGAAGATTTAATGACACGCTCTATCGAGAATACCCGCTCGAGCCCATCCGGCGTAAATATCTCCCTGTCGTCGCCCGGCGACCAGCCGAGAAGCGAAAGGTAATTCACAAGCGCCTCGGGCATATAACCGAGTGTCCTATACTCCCTGATCGAGCGCGCACCCAAGCGTTTGCTCAAAGGCGACCCGCCCGGCCCCATAATAAGCGAAAGATGCGCATACTGGGGCGGCCTAAACCCCATCGCCTCAAGTAGGAGAATGTGACGCGGTGTGTTGGAAAGATGGTCTTCGCCCCTTAAGACGTGCGTCACCTTCATAAGGCCGTCGTCAACGCAGACGGCAAGATGGAAAGTGGGCGTCTCATCGGGCCTTAAGATTATAAAATCTCCGATGAGTGAAAGATCAAATACGACCTCGCCGCGTATAAGATCGGTGAGCCTCAGCTCGCCTTCTCTTATTTTGAAACGCACCGACGGTTTAATGCCGCGCGCGCGGCGATCGTCTATCTCTTTTTGCGATAAACTACGGCAGCGGTTATCGTAACGCGGCGGCTTCCCTGTCTTAAGCGCCTCCTCGCGACGTTTCTCAAGCTCATCCTGCTGGCAGAAACAATAATACGCCCTTCCTTCCCTTAAGAGCGAATCCACTTTCTCTTTATAAATATCGAGCCTCTCTGACTGCCTGTAAGGCCCGTATTTTCCGCCTGAGTCAGGGCCTTCATTCCACTTTATGCCGAGCCATTTGAGATCCTCATATACGGCATCTTCGTATTCCTTCCGGGAGCGCTCGAAGTCCGTATCCTCGATCCTCAAAATCATCTCGCCCTTCATCCGGCTTGCCCAGAGATAATTAAACAACGCTGTCCGGGCATTGCCGATATGAAGATATCCCGTGGGAGAAGGAGCGAATCGTACTCGTATCGTCATTGCATCCTCGTTTAATATCAAATGTCAAAATCCAAATGACAAATTAATCATATAAATCCAAATATTCGAAATATTTGTCATTTTACGATTCATTTGAAATTTGTCATTTGGAATTTGGATTTACTTTGTCATTAACTATCTGCGATCGTTACTTTCCTAACTGGACTAATACTTGGCAGGCGACTGCCTGCCCGCTTCCGACAATCCCTAGCCCTTCGTATGTCTTCGCCTTTATGCTTACGCTTCGCGGCGGGATGCCGAGAAGGCGGGCGACTTTCTTTTGGATAATCTTTTTATATTTCCCGAGCTTTGGGCGCTCGAGCATTATATTCGAATCGACATTTACGACTCTAAAACCCGAATCGCGAAGCTGTGAGAGAACCTTCTTAAGTAATTTTGTACTTCTTATGCCGCGATACCGTGGATCCGTATCCGAAAAATGCTCGCCGATGTCGCCCAAAGAAAGCGAACCAAGAATGCCGTCCGAGATCGCGTGAAGAAGCGTATCGGCGTCCGAATGGCCCAACGCGCCGAGCCTTGAAGGAATTCTCACCCCCCCAAGATAAAGCGGGCGTCCCTTAACAAGACGGTGAATATCGAAACCGATACCGACGCGCGGCGGGCCCGCGGTCGAAGACGCGTACCGCTCGGCTAAGTCCAGATCGACGGGTGTCGTAATCTTGGGATTATAAAAAGGATCCTCCACGACACGCACGTCTCCCCCTATTGCTTCGACCAAGGAGGCCTCATCCGTCGCGCCGAGTTCCTTCGCCCCAAACATACAGAACGCCCTCTCGAGCGCGGAGCGCTTAAAAACCTGCGGCGTCTCGGCTTCCCACAAGCGCGCGCGGTCGACCGTATGCAAAATTTTATTCGCGGGGCCTACACACTTAATAGTCGGCGTCACGGGTTTGGCCAAGATGGCCCCGTCCGCGCTTTTCACCTCCCGCAATAAGCGCTCTATCGCCTCAGGCCGGATGAACGGTCTCACACCGTCGTGGATGAGAACGTGCGTATAGGCGCGCGGCACTTTGGCGAACGCCAGCCTCACCGATTCCGCCCGCGTGCGGCCGCCCGAGACGACACACGAAACCTTTTTAAGGCCAAACCGCTTTTTGATATTCCGGATAAAGTGCGCTTTGACAGGGACCTTAAGGGCGACGATGATTCTATCGATTGATTTTACGCGGGAAAGCTCAATTAAAGAACGCGCGAGGATCGGGATACCGCCTACCGAAATAAAAACCTTACTTTCCCGCGGTGGGATCTTGCTTCGTGCCGGAAAGAGCCGCACGCCCCCGCCGGCCGCGGGCACGATTGCGCATACTTTCATTGTAATTTCAATCGCTTGGGAAAATCATTACACAGATGGGCACAGATAAAATCAGCAAGATTAGCACAGATAGCCTTCTCTGCGCTAATCTGTGGAGTTCTAATCTGCGATAATCTGTGGGTAAAATGCTGTTTCCGCATTTTACCGCCTCTTCTCATCAGCCGCCTTCGCAAAAATCATGCGGCCGGCCTGCGTCTGGAGCACAGTAGTGACAGAAACGTTTATGACCTGGCCTATGAACTGTTTACCCCCGTCAACGACTATCATCGTTCCGTCATCGAGATACGCGACACCCTGGCTTTCTTCCTTGCCCTCGCGCAAAATCCTGACACTCATCATCTCGCCGGGAAGCACAACCGGCTTAAGGGCGTTCGCGAGTTCATTGATATTCAGGACGGGAATTCCCTGAAGCTCGGCTATTTTGTTAAGGTTGTAATCGTTCGTGAAGATTTTGGCGTTCAGCATCTGCGCAAGTTTGACGAGCTTTGAGTCGACGGCGGAGATCTCGGGAAAATCCGTATCGTGCACTTTCACATCGACGTGCTTTATCTTCTTTATGCGGTTTAGGACCTCGAGACCGCGCCGCCCGCGGGCGCGCTTAAGGTCGTCGTGGGAATCCGCGATAAACTGGAGTTCCTTCAAGACAAAGGTCGGGATAATCACCTTGCCCGAAACAAACGACGTCTCGCAGATATCGGCTATCCGGCCGTCGATTATGACGCTCGTATCGAGGAGTATAATCTGCTCGCTCAGGCTCTTTGAATCGAGCTTCACAAAAGGGAGCATCACGCTGAACTCCTTCTGCCCGCGCAGGATCAAGACCGCGCCCAGATAAGAAAAGACAAGGGCGAGCATAAAAGCCATCTTCCGCATAGTGCTCGGCGGAATGGGCAGAAACGATATACCCCAGATAACCGCCCTCGAAAGCAAAAGTCCGAAGAAAACCCCCAAAAGAACGCCTAAGAAGTGCCGGACGGTGACGCGCTTAAAATAAAGGTCGATTGAAACGACGAGGAGTCCTATCAGAAAACCGGTGATAGCCCCCGTATAAGGGGTCACCGTAATCAGGCCACCCGGAAACTTGAACGCGTAGAGATAGCCCAAAAACGTGCATACGACAACGAGTATTACCCTTAAAAGTATAAACATAATTGCGCTCCTTAAAATTATTATTATAAACAGCGTATCTCGTCACTCGTATCTCGCATCTTATTACCTTTAATTTTCTTACGGTTTAGTTTTTCGCGATATACGATATACGAAATACGATATACGGATTTTACTTTAACGATTTCATCTCCGCTTCTTTTTCTTCGCTTACGGGGAGTTTCTCGTCGCGCTTCATAAGCCGCCACGGACGGGCCCTGAGCTCTTTTACAAAATCGGTTGCTTCGTTATACAGAGTATCGTCCCTCAAGAGCTTGCCCATTGTGCCCTCGCCTTTATCAAGCCGCTCAAGAATATTCTTCACGCATGTGACAGACTGCTCGAGATTGGCGGCAACACCCTTCGCGCGTGCAACAACATCTTCCATGAAAACAGGGTCTTCTCCCGTGACAACGCTGCCGTCTTTTAAGAGAGGGGACTTTTCATCGCCTGTGGGGCTAATCTGTATAAAACCCTCCTGCATCCCGTAGAGACCCTGCAGGCGGAATTTGTAATTTTCCCTCAATTGCGTCTCTGCAAGAACGAATATCGTAACTTTAACCTTGGGGTTAGTCATCGTGTGGTCAAAAACCACCTCCATCGACTTAATCTCGCCGACCCTGACGCCGCATAGCCTGACCTGGCTACCCGGATTTACGCCGTTTACCATATTAAACATCACGTTGACCTTATAGCCGGGACGGACAAAGTAGGCGCCGCTTACGCCAAAGACGATGGATGTAAGAATGAACAAACCGACCAAAACAAATAAGCCAACCGTAATCTCAAGTTTCGTTCTATTCATAATCGGTCTCCTAAAGTATGATTACGCAGATTAAACCAAATCAGTTACTGTTATGATTATCGGTAATCGGGCCCTTACTGGCGCCTGTAATAAACTGGTGAACTACGGCGTTAGTGGTGGTCTTGATTTCATCGGGTGTACCCGAACCCACAATTTGGCCTTCATAAAGCATCGCGATACGGTCGGCCACCTTATAGGCGCTTACCATATCGTGCGTAACAACTATAGAAGTAACGCGGAGCCTTGAGTGGAGGTCATTTATCATTTCGTTCACCGCATCCGCCATAATCGGGTCAACGCCGGTAGTCGGCTCGTCGTATAAAACAATCTCGGGCTTCATACAGATCGCGCGCGCGATGCCGACGCGCTTCTTCATGCCGCCGGAAAGCTCGGCCGGCATGAGGTTCTCTATGCCGTGAAGGCCGACAAGTTCGAGGGTCTCGGTGACCCTGCGGTTTATCTCCTCTTTCGAAAGGTCCGAATGCTCTATCAGCGAAAACCCGACATTATCGTGCACAGTAAGCGAATCAAAAAGGGCCGCCCCCTGAAACACATATCCGAACTTGAGGCGGTACTTTTCCAAATCGGAGTGCCTCATATTAAAAATATCTTTACCCTCGAAGAGCACCTCGCCCGCATCGGGCCGCATAATCCCCATGATGTGTTTTAGCGTGACGCTTTTGCCGCATCCGGAGCGGCCGATTATGACAAGGGTCTCGCCTTCTTTAACCTCAAGATTGAGGCCGCGAAGCACCTCTTTGTTGTCAAAATTTTTTGTCAAATCCTTGAGCTCGATCATGCCAAGTACTCACGTAGCGAAATAAAAGATTGCCGTAAACAAACAGTCAAACGCGATTATAAGGATAAGTGACGTAACTACAGAAAGTGTCGTCGCGCGCCCGACCCCTTCCGCCCCGCCCTCGGTACGGAAACCGAAATAACACCCCACCGTTGAGATGATAGCGCCGAACCAGAGCGATTTGATAAGGCCTGTCATCACGTCTTTCATCTTAAGAACTGTAATGGCACGCCAGATATATTGATCCGAACTTACGCCGAGCTTGAAGACGGCGATCAGATAGCCTCCGAACATACCCACAAAATCGGCATAAACCGTAAGGATTCCCAGCATAAAAAACGCAGCTACCAAACGCGGTACCACAAGATAGCGTATCGGATCGGTCGCGAGAGACTCCAGCGCGTCAATCTGCTCGGTCACTTTCATCGTGCCTATCTCGGCTGTAATCGAGGCGCCGACACGGCCCGCGACCACCATTGCCGTAAGCACGGGGCCCAGCTCGCGCGTCATGGACATCGCGACCAAATCCGCGGTAAAGCGCAGGGCCTGAAATTTCTTGAGCTGATAGGCCGATTGCAGCGCGAGGACCATGCCCGTAAAAAGCGCTGTCATAATCGTGAGCGAAAGACTTTCTACGCCGATCTTATCCATCTGCCGGACCGTACTGCGGCCCCTAAGCGGCGTCGTTATAAGAGTGAAAATAGCCTGCAGAAAGAGTATGGTCAGGCTCCCCGTCTCGCGGACGAGCCCTATAACTTTGTTGCCCAACCGGCTTAACCAGTAAAATATTCCGAGATATTTTTTAATAAACGAGAATTTCATGATCAGAATTTAAATTTTGGACCGACGGTTAAATATTCCTCGTCCTTGTTCTCTTCGGCCTTAACCCGGATGCTCTTCCCTTTCTGAAACTCATATTCCATCCCCGCGCAGCTGTCCGGAATATTACGCGGGTTGGTCTTCTCGTCGCTCAGGACGCTTTGAAAATCCATGCGCAATTTGTCTCCGATGGACTTACCGATAGTAAGACCGTCCTCGCCAACCTTCCTTACAAGGTCCCACCCCTGCCAGAGAACCACGTGATCCATCGTCGTAATCTGAACGCCTTCGAAAATATTGTCCTTCTTGAAATCTATATCGCCCTTCACGTCAAGCTCGTTCCCCTTTACACGCAGTTTCGAATCCTTAAGCCTAAGATAATATTTATTACCGTAACAACGTATCGTAAACTGGTCAAAATTCACGTCGCCGAGGAAGCCGTCTCTTGCGACACAATAAACATCGATCTCGGGCTCGGCAAGTTCGCCGCGTATCTTAATTTCCCCGTCAGCCTTGCCTGAGGCAAGCTGCGATGGTATGGCGGCATCGCCTATATTCTTTATTTTTTGTATATCGGCATTATTGAAGACAAGCTTCAGGTCGACAAGAAAGGGCTTTTGCAGGTTCGCGCGGCCGACAAGGCGGTATGAATCACCCCAGCGAAACTCCATATTCTGGACCTCTTTAAAGGACAGGAGAAACTTTCCCTTGAAATCGTCCAGCACTTCATAATTAAAGATAAGATAATCCGAATCCAGCGTCGTCTTGAACTGGAGGCGGTTAGATTCCCAGAACGACTCATGCGGCTTCAGGCGAAGCCTTGCCGAGGTGACAATGTCGTTATTCATAAAGTTCATGTGGTCGAGCTTTAGATTGAGGTCGATATCAAAATCCTGAATATTCAGTTCTACGTCAATGCGCTGGAGGTCTTTTTCGACATGGGCGCGCAAGGTGTTGGTAAGAAAATCCACATCCCCGCGCGCGTTATATGAACCGTTAAGGAGCATGTTGTTAAATGCGAAACCTCCCGCCGTCGGATTAAAAATACCGTCAAACGTATAGGCGAAACCGAGGAAATTGAGCGAGCCCTTGAGCGCCGCCTCCTTATAGGGGCCCTTCAGGCTCACCAAAGCCTGGATATCGCGCTCCTGAACCTCAAAGGTGAGGTCGAGCTCGGGTGCGGTACCGATATTATGAACAACGCCCTGAACCGAAACATGAATATTGTTAAAAAGGAACGTCAGGCTCTGAATGATAAGTCGCCCGTCCTTAAACCAAATCTGGCCCGTCATGTCCCTCACCGGCGTGCCCTCCCAGCTCGCGTGATCGATCGTGCAATTGATATCGTAGGCATCCTGAAGCGGCGCCGCCTCGCCGACAATACGGATCTTGCCGTTCTTATCTCCCGACGGCCTTGCCTCGGCTACAATATCGATCAGATCTTTAGCACGCGTGCGGATATCGCCTTTAACGTCCGCCAGCACCAGCGAGAGATTCCAGCGGGAAGAGACAAGTTTCAGGCCGCCCCGCCTGACCGAGAAACTCCCCGGCAGCGTCCCCCGCTTCACGTGTTCAAGAAAACCGCCGAACATGCCGACGGGAAAGAAAATCGAATTTACCACAAAATGAGGCGAATCGAGCCGTACATCCTGCGGCGCGGAAAATTTCTTCATGAAAAGATCAAAAATGCTGTAGCGGAAAACTATACGGCCGACATCCGCGACAATAAAATCCCCCGCCTTCTCCTCATGCTCAACCCTGAGGCCGCTTAAGACTACCTGATTCAGGAAGGCGAGGTGCGCGGCACCTATGGTAACGCGGGCATTGAGAACATCGCCGAATCCCTTCTCCGCCGTCTCGCGGATATTAGACGAGGCGACAAACCCTTCGCCTATCACGTAGAGACCGCCCACGAGAACAGCCGCGACAAGCAGGATTAGGAAAATCCTCTTAAGCCAAAACATGTTCTTTTTAATTCCTCATGCCTTTACGTACCTGGTACCGATCCCATTAATCCGGTACCAGGTACGTAAAGGTGCGCTCACAGGTACTTATGAAACCAGTTCCTGGTACATAAAGGGCGCTTGCTCACGATGTTTTTGAGAAAACTACGAACTCTCCTTTGAGTTCCGCTAAAATCTTATCACCTTCCTTGAACTTGCCGCCCAATATGTCCTCGGAAAGGACGTTTTCGACATAACGCTGGAGCGTCCGCTTGAGCGGCCGGGCGCCGAAGACAGGGTCAAAACCCCTCTCGATTAAAAATTGCGTCGTCTCGGGGCTGAATTCCAGAGTCAACTTCTTCTCGGCAAGCTGCTTGCGCAGGTCTTTCAGCTCAATCTCTATGACTTTCGCAAGGTCCTCTTTTGTCAACTGGTGGAAGACTATTATCTCGTCGATACGGTTCAAGAACTCGGGCCTGAAGACGCGCTTTGTCTCGTCCATCAGTTTCGTCTTGAGAGACTCATAGGTATGAGTCTCATCCGCCGGCCTGAATCCGAGGTCGCCCTTGGTGCGGATAAGAGACGCGCCCACGTTTGAAGTCATAATCAGAACGGTATTCCGGAAATCGACCTTGCGTCCGAAAGAATCCGTGAGACGGCCTTCTTCCATCACCTGAAGCAGGATATTAAAAACATCGGGATGGGCCTTCTCGACTTCATCGAGCAAAATCACGGAATAAGGCCTGCGCCTGACTTTTTCGGTAAGCTGGCCGCCCTCTTCATAACCCACATATCCAGGGGGCGCGCCGAGCAGCCGTGAGACGTTGAACTTCTCACCGTATTCGGACATATCAATCTGTATAAGCGCGTCCTCGTCGCCAAAGAGAAACTCGGCCAGCGCCCGCGCGAGCAAGGTCTTGCCGACTCCGGTAGGCCCAAGAAACATGAACGAACCGATGGGGCGCCTCGGATTGCGCAGGCCGCTCCTCGAACGCCTCACGGCGTCCGCGACTGCCTTTATCGCCTCATCCTGGCCCACGACGCGCTTATGGATTTCATCTTCCATCCTCAAAAGCCGCGCGCTCTCCTTTTCTTCGAGGCGGTGGAGCGGAATGCCGGTCCACTTAGCGACGATAGTCGCGATGTCCTCCGCCGTAACCTGAACTTCAATCTCGGTCTTTGATTCCTTCCAGCTTTTCTTAAGTTTCGCGAGTTCCTCTTTCGCCTTGCGCTCGTCATCGCGCATCCGCGCCGCCTTCTCGAAATCCTGCCCCTTAATCGCCGCTTCCTTCTCAATCCTCAGCTCCTCAATCTTTGCCTCAAGTACTTTCAAATTCTTGGGGAGTGTCGTCACGGAGAGCCGCGCGCGCGACCCTGCCTCGTCAATTAAATCTATCGCCTTATCCGGCAGAAAGCGCCCGCTGATATACCGGTCGGAAAGCTTCGCCGCGGCGTCAATCGCCTCATCCAAAATCTTAACGCGGTGATGCGCCTCGTATTTATCCCGCAATCCTTTTAGGATCGCGATTGTCTCTTCCACGTTCGGCGGATCGACGTTTATGGTCTGGAAACGCCGCGCGAGCGCCGCGTCTTTTTCGATGTATTTGCGGTACTCATCCAGAGTCGTGGCGCCGATGCATTGAATCTCGCCGCGAGACAGCGCGGGCTTCAGAATGTTAGAGGCATCGATAGCGCCCTCGGCGCCGCCCGCCCCGACAAGTGTGTGCAGCTCATCGATAAAAATAATAACGTTTTCGGCGCGCCTTATTTCCTCCATAACCGCCTTTATGCGCTCCTCGAACTGCCCACGGTACTTTGTGCCGGCAACCATCATCGCGAGATCCAAAACCACGATGCGCTTATCCGTAAGCACCTCGGGGATATTGCCCGCCACGATCCGCTGGGCGAGGCCTTCAACAATCGCGGTCTTGCCGACGCCGGCCTCCCCCAGGAGAACGGGATTATTCTTTGTGCGGCGCGCCAAAATCTGGATAACACGCTCTATCTCGTCATTCCTGTCGACAACAGGATCGAGCTTGCCGTCTCGCGCAAGCTGCGAAAGATCGCGGCCGAAGGCGTCGAGCGCGGGTGTCTTCGTCTTCGGCTTCCCGCCCGTACCCATCTGCGCCTGCGGTGTCGAGGAACCCAAAAGCTTGATTACCTCGCTCCGCACCTTGTTGAGATCGAGCCCAAGGTTCATAAGGACATGGCTCGCCACTCCCTCGCCTTCTTTTATCAGGCCCAGCAACAGATGCTCGGTGCCGATATAGTTGTGCCCAAGCCTGCGCGCCTCGTCCATCGCAAGTTCGATTACTTTCTTGGCCTTCGGCGTGAACGGGATGTCGCCCGAAACAACCGTGCTCGGCCCGAACTGAACAAGCTTTTCGACCTCAAGCCTGATTGAATCGAGCGAAAGCCCCAGGTTCTGCAGCACCGCCGCGGCGACACTTTCCCCCTCTTTTATGAGGCCGAGGAGAATATGCTCTGTGCCTATATAGTCATGGTTAAAACGCTTGGCCTCCTCTTTAGCCAGTATGATTACTTTTCTTGCGCGCTCCGTAAAACGATCAAACATTTGAACCCTCCTGAATAATGATTACACAGATTGAAAATTAGATTACACAGATTAAATCATACTAACACGATTGACTTTAAATGCGACCTGATCAGCTCGGCGCGCTTTGAATCGCGCTCCGCGGCAGAAAGTTCTTTTCCGAAAAGTTTTTGCAGATGGGCGGGCTGAATAAGAAGAAACAAATCATTCAGCTTCTGCACGTCGAGCCCCGCTACAAGCCCCAGATCGAGCCCAAGTCTGACTAAAGATAAAAGCGAGATTGTCTCCTGGCTTGATATGATACGCGCGCTCTTTAGGGTACCCAAGGCCCTCCATATCTGGTCTTCGAGCATCCCGCGGCGCTTTTTAAACAGCATCAGGCGCGCCTCTTTCTCGTGCTCAATCACCTGTCTCAGCACCCGCTCAAGATTGTCGATGATATCTTCTTCGCTATGCCCTAAGGTAATTTGATTTGAAAATTGGAAAAAGTTTCCGCTCGCCTGTGTCCCCTCTCCGTAAAATCCCCGGCTTGCGAGATTGAGCTTCGCTAACGCCTGGAGAATTTTATTGATTTCCTTCGTCATTATCAGGGCCGGCAGATGAAGCATCGTGGACGCGCGCAGCCCCGTCCCGACATTGGTCGGGCAGGCCGTCAGGTATCCGAGCTGGGAATCAAAGGCGTATTCAAGAAAACGTTCGAGTTCGGAATCGATTTGGCTTAAAATCCGCCACGCCTCGGAAAGCGAAAACCCGCTTTGCAAAACCTGCATCCTGAGGTGGTCCTCTTCCACGACCATAATGCTGACAATTTCATTTTCGCTGATACAAACCGCGCGCTCCCCTTTTCCCAAGCTGTGTTCGCGGCTTATGAGATGGCGCTCGAGGAGTAACTGTTTGTCAAGCTCGCTCAATTCACTGAAACGGACGAAGAGGGCTTTCTTCAGGTAGTTGCATGAATGGACGGCCTCCTCAAGGCGCTTAATCAATTCCTTCGCTTTAGCCTGATTGAGGCGCGCCTCAAAATGAAAGTCTTTCAGATTACGCGCGAGGCGTATACGGCTTGATATGACAATATCGCCATATTGGCCGGTACCTTTTAGCCACCCGCATGAAGACTTAAGAAAATCGTCTGTTTTCATTTTTTCTTCGGATCCTTCTTGCGCGGAGATTTAACTTTCTCGGCAAGCGCTTTAATTTCATCTCTTAGCTGGGCGGCGCGCTCAAAATCCTCAGCCTGAACCGCGCGCTGCAGTTCTTCCTGCAGCTTTCTCGATTCAACCTGAGATTTCACGGCCGGCGAAAGCTTCTCTGGCCTCTTCCCGACATGCTGAGTGGAGCCCTGAACACGTTTTATCAAAGGGAGAAGCAATTTAGCGAACGCCCGGTAGCACCCGCTGCAGCCAAGCCGCCCGCCCTTACCGAAGGCCTTATAGGTAAGGCCGCAGCTCGGACACTTCAACTCTTCCGCCCCGGTCTGGTTCAAGGCCTGGCTGAAATCCGCGAGGCCGGTGAGCAAATCCTTAAACGAGAAAGGGCCCTTCAGCTCTGTACCCTTTTCCTTGGCGCACTCCTCGCAGAGATGCATCTCCATCGCCTGATTATTGACAATCTCTGTCAGGTGTATCGTCGCCTCTTTTTTACCGCAAACATTGCAGATCATTTTGTCCTAAATTGTGTTAGCCGGTGAGCCAGTGAACGGGTTAGCCGGTTAAACGTTACACCAGCTCACTGGCTAACTCGCTAACTGGCTAACAGCTTATAGCTTGTATTTCACGCCGCAGGTTTTTGTAAGGGCGTGAAAGGCCTGCGTGAGCTTGTGCGTTACAGGCCCCGGCTTGCCGGTTCCGATCACGCGGCCGTCAAGTTTAACGACGGGAACCACCTCCGCCGCCGTACCTGTCAGGAACGCTTCATCTGCGTTATAGAGATCGTGTCGCGTAAGCGGTTTCTCGCAGAAAGGAACTTTGAGCTTCTCGGCAAGCTCTATAATCGAGTGGCGCGTGATACCTTCGAGGGCGCCGATATAAGCAGGTGGTGTCAGGAGCTCGCCGCACTTTACGGCAAAAACATTTTCGCCTGTGCACTCGGCGACATAGCCCGAGGCGTTCAGCATCAAGGCCTCGCTGAAACCCGAATTGTTGGCCTCGATCTTCGCGAGAATGTTGTTGAGGTAATTCAGCGACTTAATCGATGGATTCAGCGCCTCCGGCAGATTGCGCACGGTGGGTACAGTTACGATATCAAGACCTTTTTTATACAGGGCGTCGGGATAGAGGGTAATCTTATCGGCTATTATAAAAATAGTCGGCGCCTTGCACTTATTGGGGTCGAGCCCCAGATCACCTGGACCGCGCGTTACGACAAGGCGGATATAAGCGTCCCGCAAGCGGTTCGCCTTCAGGGTCGTAATTACCGCATCCCGCAGCTCTTCCTTAGTCATACCGACCTTGAGCGTGATCGTATGCGCGGACTCGAACAGGCGGTCGATGTGCTCCATCAGCCTGAAGACAAGGCAATCATAGGAGCGGATGCCTTCGAAAACACCGTCGCCGTAGAGAAGGCCGTGGTCAAAAACCGATATTTTCGCTTCCGATTTTGGAACCAATTTCCCGTTTAGATAGATTTGCAGCTCCATGTTTTTCTCCTCTTGTTCGCTAGTAACGAGTAACGATAAGATCAAATATTAAAGTGAAAAGTGCAAAATTAAAATTTAAAATTCAAAACCAAAGCATACGACCTAGAATGCAAAACTGCATGTTGTATTTTTGAATTTTAAACTGTGATTTTGCGCTTTACGCTTTAAATTTTTAGCTTTTCTCCCTGCTCTCTGCTTGCTATTTCCTTCGTCTCAACTTGCCCTCGTGCAACACGTAGACCTCATCCCGGCCCTCGACCAGGCTTTCTTCGTGCGTAACGATGCAAAACGTCTGGCCTGTCTTCTTGTTCAGATCGAGAATCAACTTAAACACATCATCGGCGGTCTCTTCATCGAGATTACCGGTGGGCTCGTCGCAAAAAACAATTTCCGGCTCATTGACCAAAGCCCGCGCGAGGGCCGAGCGCTGCTGCTCGCCGCCCGAGAGTTCGCTCGGATAATGACCGGCGCGCTTCTCAAGGCCCATCACTTTAAGCAGGAAATGCGCGCGCGCTCTTTGCTCTATGCGTCCGGCCATCATGGCCGGCATAAAGACGTTCTCAAAAAGCGTAAACTCGGGCAGGAGATGATAAAACTGAAACAAAAATCCGATCTTTCTGTTCCTGAAATAAGCGAGCTCCCTCTCGCCGAGCCGCGAGACATCGACGCCGTCGACCGTTATCGTGCCGCGGGACGGCTTGTCGAGGCTCCCCAATATGTGAAGGAGCGTAGACTTGCCGGCGCCGGAGCGGCCGAGCACAAAAATAATCTTCCCGCGCTCAAAAGAAAAATCAAGCCCCCGGAGAACCTCCAGCTTCCCCTTCGGCGCATCGTAACACTTCCAAATATCCTTGGCCTCTAACAGCATTTTTGCCTTCTAACGCAAAGTGGAAAACGAAAAGAGCAAAACCACAGCGTAAAATTCAAAGTTTTTTAAGGTCGTCTTTAAATTTTGAACTTCAACTTTGCATTTTTCGCTTTTCATTTTTAGTTTTTCCTACTCGTACCTCAACGCTTCCACAGGCTCGAGCCTTGACGCCTTGTGGGCCGGATATAATCCCGCAAGAATCGAAAGAAAAAGCGCGAAGAAGACGATGACGATTACGTCACCGAGATTAATCTCGGCCGGTATCTTATCGAAATAGTAAATATCGCTCGGGAACACCTCGACGCCCGTGGTACGCTTGATAAAATCCGCGATCGGGTTGAGATTCGCGGCGATCACAAGGCCGAGGACCGAACCGATAATAATCCCGAGGCCCCCCACGACAAACCCCTCAAAAAGAAATATCTTTCTTATGCTGCGGCGGGTCGCCCCTAACGCCCGCAGTATCCCGATATCCTTCACCTTCTCCATCACAACCATAATGAGCATCGACACAATGTTAAAGGCAGCGACTAAAATTATAAGAAAGAGCAGAATCGTCATTATCGTCTTCTCGACCTTGAGCGCGGAGAAAAAATTGCGGTTTAGATCAAACCATGTGCGCACCCAAAAGCTGAAGCCTAACCGATTTGCCACAACTTTCTTGACGGCGTCGGCGTTATCGACGTCATCGAGCCTCAAGCTTACACCGCTTGTTTTCCCCTCGAGCCTAAAGAGACTCTGCGCCTCCGGAAGACCCACCACCACCATAGTGGTGTCGAACTCGTTCATCCCAAGACCGTAAATCCCGCGCACCTCAAACGGAATCATCGCCACCTTACGCGGTATGAGCCCACCTGAGGACTCAAGCGACGGCGAAATCAGAAAAACTCTATCTCCGATACCGACCTGAAGAAAGCGCGCAAGCTCATTACCGAGCACAAGCCCGCCGACCGGCTCCTTATCATCGTCCTCGCGCGGCTTCGACTCAAAATCCATCGCCCCCTTACGGAGGTAGCGTTTGAATCCGCTCAAATCCTCGCGCGTGGGATCGACACCCTTAACGACGACTCCGACTACGGCCGCTTCAGACCTCACCAGCGCCTGTCCCGTAACAAAAGGGGCGATGGCGCGGATATGCCGGTTCCCGAGGGCCTCTATATCCTTTATGACTTTTGCCGGATCGGTCATCCCCGTCGATTGCTCGATGATGACGTGAGGATGGACACCGACGATCTTCGATTTAAGCTCCGTATCGAAACCGCTCATCACGGCGAGCACCACAATCAGCGCCATTACCCCGACTGCGACACCCGCGATGGATATCAACGAAATAAGCGAGATAAAACCCGTGCGGCGGCGGCGGGCAAGATGCCTTAAGGCTATAAAGTATTCGTATCTCACTTTGCATGCTCCGATCTTAACTGAGAAATTGCCTTCGGGCACGTGAAACTCACCTTTATGTACCTGGTACCGGTCCCATTAATCCGGTACCAGGTACATAAAGGTACTTTATTCTTCGTGTTCGGCTCTAAGTTGCGGAAACAAAATTACATCACGGATGGAGTGCTTATTCACAAGAAGCATCACCAGACGGTCGATCCCGATACCGAGCCCGCCGGCTGGCGGCATGGCATATTCAAGCGCGTGAAGGAAATCCTCGTCGATCTCCTTTGCCTCGCCGAGCTTCTGTCTCTGCTCCGTAAAGCGCTTCCTCTGCTCCGCCGGATCATTCAACTCCGTGAAGGCGTTGGCAAGCTCCATATGCCCGATGAAAAGCTCAAAGCGGTCGGCCAATTCCTTGTCATTCGGCTTCGCCTTGCATAGCGGAGACATCGAAACCGGATAATCCGTGATAAAAGTCGGCTCTTTAAGCGCCGTCTGTACCTTTTCGTCAAATACCTCGTTGAGTATATCGGGCTCCGTATAATTGGCTTCCAGCTTGATTCCAAGCCGCTCGGCCTCCTTGCGGACATCCGCCTTGCGCCATTCAACGTCGGTCTTCTCCTTAAGCGCCTCGTAAAAACCCAAGCGCTTCCACGGGCGGCCTAGAGAAATTGTATCATCGCCCCGCTTAATCTCCTCTTTTCCGAAACATTCCCGTGCCAGCGAGCAAACCATCTCTTCCGTAATGTCCATCATATCGCGCAGATCGGCGAAGCTCTGGTAAAGCTCGAGCATCGTGAACTCGGGATTATGCCTCACGGAAATGCCCTCGTTCCTGAAGTTGCGGTTGAGCTCATAGACCTTATCGAATCCGCCGACCAAAAGTCTCTTGAGATAAAGTTCCGGCGCGACCCTGAGATAAAGGTCGCGATGGAGCGCGCGGTGATGGGTCTTAAACGGCTCGGCCTTCGCCCCGCCCGGAATCGGCTGCATCATCGGCGTCTCCACCTCCATAAACCCGCGCTCGTTCAAAAACGACCGGATGGCCCGTATAATTTTACTGCGCAGCCGAAACGTCTCGCGCGTCTCATCGTTCATTATGAGGTCGAGATACCGCTTGCGGTAACAAAGCTCTATGTCCTTGAGGCCGTGCCACTTTTCGGGAAGTATCTGCACGATCTTCGAAAGGAGCTGGAACTTTTCTATCTTTATCGTCTGCTCGCCGGTACGCGACTGGAAAAGCTCGCCCTCGATACCGACGATATCGCCCATATCCAACTTCTCAAAAAGGTCAAACTCCCCGTCGCCCACGATATCCTGCTTCGCGTAAACCTGTATCCTGCCGCTCCCGTCCTTAAGGTCGGCAAATATGCTCTTGCCGTGCAGGCGCTTTGTCATAAGCCGGCCGGCAACGCGCACATGTTTACCGGCCTCGAAATTGTCGCGGACGTTTTTCACGGGCTCGCAGGGCATAAACCGCCCGCCGTAAAGGTTTATTCCCTTTTCCTTTGCGAGATGTCCTATCTTCTTCTCGCGCTCTTTTAAAAGTTCGCTTTCCGGATGCACGTTTGTCCTTCGGTTACGTCTTTCGTTTTTCGCCTTTGTGTACCTGGTACCGGATTAATGGGTTCGGTACCTGGTACACAAAGGCGAGACATTATCTTAACCGTTACCGATACGGGCTTCCTTACCCTAACCGAGATACGTAACCCGTTATATATAAAACAGATAAAATATTAGCTCAAACCCCTTTTAGACGATTTGTGAAGCATTATATTAGACAGTAAATATAATGTCAATGATGGAAGTTTTGGCAAGTTATTGAAATTAAAGGACAAAGAAAGACAGGGGGCGCGAGCGTTAATAGGGATTAGGGAATAGTCGTTAGGGATTAGGGTGTAGGGGCGGCTCCCTGTGGCCGCCCATTGTCCTGAAGTATGTTAGCGGGTATGCCAGTTTATATTGGACTATTTTCGTCCAGATCCCATTGTAAGGGATTATTGACGATGTATTCCCTGAGGCGAGCGAGGTTCGATTCGCCGCGGATAACGTGATCGTAAAATGAGCGTTGCCATAATGTTTTATCAAAAGACGCCCAATTGTTCCTCGTAACACCATCGATATATTTTCTTGTGGTTAATGATTTGAATCGGTGTACCACATCCGATAATGATAACCTGTTTGTAGGGGCGGCCCTCCGTGGCCGTCCATCGTGCATTGCATTCGGACAGGCACAGGGGCCTGTCCCTACAACGGGGTTGTCTATTATTATAATTATTCCGTGAACATGGTCGGGCATAACGACGAATTCGTCAATTTGAATACCAGGATAATGAAACGGGATGGCGCTCCATAAATCATGAATCATTTTACCGGCGTCATTCAATACCACTTTGCAGTTTTCTATCTTGTCGAACCACTCGTGGCGGTCTTTCGCGCAGATTGTGATGAAATAATATCCGGGGTGGGAATAATCGTATTCGCAGAGACGGTTGGGTTTTCTGGATTTGGTTGGTTTGGTGTTCGGTAAATTTGAATGCGGTGATCTCTCAACCATTCGCCCCCCCCATTTTAACACCCGCTTACTCGCTAACCCGCTTACCGGCTAA
>JAQTRP010000118.1 GCA_028711765.1 Candidatus Omnitrophota bacterium | reverse complement strand
AAGATAGGAAAAGCTAAAAGCGCAAAGAGAAAAGCGCAAAGTTACAGCTAAAAATTCAAAATTCTCATAATTTACTGTTTTGAAGTAATTTTTGAGTTTTAAATTGTAGTTTTGCATTTTTCGCTTTGAATTTTACATTTTAAGTAAATCATGGATAAGATCGGATTTGTATCAAGTATTCCAATCGAGGTGATATTCGCCGCTGCCAAGGTGCCTTGCGACCTGAATAACCGTTTCATTACACATCCGAGTCCGCGCCGGCTGGTAGAAGAGAGCGAATCCCGCGGTTATCCGAGGAATCATTGCGCGTGGCTCAAGGGGATTTATCAGGTGGCGAAGGAGGAAAATATAAAGACCGTGATTCAGGTTACACGCGGCGATTGCGGCGGGAGCCAACTCCTTATGGAGTTATTGAAGAATGACGGGGTGGAGATTATTCCGTTCGCTTATCCTTTCGGCCGCGAGCGCTCGCTTATGGAAAAAGAATTAGAAAGCCTGACGAAATATTTTAAGGTTTCCAGAGATGAGGTCGAGCGCGCGAAGCGCCGTTTGGATAAAATCCGCGCCAAGCTCGACCGCCTTGATGAAATGAGCTTTAAGGAATCGCGGGTGCGTGGTTACGAGAGTTATATCTGGCAGGTGAGTTCAAGCGATTTTAACGGCGATCCGGATCGCTTCGAGCACGAGCTTGACGCCGCCCTAAAAGCGATAGAGGCCCGCCCGCTGTATTCGATCAGGCCGGCCGCACGGCTCGGCATACTCGGCGTTCCGGCCATAGTCCCCGAGATATATAATTATATTGAGTCTTTGGGCGGTTTGGTGGTATATAGTGAGATGGCGCGCGAGTTTACGTTTCCCTCGTACCGCAAGGGATGGGCCGAGCAATATCTTGATTTTACTTATCCCTACGGTTTAGACTATCGCCTCGGGGTAATTCGCGCCGAGATAGAGCGCCGCGGCCTCGACGGCATTATTCACTACGTCCAGTCGTTTTGCCCGCGCGAGGCGGAGGACATAATTTTCAGGGAGAAGCTCAAGCTTCCTTATCTGACTTTGGAATGCAACGATCCCCTCGAGCTTGACGGCCGTAACCGCACGAAGCTTGAGGCGTTTATGGAACGGTGGTGCAAAGTAGTCGTTAGGGAATAGGGAATAGTCGTTAGTGGAAAAACAGAGAAGCAGAGAAAGACAAATAAAAATAGCGTCTTTATGTACCTGGTACCGATCCCATTAATCCGGCACCAGGTACATAAAGGCGAAGGGCTACCAATATGGATAAGAGAAAACAGAAGGGGTGAGACGGTGATTGCAAAACTGGCAACCGAACATCAAAAACCGGCGATTGGACACAGAATCGACGGAAGAGGACTGAACGGGCTTCGCAAAATCAAAATTAAACGGGGATATCTTAAGAACGCCCTCGGCAGCTGCATGATCGAATTTGGCGATACGAGGGTAGTGTGTTCTGTTACGATGGAAGAAAAAGTCCCGCCTTTTCTCAGGGGCAAAAAACAGGGTTGGCTTACCGCGGAGTACGGAATGCTTCCGGCATCCTGCTCGGAGCGCATACAGCGCGAGGCGAGCCGCGGGAAAGTGGGGGGCAGGACTCAGGAAATCCAGCGCCTAATCGGGCGCTCGCTCCGCGCCGTCGTTGATTTAAAATTGCTCGGCGAACGTACGTTGTGGATTGACGCCGATGTTATACAGGGCGACGGTGGCACCCGTACCGCGTCCATCACGGGCAGTTTTATCGCCCTTGCCGACGGTGTTCGTGCCTTAATGGAAAAAGGTGTCATCGAGGAGAATCCGATAGAGGATTCTGTCGCCGCGGTGAGCGTCGGTATTGTTGACGGGAGGCCGATGCTTGACCTTTGTTATGAGGAAGACTCGCATGCCGAGGTCGATATGAATATCGTTATGTCGGGTTCGGGTAGAATTATTGAAATTCAGGGGACGGCGGAGACCAAACCTTTTACAAAAGAAGAGATGAACAAGCTTATCCGTCTTGCCGAAGATGGCATCGGCGAGCTTATAGATATCCAGAAAAAGAATCTGCGGTTTCTTAGGTGCGGCGGGAAATGATTCTTGCCTTTGGGTACCTGGTACCGGTCCCGTTAATCCGGTACCAGGTACCCAAAGGCGAAAGTATTTGATTGTTATCCGCCTTCGCCTAATGCAAGCGATGCAATGTAGCTGGCTACGGCGGATTAAATTCGCAGACGGCCTTACGGCCTACGGTTTACGTCACTTACGTTCCGTAAACCGTCTGCTCATTTAAGAAAAGGGGGCAGTTATGCCGAAGGCGAGAACTAAAGGAGCGGGGGAAGAGAGCTACTTTGTTTACCTTGTCGCGGGCATTGCCGCTTTGGCAGGGCTTCTTTTTGGTTATGATACGGGTGTGATTTCGGGCGCGATACTTTTTATCAAAGACCAGTTCCACCTCTCTCCTTTTGCTGAGGAATTGGTTGTAAGCGCCGTTTTGTTAGGAGCGGTGATCGGGGCCGCCTCGAGCGGTACTGTTTCAGACCGGCTCGGACGCCGTAAAAGCATTATTATAACCGCTTTGCTCTTTACGTTGGGTGCCACTGGTTGCGCGGTCGCGCCAAATGTGTGGATATTAATCATCTGCAGGCTTGTGATAGGAATCGCGATCGGAGTCGCTTCTTATGTGGCGCCTCTTTATATTTCGGAAATCGCGCCGCCGAAAACACGAGGCGCACTTGTTTCTTTAAACCAGCTTATGATCACCTGCGGAATTGTCGTTTCGTATTTAGTCGACTACGCGCTCGCCGGCGACGAGCAATGGCGGTGGATGTTCGGCCTCGGCGCGGTGCCCGCGGCGGTGCTCATTATCGGTATGATATCTTTGCCGGAGAGCCCGCGCTGGCTTATGAGCCGTAATTTTACGGAGAAGGCCCGCGCTGTGTTGTCCCGGATCCGCCGGACGGAAGACGTCAGCGGCGAGATGAAAGCGATTAGCGATACCCTCACCCAGAAGACGGCCGGCTGGAATGAGATACTGCGGCCATGGGTCAGACCGGCACTCATCGTTGGTATAGGCCTCGCTCTTATCCAGCAGGTAACGGGTATCAATACCGTCATTTATTATGCCCCTACTATATTCCGTGATCTTGCGGGGTTTAGTTCCGCGAAGGTTTCTATTCTTGCCACTTTGTGCTTAGGCCTCGTGAATGTTTTTATGACGGTAGTGGCGATATGGCTCGTAGATAAAGTAGGCCGTAAGCCGCTTTTATATTGGGGCATGTCGGGTATGATACTTAGCCTCGGTGTCCTTGGCCTCGCGTTTAAACTGCCGAGTATGGCCGCGGGGCTTAAATGGATCGCTGTAGGAAGCCTGGTTGTTTACATAGCTTCCTTCGCCGTGAGCCTCGGGCCGATATTCTGGCTTATGATAGCCGAAATTTATCCTTTAAAGATCCGCGGCAGGGCGATGAGTCTCGCGACCGTCGCCAACTGGGGTTTCAATATGATAGTAGCCGCCACCTTTCTTACGCTTACCCAGAGACTCGGAGCTTCGGGCGCTTTCTGGTTCTACGGGGTGATGGCGATAGGCGGTTTATTCTTCACTTATTTCTTCGTTCCTGAAACTAAAGGACACACGCTTGAGGACATCGAGAAATATTTGCGCAGCGGCAGAAAGTTAAAGGAGCTGAAATAGTATCCAATTAGTGACCCGTCGCTCGTGACCCGTGCCACGCAGGCAAAACGTTAAAAGCGTTGACGGGACACAAGTCACGGGTCACGAGTCACGGTTTGATATGAAAATACTGATCGCGTCACAAAACCGCAAGAAGTTAAGAGAACTTCAAATCCTGCTCCAGGACCTTGGCGTCGAAGTTATTTCTCCCAAGGATTTGCCCCGCGAGATTCCCGAGCCGGAGGAGAACGGCAACACATTCCGCGAGAACGCGATTAAAAAAGCGGTTTCTTACGCCGAGCAAAGCGGCCTCCTGACCATCGCGGATGATTCCGGGCTCTGTGTCGATGCGCTTAAAGGCGCGCCGGGGGTGCGCTCGGCCCGTTTTGCGGGCGAGGAGAAGGATGACGCGAAGAATTGCCGGAAACTGCTGGACCTTATGAAGGATATTTCCCACGAGAAGCGTACCGCGCGTTTTGTGTGCGCCGTGGCTATAGCGAAGCCCGGCAGCCTGATCGATGTTGTTGAGGGGGAGTGCCGTGGTTTTATCGCAGACTCCGCGCGCGGCACAAACGGTTTTGGATATGACCCCGTCTTCATTTACTCCCAGTTCGGCAAGACTTTCGCGGAGGTTTCTCAGGATTTAAAGAACAGCGTTTCTCATCGCTCGAAGGCGCTTGAGCTGGCCAAAGAAAAGCTCAAAAAATATTGGACAGTAAATTAAAAGAGTGTATAATTCCTTGATTTCAATAGAGTTAGAAACATGACAGATGGGCGTGTGGCCTAGCTGGTTAAGGCGTCACCTTGACATGGTGAAGATCAGAGGTTCGAATCCTCTCACGCCCATTTTTATCAATCAGGTACCTGGTACCGGTCCCGTGAATGCGGTACCAGGTACCTGATTGATAAAAAAGCAAAGGCAGGAGAGGATTCGAAGGGAGCCGCTTTTAGAGTAGCAAGTAGCGAGAAAAAGCAAAGTTTAGAAATCAAAGTGCAAAATTAAAGCGCAAAAGTTGAAAATATTGCACCGCCAAAATCATAGGGCTTAATTTTGAATTTTGAATTTCAATTTTGCGTTTTGCGCTTTAATCTTTGATTTCTTGCTATATGTTGCTTGAAAATAATATAGGAGCATTCGGGTCAATAGATGGAACAAAGTAAACTTGAACTTGATAC
>JAQTRP010000117.1 GCA_028711765.1 Candidatus Omnitrophota bacterium | reverse complement strand
GCACGATGTGGGTCATGCCTTCATCCTTGAACATCTGGGGTTTTTCCCGCCGAATTACATATTCCATGAATTGCAGCGTTATCTTATCGGAATGCATTATCACGACGTCTTGAAAATGAAGGATCACCAGGTTCCCTTAAGCGGGGATGTGGATTTTCCATATTTCAAGCCGTGGTTGCTCACGAAGAAGGATATAGTCGAGGTTATAGAGGCCCATCCGCCGGCGAAGGGTGAGGATATAGTGAGCGGGGCCGAAAAATTGGAAAGAGCTATCTACTCATGACAGTGCGTGAGCCGAGGGTCGCAGGCACGTTTTATCCCGCAAGCAAGCGTGCGCTGCTCGCGTTTCTCGATACACATATCGATAAGAAGACGCCCGAGAGAGAGGCAAAGGCCGTCCTTATGCCTCACGCCGGATATATTTATTCCGGTATAACGGCGGCGCTCACAATCTCACGCGTTAAGGTTACCGAAACCGTTCTTTTAATCGGTCCAAATCACACGGGTCTCGGTGCGGATTTCTCGCTGATGGCAAGCGGCATGTGGAAGACGCCGCTCGGTTCCGCAGCCGTCGACGAAGAGGCTGCGTCCGCTTTGCTCAAGGCCTCTCCGCTCATCAGCGATGATTTTGATGCCCATCAGTACGAGCATTCTCTAGAGGTTGAGGTTCCTTTTCTCCAGTATAAGCAGGCGGGCGTTAAGATTGTGCCTCTTACGGTAAGTTCAAACAATTTTGATGATATCCGTAGCGTCGCGGAGGCGATAGGGGACAACTTGGCGAAGCGCGGGAGAGAAATTTTGATTGTAGCCTCGAGCGATATGACGCATTATGAGTCGGAGGCTTCCGCGCGGGAAAAAGACAGATACGCCATCGATGCAATGCTCGCCCTTGACGAAAACGCCCTTCGCGAAGCGGTTAAGGCCCACAAGATTTCCATGTGTGGATTCGTTCCGGCGTATATGACGATCATAGCGGCAAAACGGCTCGGCGCCGAGAAGGCAGAGCTTATCGATTATCGTACCAGCGCCGAGGCATCCGGCGATACCGCACAGGTTGTGGGTTATGCGGGAATTGTGGTGAGCTGAATAGCGTCGTGCGCCTGCCCCGTAGATGCGAAGCCTGCCTTGCCGGTAGGCAGGCATCTTTACGGGGCAGGCAGGTCTTGCGTACGGCGTACAGCGTGAAAGATAAAAATACAAAAGGCATGGCGTAAAATTGATTATGGCGAGAAAAGCGATTCTAGATTGCGTAATCTTTGCCGTGTTCGTCACTCTAGCAGTCTCTTTGCCCGTCTTCGCGGAAAAGGAGTGTTCTCGCCCGCTATCGTTTGAGGATTTGAAGAAGGCCTTTCCATCGGCCGACCAATTTTCGTACAAGGAAGAATTCCGCGAAGGTTCACCGCCAGTTTACAAGGCATTTTACATCGACAAAGATAGCGGCGAAAACGTTCTCCTTGGCTATGTGCTCGAGACCCACGATTGGGCGCCGGATGAGAAAGGTTACCGGGGCCCGATTAAAATGGTAGTCGGTGTCGATCTCGACGGAAAGGTTGTCGATCTTGCGATAATTGAGCATGGGGAAGACTCGCCGTCTCTTCATGAGATTGAGGACGGCTGGTTCCTCAAGCAATTCATCGGCAAGCGCGTGAGCGATGATCTTGAGATTGGGAAGGATATCGAAGCGGTCAGTCAGGCGACAATTACCTCAGGTGCCATCGCGCGGACTTTGAAGGAGACGCTCGCGCGCTTAGGCGGGCCGCCTCTCGCGGGCGCGAAGGAAGTTAAAATTGCCGCTGAGACATCTGATGAAAGGAAAGAGGAGGATCACATCGGGAAAGAACGTGAGCTCGATGAGATGCTTAAGTCTAAGAATCTCTCGTTAACGCCGGCAAAGTACTATCGCCAGGTAAAGGAGAAATAAGATGAAATCTCGTGGGGTAAAATCGGAAGCTCGGCGCAGTTTTATCGTGAAGGGCTTGTTTTTTTTGGCCGGGGCCGCGCTCGCGGTATTCGGCACAAAGAGCGAGAAGCTCTTCGGGGGAGGCGACAGCCTGCCCGATCTCAGAGAGGCGAGCCACTGGAAGAAGTTGGCGGGTTAAAAAGTTATAAGTCCACAGCTCGCAAGCGGGATAAGGTGTGATTAACGGAGGGGATATGGCGAGAAAAACGGTCCTTTTGTTTGCTATCTTTATGATGGCATTTTATACGTTTGTATCTATCGCGATGAGCGAAGAAGAAAAGCCGTCGGTGCGGCAGCCGGCGGTTGCAGGGGCGTTTTATCCCGATATGCCCGATGTCCTTACCGCGACGGTTAGGGGTTACCTTAGGCAGGTTACAATTCTGCCTGAGATAAAAAATCCCCGCGTTTTGATTGTTCCGCACGCGGGCTATATTTATTCGGGCCCTGTCGCGGCTTACGGGTTTAAGTTGATCGAAGGATTAAAATTTGACACGGTTATCCTCATCGGTTCGTCCCACTCCAGTACTTATCCGGGGGTCTCGGTATATAATCGGGGGAGTTTTATGACGCCGCTCGGCGAAGTGGCGGTTGATCAAGTGATGGCGAATGAGATCATCAAGGGTAATGATCGATTTTTCTTCTACGAGCCGGCCCACCGCACGGAGCATTCACTTGAGGTCGAGCTTCCGTTTCTTCAGGTGGTGCTCAAGGATTTTAAGATCGTTCCGATTTTGATGGGCACGGACGACTATTTAACCTGTGAGCAACTGGCGGGGGCAATCCAGAAGGCAACCGCCGGCAGGAATGTACTCATTGTGGTGAGTACGGATCTTTCGCATTACCACGACTACGATACGGCAGTCGCGATGGATACCAAAACGGTGGAGGAAATTACAAAGCTTGATCCTAAGGCCTTATATACGTTTATCAATAACGCCAAGGGCGAGGCCTGTGGTTACGCCGGTGTTGTATCCGCTTTGATTCTCGCAAAACTTGAATGTTGGGATACGGCCGCCGTCCTTAAATGTGCAAACTCGGGAGATACGGTCGGTGATAAAAGCCGGGTTGTTGGTTACGCGGCGATTACAATTTACAAAAAAGAGGCGGGCAAATAATGGGACCCCGGGAAGGAAGCGACGAGGTCATATCCCGCGGGGGGAAGAAAAGACTGCTCGAGATAGCCCGCGCTACCCTGAAAGAGGTTTTATCCGGTGGTGAACGGCCGGAGTTTAATATAGACGAAACCGAACTTAAACAGAAGCTCGGCGCGTTTGTGACTTTGCGCGAGCACGGTGCCCTGAGAGGTTGTATAGGCCAGTTTGTTTCGGATAAGCCACTTTATGAGACTGCTCAGGATATGGCGCTTGCGGCCGCTCTGGAAGATCCAAGATTCCCTCAGGTTATAGCGCGTGAGTTAAACGATATTGATATAGAAATCAGCGTTCTTTCTCCTATGAAGCGTGTTGGCAGCGCAGATGAAATCTCACTCGGTAGGCACGGTGTTTACATAAAGAAAGGATTCCGCGGTGGCACGTTCCTTCCTCAGGTCGCGGATGAAACCGGTTGGACTAAAGAGGAATTTCTAGGGCACCTCGCCCGTGACAAGGCCGGCCTCGGATGGGACGGATGGAAGGACGCGGAGTTATACGTTTATACGGCGGATGTTTTTGGTGATAAAAAATAGCGTATAGCGTATAGTTAACCGCTAGAGGGAAAAATGACCCAATTTATCAACAATCTCGAGCACTACCTCCAGAATGCGCCAGCACTCGCGCTTTTGGCGGCTTTTGTGGGTGGTGTCTTGACAAGTTTCACCCCTTGTGTTTATCCGATGGTGCCTGTCACGATCGGCATTATCGGCGCTAAGGGTGCAGGCTCAAAGCTTCGTGGTTTCGTGCTTTCCTTGATTTATGTCACGGGGATGGCGCTTACTTATTCAGTACTCGGTTTTTTCGCGGCCGCGACCGGTACAATGTTCGGCAAGATAAGCACGAACCCGATTTTCTATTTTGTGATTGCAAATGCCTGTATTTTCTTCGGTCTTTCCATGCTCGGAGTATTTGAGATTTCTATGCCTCAGGCATCTTTCTTAGCGGCGCGTCTTACGGGAAAGGGAGGGTTTCTTACCGTATTGCTTTTTGGTTTTGCTTCCGGTCTTGTCGTTGCGCCTTGCACGGCGCCGATGCTCGGTGTTTTGCTTACTTTCGCGGCTACCTCAGGTCGTCCGGTTTACGGTTTTTTCCTCCTCTTTGTTTTTGCCTTGGGAATGGGTACGCTGCTTTTAATCGTCGGCACCTTTACCGGCCTTATCACATCGCTTCCGAAATCAGGCGTGTGGCTTGAAAGAGTAAAAAAGGGAATGGGTTTCTTCCTGATCTTAGTCGGCGAGTACTTCCTTATCAGGATGGGCCAGTTTGTTTTTTAGTCGTTGATTTTAACCGCTATTTGTCGATAATTAGTTTGGCCGCTTTAGTTTAGACGTTAATTACCAATATAAAAATATGCCGAGAAAGTATAAAGTAACCGCCTTTTTCGTATCGTTATCCGCAATCGCGGTCTTTCTTCTCTTTATAGCTCCGGTTATTTGTGCGCAGCCGCTTCCTCCCGGCGCAAGGCCCGAGATGCAGGAGAAAAAACTCGATGAGCAGGTAACGAGAAAGCCTCCTCCGAAACGCGGGAAGGAGGAGCCCCAGATTGTAGAGGCCGAAAGAGAGAAGATCCCAGAAGAGATTCTCAAAAAAAAAATCAGAATCTCTCGAATTGAAACCGACGGAAATACCCTCATCCCCAACGACGAGCTCAGAAAGTTAATTACCCCCTACGAGAAGCCCGAGACTACCTTAGCCGAGCTCCAGAAGCTTGCCGATGAAATTACCGCTTTATAC
>JAQTRP010000030.1 GCA_028711765.1 Candidatus Omnitrophota bacterium | reverse complement strand
CTGGATACGGTAGCCGCGGTTTACATGGATCTCGCCATTGTCATCCTGCCAGGGAACGCGGAACATAATCACCCTTTCAGGCTCTATAACCCTCTCCAGAATTTTCGCCTTCGCGTACTTGGGGTTCCCTTCGATAAAAGGCATCACCGATTCGACTACTTCCCGTACCGCCTGATGGAACTCCGTCTCGCCGGGATTCTTTTTGATAACTTTCTCCATAAACTCTTCGACGCTATTTTTCTTCACCATTTCAACTATCTCCTTCTTTAGCCATAAGTTAAATCTTCAGCGAAAAGCGCCTAAAAACAAAAAAGGCGGCCTTCTTACCCGACATCTACGTCTTTAAGAAAGCACGCCTTTGTGCTGTTTTTTGGGGTAATCTAATACGACTTTATAATCTTGTCAAGCCCGTTCGGATCACAGGATAGGCAGATACTTTTTCAACTCGTAGGAAGTAACCTGAATTCTGAAATCTTCCCACTCCTTGGTTTTGTTGACGATAAATCTCGAGAAGATGTGATCCCCTAAGGCCTCTCTGACTAATTTGCTTTTCTCGGTGAGCTCTATCGCCTCAAAGAGATCCACCGGCAACGCCTTCAGGTTTCTCGACTTCCTCTCTTCCATTTCCATTTTGTAGATATTGGGCTCGGTTGACGAAGGAAGGTCATACTGCTTGTCAATTCCCTCAAGGCCCGACGCCAGCATAACGGCAAACGCAAGATACGGATTGCAAGCGGGATCCGGCGAGCGGAGCTCCGCGCGGGAGGCCTCTTCATTTCCCGGGCGGTAGATCGGAATCCGTATAAGCGCTGTCCTGTTCTTCTGCCCCCACGACACATAAACAGGGGCCTCGTATCCCGGAACAAGCCGCTTATAGGAGTTAATCCACTGCGCGATAATAGAGCAGAATTCGCGCACGTGCGCCAGCTGGCCCGCGATGAAATACTTCGCGGTCTTAGAAAGATGAAGCTTATCCTTCGCGTCAAAAAACGCGTTCTTCTCACCTTTAAAAAGGGATTGATGGGTATGCATGCCGCTGCCGTTCTTACCGAAGAGCGGTTTTGGCATAAAAGTCGCGTAGACACCACTTTTCTGGGCGATCTCCTTTATGCAATAGCGGATGGTAATGATGTTATCCGCCATTACGAGGGCTTCGTTGTATCGCGGGTCAATCTCATGCTGGCTTGGCGCCACCTCATGATGCGACGCCTCGATCGGAATCCCCATTTCTTCAAGAGTCCTAACCGTTTTATTTCGCAGATTATTGGCTAAGTCATTGGGGATAAGCTCAAAATATGTGCCCTCATCAAGAATCTCCGCCGCCTGGTCCCTCTTAAAATAAAAATACTCGATCTCGGGGCCTATGTTATAGGTAAACCCCTTGTCCTTCGCCCGCTTAAGCATGCGCTTCAGGGCGTAACGCGGATCTCCGGGGTACGGAGTGCCGTCGGGGTTTAAGATATCGCAAAACATCCTCGCAATGGGGCCGTTCTCCGCGTGCCACGGGAGAATCTGGAAAGTGGAAGGATCCGGCCTCGCGAGAATATCGCTCTCCTCCGCCTCGGCAAAACCGGTTATGGAAGAGCCGTCGAACCCTTTTCCGTGCTCAAGGCTTACCCTCAGCTCTTTGTCCGTTATGGAAATACACTTGAGTATCCCCAGAATATCGACAAACCACAGCTGAACAGTTTTAATTTTATTTTCCCTAACAATCTTCAAAACATCTTCGATGGCCTTGCTCATTACATCCTCCTGATAAATTGCTCCTGCCCAAGAATTAGGCAATCAATTTCTAAAAAAAACACTAGTTGCTACGCGACTATCGCTTGGAATATCAGTTGCTTCATAGCTCAAACGTGCCTGCCCTCCGAAGCCTGCCTACCGGCAGGCAGGCTTCAGCGAAGGAGGAAAAACGTTTGAGCGAAGAAGAACGCGCCCGGCCTGACTCGAACAGGCGACCTACTGCTTAGAAGGCAGTTGCTCTATCCAGCTGAGCTACGGGCGCATAAAAGCAGTATATAGTCGTTAGTATATAGTTCTTAGTGAAGCAAAAAGCAAAACATAAAAACGGTCAATCCTCCGTAGCCAGCTACAAAGGCTTACTGCACGCCGGCGAAGGAGGACGGGCGCATAAAAGCCGTCGTTTGTATATCGTAAATCGTATATCGCAAAAACCAAAAAATCAAAACCTTTAAAAAACCGCCGTCGTTCGTACATCGTCTTTCGCAAGAAACCAAAATTAAAGATTATAACGAAAAAGGCAAAATCGCACACAAACATACCGATAAAACGCTAAATCGCTTTTCCGTCATTTGCCCCGGTCCAACAGATAATCCTCAACAATGCCGGTGTCTTCATTAATCAGAACCAGCAGTTTATCCGTCTGCGTTTTGCTGCTCATGGTATTGAAAAACAGTATTCCGAGCATGGAACCTTCACTTTTTGTATAGGCATAGTAGTAAATTCTGTGACTGTCCGTAATTTTATGCTTTGAAGAAAACATGCTAAAAAACGTTTCGGACGAGGTATCCTGCCGCGGGCCTTCGCAACCTGCGCCGTAATGAGCCATCTCCATCGGCAAGCTCACTTTCTCGCCTTTCTTAGCAATGGCTGTGGGAACCCCAAACCATTCGATAATCTCCGCTTTTGTCGTGACACCCGGCTGTACCTTCCTCGCGGCGCTATCTTTTATCTGCTTACCGGACTCATACTTGTGCGGCATCACGCTGCAGCTACACACAAACATGGCTACGAAAACAATGGTCAAAACAAAGAAAAACCCTTTCTTGTCAAACCTCATTTTTTCTTCCTTCCCGGTTATAGATGGGCATGCCTTACGGATTCTTGGATACCCATTCGAATATCTTCGGATTCAACCAAAACAAATAAAATGACATTGCACCAACAAACCACACGAGCGGAATTAAAAGACCGAGAATATACGGCCGATTTCCTTCACTGACAGCATCCTGAGCTTTGGGCAGGCCTTTCTGCTTGAAATGACCTACTATAGTGCCGATGGCCATTCCAACCGGCCCTCCAAATATTGCGCCTATGAAACCAACGACAAACACGCTGAGAAATAAGTTTATTCTGACACCACTTTTCCAGGAAATTATAAGAGCTACAATCCACGCCCAAGGAAACCACCTGCCTACCAAAAGCGAACCAACAACTATCAGCCAAGTTAAACACAGCGTCGAATCAATCCCAGCGAAAAGAAATGTGGTATCTAAAGCCTTCAGTGCCGCACCGACAGTTACACCATACCAGCAAAACTTCATAGCGTATGCCCACAACGGCTTGTAGAGTACCTGCAACTCGAAATTGGAGTTTGAGAGCTTCTCTATTGTAGTCCAGTCCGGTTTCTTAGGCTCTTTTTCCTTTCCCTTGGGCTGCACCAACACATTGGGCCTGCATTTGTAGTCCTTCTTCACGTTTCCTTTTACGATATCATCCCTCAGCTCACCAATCTCGTATACCTTTATTCCGCCGTCCGGAAAACAAACTTCTATCTCCGTCTTTTTAACTTCTTTCTCTGCTTTTGCCCTCTGAAGCCAGGCGCGCAGCCTCGACAAATCACCGCGCTCAACATCAAAATAATAAGTTTTGCCACCGTGCCCGACGATTAGGCTGTATCGTGGAATAAAACTAGTAGAGAACTTTAGACTGGCATCTGCATCACAGCGCGGTATCTCTACGGCTTCTCCGCCTTCTTGATCGGAAAACTTTATGGAATTCGGACTTAAATAAATCACCCACTTCTGACGCGACGCAAATGCGACACGCTTTACCTCAAATGAAACCGCAGTCTCGCCGGTTAAACCTTGGGAGGGAAGCGTCTCTCCCCGCTCAAATAAGATTTGCCTCACGACCTCGAACGCCTCTCGAGACCATTCTTCCGTGTTGTTTTCCTTCCATATTTCAAGCAGTTCGGCGGTGCTTTTCTGCTTCATATTTTCACAAATCTGCTCCGCCAACTGTATGGTGGCCATTCTCATCTCTTCTTTCAATTAGTGCCTGCGGCACTGGTGTTCTTGCTAAGATTAGCAAGGCTATCATAAGCCGATGCGGCCGTGGCGCCGATCCAAGGAGTAACCACTAAAACGCTCACCAAATAAGGCACGATTCCGGCCACAACAAAAGTGGGACCCAGATCTTCGCCCAAACCTTGTATTCCAATGTAAAAAGGATAAGCCAAAAGTCCGAACAGATAAGCTATAAGCCCCAGCATAAAGAGTTTGCCTTTGTGCCCTTTTGTTATTTCGCCGCTGAAGCGAATGGCCTCCCGCGCCCGCAAATTCTTGTCCATAACGGCAAAAAAACAGAGGCCATACTTTAACGCCCAAATTATACCGGGAACTATAAGGAGAACGATCCCGCCTAACACGATAAGAAAAAGGAGAATAGATGTTGTCCACGCCCTGCCAAAACATGAAAATGCATTGAATACATCCAAAACTTTTACGCTCTCACCTCTAGCTATTCTTAGGCAAAAGAAACACCAGCCAACGGTTAGAACCGGCAGTACCACAATTTGAACGGCAGCCATAACAAAAACACCGCCGGGCACAAGCCCTATAAATACCAACACAAGGCCTAAGGCAGTCAAAATCAACGACCCGCCGATAAGCTGTTTAGGGCTTTTCTTAAAAGTACTCCAGCCGCGAGAGAACCAACCGCCAACTGTTAAGGAAGCGTCTTGTTCCATCTTCGCATCCTCCTTTCTACGTTTACGACTACGTGCAATTCCCCGAAACGGCAGATTAATAATCCCGGCAAATATGAAAACCTGCAACTAAACCCAATCTATATCCGTCTGTGGCAGGCACAATGCTCCACATAATACCCTTTTTGATAGTTTTAGGCAAGAACGGAGTAACTTTAGAAGCAGGTGGGCTAATTCGCCAAATCCTCGATTAGTTCAATCAAATGACCGTCAGGGTCAAGACAAAAGCAGATTTTAGCGTCGCTGTAACACACCTTAACAGGCTTTGATAAAAACTTGACGCCCGATTTCTTAAGCCGTCCATATTCACGATCCATATCCTTCACCGTAAAAGAAATATGGTTATATCCTCCTTCCGGCGATATCCTCGGCTTATGCCAATAATGCAGCTCGAAAGCCGGCAGACTATTCTTGGGCTGTTTCGGAAAGCGCATCTTGACATAGGTCAACTTTATTCCCTTTATGTTAAATATTGTCTCGAGGTCCCTGCCCTCCACCGTTAAAATCTTGGACATTTTAAGTCCCATAATATCGCGATAGAACTTGAGCGACCTCTCCAAATTCTTGACCACAACACAGGCATGCCGTAGGTTTTCAATCATTCGCTTATGCTCCTTACGGTTGTGACTCTTTCGATAAGGGCTCCCTTCCTTGAGCCTTCGCCCAGCGAAAGACCCGTCACGGCAACTCTTTTCAAAACCCGTACGCGATCCTTAAAGAAACCCCTCTCGCGGTAACCCCAAACCGCGTGTATCGCATAAGGACGGCCATCGAACATCCCGAGGAAAAGCATGATATGGTTGGGGCCGGTTAAATGTAAAACTGTAACGCCGCCTACCGCCTTCCCGGAAATAATTCTAAGCTTCTCGGCTTTCGGCGCTCCCTTCTTAAATTTTCCGAGCAGTACACCCACCTCTGCCTGAGCCGAAGAATTCCTCGGAAGCTCGATGCCGACAGTCGCAAACACTTCCTGAATGAAGCGCGAACAATCCTGCTCGCCGTTAATGTCTCCCCAACCGTACGGTGAGTTTAAAAGTTTAAACGCCTGCTCAATAATCACGCGCGGAGTATAGGCGAGGTACCCAAAGTTCACGTCCTCTTTTTTGATATAGGCTACCCGCTCGGATAACTTACCGTCTGCCGTACGGATGGGAATGATGATTTCCGCTACGCTTGCCCCACCTCTTTTACTAACGGGGAACCTCGCCCCCATCCGGATGTAATCGTAATATTGAGTAAGCGAAGGGTCGAGGAAAATATCCGCCTTGGAACTGACCGCAACGGCATAATCCGTTTTGGCCAGATAATTTTTTAGCTCATCCAATCGGCAAAAAGCGACTTTATCTTTTCTCACCCAACCGGAGCTGAGCGGACTTATCACATATAGCCATTCTCCATCCGCGCCCTCGTGCAAAATCGCGAGGGGTGTCCCCACGTCAAGGCCGCTATTTTGCAGTTCATCAAAATCGGTATCATTGGGTTTCGCGTAAAGGGCTGAATCAGTGGGCAAAACACGCTGGTCGGCAAAATGGACGACGAAACCGTATCGCACTTCAACGTTAGCGGGAACCGACCTAAGGTTAAGCCCTTGCTCGATCCGGCGGTAGAAATCATCGCCCACCAGCCTGTCTGAGTTTCCGTATAATTTCTGCTCCCGGATAGAATCTAAAGACTCCCGAAACTCCAAAGTCAATTCCTTCCCCGAATACAAAGGGTCGATTTTGGCGACATCGCGCGTGAGCTTAAGTTCATTTTCGATACGGGAGTTTAGGGATTTGATTTCTTCCGCACTCAAGATTACCTTATCGGGAGAAGGATGCCGGCTTATCCAGAAACCGGAGGTCTTCATCTCGCGCGTAGTCCCGGGGACTACCGCCGGGGCGGCAGAGCGTAAAGCGCCGGACGGATCGGAACAGCCTAAAACAAAGAGCGCGACGAGAAGAAACGCGAATAGCCTGCGCGGGAAATATAATTCGGTAGTCATTAGTCCTCGAAATTAAAGGGATTTCAGGTACAAAAATCTAAGCATAAAAAGCGCAGCCAAGATGTACACAAGCCAGGACACTTCCTTGCCGCGGCCGGTAAAAAGTTTCAGCACGGCGTAAGTTATAAAACCGAACGCCAGGCCGGTGGCGATACTAAAGGTAAAGGGTATGGTAACAAGAACCAAAAATGCCGGAATCGATTCGCTGTAATCGTCCCACTTAACTTTTATCATCGTGCCGAGCATCATGCTGCCCACAATAATCAGGGCCGGCGCCGTCACGGGATGAAGCAATTCTCCGCCCGCCGTCTTGCATCCCCCGCCGATCATATTAACCAGAGGTGAGAAGAAAAGCGCCGCTATAAAAAGTAAACCGGTAACAATATTAACCAAACCTGAACGGCCCCCAACGGCAACACCCGAGGCGCTCTCAATATAACTTGTAACCGTCGGGGTGCCGCATGCGGCCCCCACGCAGGTACCTATAGCATCCGACATCAGCGCACGGCCCGCCCTCGGAAGCTTGCCGTGCTTCATAAACCCTCCTACCTCCGCCACGCCTGCAAGTGTTCCGACCGTATCGAACAAATCCATAAACAGAAATATGAAAATCACGGAAACGAGGCCGAGTTTCACCGCCCCCAATAAATCCATCTTTAAGAAAGTCGGCGCCATCGAAGGCGGCATTGAGAAAACTCCTCCGAATTTCACCATCCCGAAGATAATACCTACGGCGGCCGTGGCTAAAATGCCCCACAATATCGACCCTTTGACCTTCTTAACGAGCAGAGAGCCTGTTACGGCCAAACCGAACATCGCCAAAAGGCTCGGCGGCGATAAAACATCACCGAGGGCGACAAGAGTCGCCGGGCTTGAAACGATAAACCCCGCGTCCTTAAAACCTATCAGGGTAATGAGAAGGCCTATGCCGGCCGCGACACCGTACCTCAAAGACGGCGGTATCGCATCAATCAACGCCTGGCGTAATTTCGTTATGGTAAGAATAATGAAAATAATACCCCCGATGAAGACACACCCGAGCGCCGTCTGCCACGGTATGCCCATCGTAATACAGACGGTAAAGGTGAAAAAGGCGTTCTCGCCCATACCCGGCGCCAGCGCTATGGGGTAATTCGCGTAAAGCCCCATGAGTATGGTCGCTACCGCCGCGGAAATACAGGTGGCGGCCATGGCGGAATTAAAATCCATACCCGTTTGTGAAATCATCGCGGGATTCACAAAGATAATGTACGCCATCGTCATAAAGGTGGTAATCCCCGCGATAATTTCGGTGCGGATATCGGTATTGAGCTCCTTGAGTTTAAAATAAGCTTCTACGATTTTCCGCATTTCTCGAGCCTCCTTACGATTTACGTTTCTCCGGCAAAAGCTAAAGCCTTAAAAAAATCTGCCGATAGGTTAAATGGGACATCTCGATTAAATAAACGGGGTTCCGTGACTAATGCTTCATACTAGTCCAACCTCCAAACAAAAAATTTAAAACGAGATGTCCCGCTTTTTTTAAGAAACTATTTGCCGCTCGCGCCTGCCCACACGCCTACGGATTTTGATCTGGCCTCGTTCTCCAGGGCCTTAAAATCTTCCTGATGCTGGAAGGGGTAACGGCCGTCAAAATAGGCAAACCCTTCGCTTAACATGACGGCGTTAAGGAGCGTTCCGTCCTCAAGGTAAACATAGGCAAGGAACGAACCCTCGTCATCCCGCTTCACCCAGTCAAAGGCAAGGCGGACTTTCCCCTTTCCGATTTTATCATTTAAGAACTTGAACGCTTTCTCGCCGCGCTGGCGCACGGCGCCGACCGCGATGTGATATCTTGACGCCTCGCGCGCCATCTTATCGATATGATGAAGCTCAGGCGCGTCAACACCCAATAAGTGAACCTTTCTCCCATCGGGGAGCCTGAGCGTGTCACCGTCGATTACGCGGTCAACAGCAAAAAAACCACCCCCCGCATCGTCCGACAGATCCTCGCAAAAAGAACCTACCGGACTCAGCCAAAGAAAACACGCAAAAACTACCGCTGAAATGCACGGTAGGATTTTCATCAACTAAACTTGTAAACTTTGCGTATCCGCTCGATTACATTCCAGGTGCAGGCAAGACCCTTGGGAAAAGTAACGAGATCGCCTTTCTTAATCTCGACCTCGCCCTTAGCCGTCTTGACCCTGACCTTTCCTTCGAGGACATAGGCCGTCTCATTACAAGTATACTCCCAATCGAAACTAGACGGCTCGCAGGACCATGGGCTCCACTTGTCCACACCCAAGGCCTTCAGCTGCGCCTCATTCGGTTTCTCAACCTTGATCTCCGCCATATTTTTACCCTCCGCATCAATCTTCTTCCCTATTAAACTATTGGCCTTTACGTACCTGGTACCGGATTAATGGGTTCGGTACCAGGTACATAAGGGCAATCGTTACGCCTGCTACCTATCACCTACTACCTATCACCTGTTTTTTACCCCCGCCCTATCCATCGCCTTCGGAACCTTAGAAAGCCGGAAGACGTCGCCGGGGAGGTCCCCTGTGTCCTCACACCATGCAAAATCGCACTGGATAAGCCTGAGATTCTCCTGCGAACGGTAGGTATAGCCCGGCTCGTAAACCGGAACGGTTATATATTCCTCACCCAAACTCTCGGAACCATCGGGGTTGCGGTAACGCACCATGCGCCTGACTGTCTGATATGTGGTCCTCGGAGGCACGTTATGCTCAAAGGTGACCTCTTTTTCCATTTCCTTGAAATTCGTAATCACATTGGCGCCGCGCTTACGCGCCTCTTTGGCGAGCCGTTTGGCAATATCCTCATCGGAGCCCTCATACGCCCCCTGCAGGCGCCCGATTAACTTAACGTTTGGCAACTCCGTTTCGTAAATCGGGATTCTTGTATTCTTATCTAACTTCGGATACTCGACATCGGTGGTGGAAATGAATTTCTGGTGGTAAACGCTGAGGCAGCCCGGCTGGAGCAAAATAGCGGCAAAGAAAAGTAAAGGAAAAATACGGCTTAAACAGGACATGGTGGAATTTTATCACAATTCTATTAATGGGCAAGGGTTATAACAAAATAATACTTGCTGCTCCCTGTGAAAACAGGTATAAGACTAATGTAATATACTTAAGAAAATGAACGACACTTCCCCCTATACGGTAAAAACAGCCGAGTCCCTTGGAGAGATAGACCCAAAAGAGTGGGAAAATATTTTCCCCGCGTCTTCCCAGAACTATTATTTCTTCAAGACCGCCGCCGAAACGCTTACCCGCCAGTTTAAGTTTTACCACATAGTGATAAGCCGCGATAACCGCACCGTATGTATCGCCCCGTGTTTTACCATGGATTATCCACTCGATACAACGGTTGACGGCGCCCCAAAGAAACTGATCGCAATGCTGCGGAAGATATTCCCCCGGTTCCTAATGATGCGGGTGTTCGCCTGCGGATCGGTGGCGGGCGAAGGAAAAATCGGCATAGACAGCACGAACAACCCGGCGGAAATCATGGGACAACTCACGACCGAAATGAAGAAGATCGCCCGGAAAGAGAACGCCAGTCTCATCGCCTTTAAGGATTTCACGCACCACCAAAATACGCTCTTTGAATCGCTTACAAAAAGCGGTTTCCGCAAGATAGAAAGCTACCCCGCCGTCGAGCTGGATATCGACTTTAAATCGTTCGACGAACACGTCGCGACGTTAAGCAAAGCCACAAGGAAAGACCTGAGGCGCAAGTTTAGGAAGATAAACGCCTTGACCGACCTTAAAATGGAGCTTAGGAGCGACGTAGAAGATTGTTTGGACGAAGTCTATAACCTATACCTCAACACATTCGAGAGAAGCGCCGTTAAATTCGAGAAAGTCACAAAGGAATTTTTCGGAAATATATCCAAGAATATGAACGGAAAAACAAAATATTTCCTATGGAAGTTAAACGGCAAATTAGCGGCCTTCGATCTTTGTGTTGTCTCGGGCGATTTATTGGTGGACGAATATATCGGAATGGACTATGATGTGGCGCATGAAAATCACCTTTATTTTGTCACTTTCCGCGATATCATTAACTGGTGCATCGAGAACGGAATCCGTAAATACAGAAGCGGGGCGTTGAATTATGACCCGAAAAAGCGCCTCGATTTTAAATTTCTGCCGCAATACGTTCACGCGAAACACAGCAACCCAATCGTGAACTTTATCCTACGCTTAGCAAGCCCCCTCTTAAGGCCGGAAAGGTCCGATCCCGTGCTGCGGGCCATCAAGCGGAAGTAAAATGGAAAAACAAAAAGGACGAATAACTCTTACAATTTTCCTGTGGATTGTCGTAACCGACGTCTTAGAGGCACTCTCACAGTTACTTTTCAAGAGCGCCGCAGAGGCAACCGGCATCCATAACGTGGGCATCGAAAACGCCCTTCAATTTCTGGGCGCGGCGGCGGCCAACCCCGACCCGTGGCTGGCCATCCTTTTTCATATAATAAATTTCGCCATATGGATAGGGATCCTTTCCCGTATCGATTTGAGCGCCGCGCACCCTACCGGCAGCACAAGTTTCGTTTTTGTGCCGATCTTCGCGGTATTGTTTTTGCACGAGCACGTGTCTTTCGCGAGGTGGGTAGGCACTTTATTAATTATGGGCGGCATCTATTTTGTCACTAAATCCACTCGAGCAAGCGAGGAAACGTAAATGAATCCCGCAATATTTATTGTTATGTTATTGTCTGAGTTCTGCGAGGTCATCGCCCAGATTTGCTATAAAAGCGGGGTAAACCTTTCCCAGACCAAAAGCCTGAGAGGGGTAAAAGGCTACATCATTTTCTCTCTTAAAGTGCTCGCGGCACCGTCTATCTGGTTAGGCTTTGCCCTTATGCTGGGCGGAATGGTGCTTTGGCTTTTTGTGTTAGACCGCTTCAATCTCAGCTTCGCCTTCCCCTTCCAGAGCATACAGTACCTGATGGTTCCGGTGGCATCCGTCATCCTGCTCAAGGAAAAAATCAACAAGGATCGCGTCTTCGGGATTATACTTGTAGCGTTGGGGATTATTATTGTTACCGTGAGTTAGGGCGGGCTAGCTTAAGATAGCTTCCAAAATCCTGATATTGGTTTCCTCGTTCACCGAATCTATCAAGGTCTCCGATTTACCTCTCGCGCTGTAATCTTTAGGACGGTCCAAAGAAGCACAAGCGGATTTCAACAGACCGTTGATTTTAGGCTCGGAATAATCGCCGCATATATCAAGGCCTACTATATCGAAACGCTGTTTGATCAGCCCAAGCAAGCGTAATAGGCCGTCAAGACCGAGAAATCCTTCCTCCCAGTTTGTCAGCGAATCCTGCGCGCCGAGGCAATCCTTATCGATCGAGACATAAGCGCGTTTCACCGTGGAGCGTGATGAAATACCGTCCGCCAACTTTTCAAAATCCATGTCTTTAAGTTCGCTCCAGCGTATACGGCTATAGAACAAACCCCTGTCGACTTTAATCGAGACATTCTCGGGCACGCGCCTCAGGAAAACTCCCGTCGGCTTATGCGAATAGGGATAGAACTCTAGACGGTCTTCCTTAAAGAGATCTAAATTACCTGACTGGATAAAGAAAGTGGAAATATCGTATGAGGATACGCCGAATGATAAAATCTTTACGATGTTTTTCCTCTTCGCGCTCTCGGTCAGCCATGAACCGCAATGCAGCCTCGGAGGAGTGATGACCCAATCCGGATGATAATCGAAATCGATCAGGACTAAGGGCTCGTCAAACCGTTCAAGAAGAAGGCTTGTTATGTGGTGAAAATCGCCCGAACCTAAGAAGGTAATGGAATTTCTGAGCCCGGGCTTAAGTTCCTGTCTAATTTCGGAAGCGGTTCTCTCCGTGGACCAAATTCTCGCACGGGGGCCGATTTTGGTAAGATTGACGACAGCGGGCTTAAAACGGTTGATCAGGTTCTTCTGTTTCGCGACGCTATCGTCAAAATTAAGTATTCTTACAGAGTTTAGCAGCATAGAAATCCAAAATAAAGCGGGAAAAAGAGAAAAGTTAAAAGTTTAAAGCGCAAAATCACAGTTTAAAATTCAAAACTAGAACATACAATTCTGTATCCCAGATCGTACGCTTTGATTTTGAATTTTAAATTTCAATTTTGCATTTTTCGCTTTAATATTTTATTTTCTCGCCAATCTTTAAGCGGTTGCGGCTATGCCCTTCTTAAGCGCCTCCTCAAAAAGGTCGATGGCAAGATCAATTTCCTTCTTTTCTATATAGAACGAAGGCGCGAGCGTGAAGACGTTCTTGTAATAGCCGCCGACATCGAGAATAAGCCCTCTCCTTTTTCCCCCGGCGGTCAGCTTGCCGCTTAAGCCGATATCTACTATAGCGTCGGTGAGTTTTTTATCCGGTGTGTATCCGTCTTTTTTGCAGATTTCTATCCTGAGCGCGAGGCCGAGGCCGTCGACGTCGCCTATTTCGGGGTATTTCTTCATCAATTGCTTAAACCGTGCGAGAAAATATTTCCCTTTCGAGTTAACCTGGCTCGCGAAATCGGTCTCCTCTATGAGTTTGATCGTCTCAAGAGCGACCGCCGTTCCGAGAGGATTGGATGAAAACGTGGAGTGAGTCGAACCGGGGCCGAATACCTCGGGGGAAATCAGCTTTTCCTTCGCCCATATTCCCGAGAGCGGATTCAGGCCGTTTGTCAGGGCCTTCCCGAAGACGGCGATATCGGGAGTAACGCCGAAGTGCTCGATAGCAAGGAACTTACCGGTCCTGAAAATGCCCATCTGGATCTCGTCGTCGACGAGGAGAATGTTGTATCTATCGAGTATCTCCTTCAGTTTCGGGAAATATTCGAGCGGCGGTACCACGTAACCGCCGGTACCCTGAATGGGTTCGACATAAAAAGCGCAGAACTCACAATGCCCATTTTTAGGATTCAGAACGGAATAATATTCGGTCTCAAACAGCTTTTCAAATTGTTTCACGCAGTAAAAATCGCAGCTCTCCCGCTTTTTTCCGTAGTAGCACCTGAAACAATAAGGGAAAGGAATGAAAAGCGCCCTGTCCGCAAAGTATCCGAACCTGTCCCGGTACCTGAAACTTGATGTGATAGCGGAGGCGCCGAGGGTACGGCCGTGATAGCCGCCCATAAACGCAAAAACGAGGTTTCTGTTTGTGTGGCGACGGACGACTTTAAGCGAATCCTCTATTGCGGCGGAACCGCCTACATTAAAATGAATCCTGCCCTTTTCCTTAAAGGTCCGCTCCATCCTCTGGGCGAGCTTTGAGGCAAGAAGTATTTTTTCCTCATGCAGATACTGGCAGGCAAGCTGGGGCAGCTTGTCAATCTGCCGCTTGAGGGCGTCGCATAACCTTTTGTTGGCATATCCGAAATTTACGGCAGAATACCACATCTGGAGATCAAGATACTCGGTGCCGTCCCTCTCGTAGAGATAACTCCCCTCGGAGCGGTCGAAAATCTTAAGCTCGTCGGTATAGTGAACCGTATCGCCCCACGAACAATACTTAGCCTCGAGTTTCAGCAGTTCTTCTTTGTCTTGCCCCGACTGTTTCTGATTCTTCTTCATGACGGCTGTTTTGGTCATTGGCTCCCTCTTCAATGAGCGCACAATTTGCGGAACTCGTCTCGCGACGGGTGCAGTAACGCAAATTGTACGCGCGAATTGGACCCTTGACATTTTTCGGCCTGTATTATCGTAGAAAAATGTCAAGGGTAAGTGGCTACGCGACTTAGCATTACTTACTCCCTCTAAGTCGCTTCGCGTCTTATCCTTCGACTCGCCCTTACGGGCTCGCTCAGGGTAAGTGTGGCTTTATAACTTACGTCGCTTCGCCTGACTGCCGTCAGGCAGGCTCCGTAAGTTATAGCCTCACTTAAAATGGTTGCAAATATCCCCCAAATTCTTAAAAGGTATACAGTGTATATTTTTACCCCTGAGATATTTTAATAGACTGCCTTTAGCAAAAACGATATCGGACTTCTCGGCGGCGCAAATATCGGAAAGGCCGTCGCCGATATAAACCTTTGTCTTGCCTTTGGCCTCAGAGAGGTGCCTCGCCTTACAATGAGCCGCCCGCCGGGGGCATTTCAGATTAGTATACGGAAAAACCGGCACAAGACCGTCGTCCGTAAACTGAAGCCTGTTGGCGTATATCTTCATTCCGTCCGCCTTGTGCTGCTCCAGAACCTCCTTTATTATAGTGGAGAAACTATCGCTTACGATAATGGGCCGCACTCCCTTTTTATCAAAGAAATTAAGCAATTTCTTAAAACCGGGGTCGAGTTTTACCCCAGCCAAATAACGTAAAAGCGCGCTCTTGTTTATCTTTACCAGGCGGATTTGGCCGTCGAGACACTCGCGCGAGCCGATCTTGCCTTCCTGCCACGCGTTTTCCAGCGCCACCCACTCATTGTTTACCGAGAAGCGTTTTATTATGTCGTCAAGAACGTCGAAGGCGGTAATGGTGTTGTCAAAATCGATAAAAACCGCGCAATCTTCTATGCGCGGCTTTGGAGAACGCGGCAAGGTCTTCTTCGAATTAATCCCCACCTTTGCCAAATTCTTCTTAGCCGTGCATTTTGTCGGCATATCTCATACCTTTGAGCCTACAGCCTCGTTTGCCGCGACCCGCGTAAAGAAATCGTGCATCTTTTCGGCCACCGTTCCCCGCTCCTGATCGACTGTAACAAGGTGATAGGAATTATATAACAGCACCATCTCTTTTACTTTGGAGCTGACGTTGTTGTAGACAAGCTCGGAGTTCTTGACGCTCGTCGTATCGTCGTCCTTAGCCTGTATAATCTGAATCGGAGTGATTATCTCGGGAAGCCTCTTTTTAATATAACGGGCGAGAAGGCTGTGCTCATAAAGCAGCGCGAGCGGGAGATAAGGATAACCGTACTTCGCAACTTCCTTGAGGTCGTCCAAATCGGCCTTGCTATAGTAGTCATGCACGTGTTTCCGGATGGCCTCGTTCTTTATGCCGTACGGCGGCTCTTCCCTGTAATACAGAAAATGCTTAAGCGGCGTATAATACGGAATAAGTATGAGATGCCTGTACCACGGCATATTCCATCCGTCATAGAAGAAAGTCGGGGCAAGACAGCTTACGCCGTCTATCCTGTCTTTGAACTCAATCGCGAGAAGGAGCCCCAAAAGCGCCCCCATGCAAAGCCCCGACACAAAAATATTCTTTGTGTCGGCCGAGCGCTCGACTTTAAGAAACGCCTCGCGGACAGAACCGTAAAACTCCATCCATTTCGTATTCTTGACAATCTGAATAGGCTCGCCGTGATTGGCGAGGCGCGGGCATACTACGGTAAAACCCTCTTTGTTCAGGAAGGTGCCTAAGATCGCCATCTCGCTCGGAGTGCCGGTAAGCCCATGAATAAGGATAACCGTAGAACCGTTATTGCCTTTCATGGTCAAACCGTTTTCCTTGAGAGAGATACCGATCTCCTGAGATTTGACTTGTCCTTTTCTGCTTAATGAAAATACCAGTGACATTTTTTAGCTCTCAATTTGTTATAACGAGATACGATTCACGAACAACAAGATACGGAAGCTCGGCGGCTCACTTCGAATCCTCTTCCCTACATCAATCCATGGCCGCGCCATCCGTAGCCTACTACTTTAGGACCGCTCCACATAGGCGAAGGATGGTCGGGGCGAGAGCCTGCCTGCCGGCAAGGCAGGGATTCGGCACCTCCGGCCTCATAAACGGTTTCTTGCTCAGCTCATCGCTTCGCAAGAAACCATTCGGCCTTCGGTTGGCCACTCGCCGCCTCAGTCGTCGCCAACGCTCCTTAACGTCGCGTTGTCATTAAAAAGTTTCGGCGGCTCACTTCGAATCCTCTTCCCTACATCAATCCATGGCCGCGCCATCCGTAGCCTACTACTTTAGGACCGCTCCACATAGGCGAAGGATGGTCGGGGCGAGAGGATTCGAACCTCCGACTCCCTGCTCCCAAAGCAGGTGCTCTAGCCAGGCTGAGCTACGCCCCGATGGAACCTGCCATATTTGTAAGAGAGCGTAATTCTAAGTCCTACAATATCTTGTGTCAAGGAATTATAGGCAAATTCTGTCTGCCGTTTATCGTTTATAGATTATCGGCGCTTTGTCGCCCTATCTTAAGTCGTCAGAACAGGTTGGAAGATAGATAACTCAGGCGTTTACGCCAAGGACATGCCTTATTATATAACCCATGCCGAAAGACAGTAAGGCAACGCCAAAGCCTATACCCGCCATTTCGAGGAACCTTTTCTTAAAACATACGTCTTTCGCGACGGAAACATAAAACGTGAACGCCGCTATCACTACGAGGGCGTTCGCAAACATAATGGTAAGACTTAGATATAAATTGTCGGAGATTAGAAACGGAAATATCAGAAACATGACCGTGAAGATATACGCGATGCCGGTGTAGATCGACGCCTTAAGGGGATTTTTGGCGCCCTCCGTTCCCGCCTCCGACTTGGTCGATAGATATTCGGAGGCGGCCATCGAGAAAGAAGCGGCGATTCCCATTACCAATCCCGCCGCGGCAATAAGCCGCGAATTTTGCAAAGCAAGCGTCAGACCGGCGAGGGCGCCGGTAAGCTCCACGAGGGCGTCATTGAGGCCCAATACGACAGAGCCCACATATTTAAGCCTCTCCTCATTTATTAATCCTATAAGTTCCTTTTCATGGCCATCTTCTTCTCTCGCGATATCCGTGGCCTCCGGCACATCTTTAGAGATAGCCTTGTAAGCAATTTGCGCGCCGCCTTCGCCGCGTTCCATAAGTTTTACGCCGAACGTCAGCCCCAATATCCTCGAAATCAGAAAGTAAACCCAGATTTTGGCCTCATCCGGCGCGACGTCTTCCTGAGAGTGCTTTTTCCATATACCGTAATGCCTCAGCTCGTCATCGGCGATTCTTTTCAGGACCTCACTATTATGCGAATCCTTAACCGAGAGGGCGAGCCTTGTGTAAATATGGTACTCCGTAATCTCATTTTTCTGAAACCCCAAAATCCGCTTTCTGATATCTTCGTCCATCGTTACCCCTTAACTGTTCCTAATTTATCTTATCGAGAAAAGCGCGCGCCGCGCTTTGAGCCTCTTCCGCGTGGCGGCTGAACCAGAAGCCTAAGTGGGAACCCTCCTCAATCCAGAAACGCGCGGCGCCGGGTATGTGCTCGTAGGCGTAGACGCCGTCATAGAATTTCACGTCCGAGTCGTGGGTGCCGTGCACGATAAGGCTCGGGCATTTTATCTTCTCAAGCGGCAGATGCGTAAGCTTGCGGTACTGCTCCATATCATTATCCGTCCCCGCCTTCCTCGGGTTATACGGATTCATCGTATTCATGAAGGCCTTAACAAATGCAATCGCCTGCGGCGAACTTAAGACGTACTCCATGTGCTCTTTTAACTGCTTCTTCGTGAAATATCCTTCGGCGCGGAATATCTCCTTTAAGAATATTTCGGGCTTTGCATCGCCCAGCTTCTTCATTATTTTCTGGCCCAGCTGGCTTGTGAATATGGCCTGTGCTATCGGACCGGCCGTCTCGGGCATATCGTAATAACCGCTTACGCTGTCTATGGCAACAAGCGCCCATACGCGATCGGGATGGCGGATGGCGAACATATATCCGGGCGGCCCGCCGGCTGAGGCCGATACGACCGCCGCCTTATCGATCCCGAGCGAATCAAGCAGGGCGGCGAATAAGTCGGCCTGCTCCTCCACGGTCCTCCCGCTCGAAAGCGGGGTGTTGAGATAGCCCGGGCGCGAAGGAGAAAGAATTCTATATTTTTTATCATCGACCCAGCTTGCGAGGAGCCGTGCCTGATCGAAGCCGCCTATCCCTCCGTGGGAAGAAAGCACGACGGGGCTCTTAGTATCAGTGATATCATATTCGACGACACCCGCCTTCGTCTTGACCGTTATGGGCGTTAAGAACACACCGGGCATTACTTCATTTCGCTCAACCATACGCTTCCTCCGTGTTATTTATTGCTCCCCTGTCCCATATCAAGAGCTAACCCCGTGTTTACAACGGCTTGCTCTTAGCTGGCTTAGTTTACTTTTCGAAGGGCGCCTGAAGGCTTCGAGGCGCATGGTGACCAGCCGAGAAGCCGGAAGCGAGTTCGCCGCGACTCGCTGGGGCGCAGCGAACGTCCCTGAGAAAAGTAAACTAAGCCAGCTATTTCTCTAAGGACGAAGCCCTGACCCCTATTTTATCTACATACCTTTTTCGATGTTCAATTCATTCCAAACTTATTTCCACTTTCTTATTCAGGGCACGCGCTACACTAACCAGCGTGGTCAACGAAAGATTTTCTCCGCCCTTTTCTATGCGCGAGACGAGCTGTTGAGAAACCCCCATTTTATGGGCCAGCTTCTTCTGCGAAAGGCCCACCGATTTCCTAAGTCCGGCTATTTTACGGCCGATCTCGGCAAACATCGGGCCTCTTTCGCTTACGGCCTCTTTTCTGAATTTGATACCTTTGGCGCGGTATCTCTCAATGAGCCTCTCATAAATGGCCTGCCAGAAAGTTATCCTCGGTTCGTTCCACTTGTTGCGGCGCATTGTTTTCTTAATCATCGGCCAGTAACGGCAAAAAATGAGCGGTCCAATGTACTCTTTAAACACTTCGCGCGGCCTATTTTTTCTTGAAAGCAAGAGGGCCGCTAACGGAATAAATTCTTTTCCCGCAGGCGCCCTTAGCACCTCTTTTGCCTGTGAATCTGATATTTTACTATCCCAAAGCCAATTGTCCTTCATTTATCATCCAGCTCCGCTTCGATTATCCTACCAATCTCTTTTTTGAAATGCTGATCGATCGCTTTAAAATCGACTTTCTTCGTGGTATCAAGATTCAAAAGGCCGTCAATAATGCCCATCCTATCATAAGTACTGTACCATCCAACCAATGCCTCCACGATATTCGCATTGCCATATTCACCGACAAATTTAGAAAGCGGCATGAAGGTATTTGACAACATAAACAAATCATAAAAGTCTTTTGCCTCTGTCCTGCCTCCTATAAAACGCGTCCGGCCGCTCTTGTCCGTTGTCTTAACCACGCCGCAGACAGCGTAAAGCTTTCTTATATATATGTCTTCGAGAGATAAGATGTTTATACCATCAACATTCGCGGGACGCTTGATAAGTTCTATAACATCCTCGACAAAATCCACTTTTAATGAGAATTTAGCGCTAAAATAAATATTATAGACCGATATCATCGCGAGTTCCCCGCCGCCGGCGCTCTGCGTAAGCGTAATTTCTTTCTTGAGGGACATCTTAAGAAACGCCGCAATTTCCTCTACCCTTTTAGGCGAAAAATTCTGGGAAAAGAAATCGAGGTCAACAGACACCCTGTGTTGAAAATAAAAGAGCGCAAGGGCTGTCCCGCCGGCAAGATAGAAATCGTCTATCTTTCCGGACAAAACTTTCAACGTTTCCCTTTGATACTTGGTGATATCTTTAGTCTTCATGCCCAAATTATACAACCTAAATGTTGTATTGTCAATCAAATTACTACTTTTATGTTGTATTTATGCAGCCTTCTACTGTAAGTTATTTCATACAAATATGTTAGCAGAACTAGGAATCAGGCCAAACACTTAAAGTACCCCTTCTAAATGTGCGGCGTTCAAATAAGCTGTAAGCTATAAGCTGTAAGCTATAAGCTGTAAGCTGTAAGTTAAAACCACTCAAATCCTGTACTTTTGGAAGGGGCACCTTTTAAAAAATTAAATTAATGAATGACGCTCTTTGAAAAAAGATATATTGATAAGACACCTACAAATATAAGCGTTATCCCTATTATGGCGGGGATATCCAGGGGTTGTTTGTAAATAAACCATCCGACAAGCGTGATAATGACGATCCCGATCCCACACCAAATAGCATAGGCTACCCCCAGAGGGATGTGCTTTAAAGCAAGCGATAGGAAGTAGAAAGCCACACTGTATCCCGCGACAGCAATCATCGACGGGATTAACTTTGTAAATCCTTCGGCCAGTTTTAAAGAAGAGGTCGCAACCACTTCGCCCAATATTGCAGTAACCAGATAGAACCAATGCATAAAAACTCCTTCGCCGATTATCGGTGATTGAGTGTTCAAGGTACCCTTCCAAATGTGCAGCGTTCAAATAAGCTATAAGCTGTAAGCTAAAACCGTTCAAACCCTGTACTTTTGGAAGGGGTACCTTTAGTGTTCATTCTCGATTTTGGTAATATTGTCGATTAAGTTTGGCTAATTCCTTTACACCTTTTACCTTCATATTATAGCTTTCCTTAGTGTC
>JAQTRP010000029.1 GCA_028711765.1 Candidatus Omnitrophota bacterium | reverse complement strand
CCAAGGAAGCAGGTCGTTTTCGTCGATGACTATGACGGCTTTCTGCACGTTATGCAGCGCGGTATCGTGAGCGACAAGCTCGAGATAACAACCTATCACGGCAAGGTCGACCAGCAGAGCGCTTACGAAATCGCCAATCTCAAACCGGACATCTTATTTTTTGACGTTTCTCACACCAAGATTCCATGCTCTATGACCTGCCAGATTCTACGCTCAAGACAATCGCTTCATGATATACCGATTTACCTTATTTCAACCCATGCCAAGGAAAGACAAAAAGAGCTCGCCCTCGCCGATCACATCAACGGTATTATCGAGAAATTCGGTTGCAGGGAGAGAATCATAGAGATCCTGCGTTCCCACTTTGGAGCGGTGTTAATGGAAAAGGAATTAGCAGTAGCGGATAGCGTATAGCGCATAGCGGATAGGAAAACGATAGGAATACAGCGGTTAGGGTGAAATGAAAACTCAGGGTTTCAAAGATCTCATTGTTTGGCAAAAATCCTACAGTTTGGTTCTAGAAATATACAAAGCCACAAAAGAATTCCCAAAGTTTGAGACGTATGGTCTGGTTCAACAAATGAGACGAGCAGCCGTGTCTTTACCTTCTAATATAGCCGAGGGATACGGTAGGCGGCATAAAGCCGAGTATATGCAATTCTTGTCTATGGCTTATGGTTCTTTGGCCGAATTGGAAACACAGTATCTTCTTGCTATCGACCTAAACTATATGGAAAAAAGTGAATCAATAGGCGCACTTTTGAAGGAAGTTGGCAGTATGCTTTATCGAATATTGAATCCCCTCAAGACTTAATTTTCTATACGCTACACGCTAAACGCTATCTACCGGAAGGAGGTTTGTTCTTATGAATGGGTTCACTGTCGAAAACACGCGAAACTTCGCCATCACAGGCCACGGCGGCTCGGGCAAAACAAGCCTTTTAGAGCAGCTTTTATTTAAATCAGGCGCTACAAGCCGTCTTGGAAGAGTGGATGACGGCACCTCTATCTGCGATTTCCAGGATGATGAAAAGAAGCGCAAGGTTACCATAGACTCCAAGGTGCTTCGCTTCGAGACTTCAGGGGTTAATGTGTTTGTAGTTGACACGCCCGGCTACGCCGATTTCTACGCGAGCGTCGTCGGAGCGCTCCGCGTTGTGGATAGTGTTCTTATCGTTCTTGACAGTACCTCCGGCGTTCAGGTTGGCGCTCAGCGTATTTGGAAAGAAGCTGAGAAAAAGGGCAAGCCGGTTATTTTCTTCGTCAATAAGTTAGACAAGGAGCAGTCCAATTTCTTTAACGTTGTAAAGGCCCTTAGAAAAAGTTTTGGGGAGAAGTGTATCCCGATCCAGGTTCCGGTAGGAAAAGAGAAGGACTTCAAGGGCGTTGCCGATCTTATCTCGGGTAGCGTGTCCGGTACGATGAGCGACGAGGAAAAAGAACTTTTCGAAGAGTATAAGACGGCCCTTGTGGAGAATGTCGCGGAGGCGGATGACGCTATACTCGAAAAGTATCTCGGGGAAGGCACCCTCTCGGATGATGAGGTCAAGAAGGGTCTTAAGGCGGCCATAGCCGGCAGAAAGGTTTTTCCGATTTTGTGTGGTTCGGCACAATCGGCTGTCGGCATAAATGAGCTGCTTAAAGCTATTCGCGATGATTTTCCTTCACCCGATACGCTCGGTGAAATAGAAGGGTTAGACGGCCAGAAAAGAAAACCCGCGGCGAATGAGCCAATGAGCGCCTTCGCTTTTAAGACAATGACCGACCCCTTTGTCGGCCATATAACTTACTGCCGTGTTTATTCCGGCACCCTCAACGCAAACTCCGAAGTGTTGAACTCTTCTCAGGATAAGTCTGAAAGGCTCGCTCATTTGTATCTCATAAAAGGAAAAGAGCAGATTACCATCGAACGCGCCTCAGCCGGCGATATCGTCGCTATTCCGAAGCTTAAGCTCACCGCCATCAACCAGACACTTTGCGATTCAAAGGGGAAGATTGCGTATCCGCCGATAGAGTTTCCCAAGCCTTCGATTTCGTTCTCGATTCATCCGAAGGCGAAAGGCGACGAGGAAAAGGTCGCGACCGGCCTTCACAAACTTTGCGAAGACGACTCCACACTTGTGCTTGCGAAGAACGTGGAAACCAAGGAAATGGTTTTGTCGGGCCTGGGGGATTTACACATAGAGGTAATGTTAGCGCGGTTGAGGGACAAGTTCGGCGTCGATGTTACAATAGGCGAGCCCCTCGTTGCTTACAAAGAGACGGTGAGGGCCATGGCGGAAGGACACGAGAAGCACAAGACGCAGTCGGGCGGGCGGGGGCAATACGGCGAGGTTTACTTAAGGCTCGCCCCTAAGCCTCGCGGCGGCGGGTATGAATTTAAGAACGCTGTTGTGGGGGGCAATATCCCAAGGCAGTATATTCCGGCCATCGAGAAAGGTGTCGTCGGAATCATGGAGACCGGTATTCTTGCCGGCTATCCGGTTGTTGATGTGGAAGTCACGGTTTATGATGGTTCCTACCACACCGTCGATTCCTCCGAACTTTCCTTCAAGCTCGCCGGCTCGAAGGCGTTTCAGGACGCCTTCGCGAAGGCCAGTCCCTATCTCCTAGAGCCGATTGTGAACGTCGAAGTGGTCGCGCCTGAGGAATATACGGGCACCATCATCGGCATCCTTAACGCGAAGCGTGGCCGGATGCAGGGGATGGATATGCAGGGCGGGCTTCAGGTGATCAAATCACAGGTTCCTATTTCGGAAATGTTCAAGTTTTCAAACGAGCTCCGCTCCATCACGGGCGGCAGCGGCTCCTTCTCGATGGAATTTTCGCATTACGAAGAGGTGCCGTTCAATATCGCCCAGAAGGTCATCGATAAGACCAAGCACGCCCGCGCCTCCGGCGAAATGGCCACTAATTCCACGCACTAAAGGCAGTCTAAAGTCGTTAGGGAATAGTGGAAAGTGGGGAGCGCACTTAGAATTGGCTGCGGTCGAGGCTGCGGTATTGGATCGCCTCGGCGATGTGTTCCTCGCGGATTCCCTCAGAACCCTCCATATCGGCGATTGTGCGGGAAAGTTTTAGGACCTTGTGGTATGCCCGCGCGCTCAGGCTTAATTCATGCAAAGCCATTTCCAAAAGTTTGTGCGCCTCCTCATTTGGCCTGCAATATTTCCTCACGGCACGGGCCGTCATTCTTGCGTTGAGCGAAAAGTGCTCACTCCCGAAGCGCTCTTCCTGTATCTTCCTTGTCCGTATTACGCGCTCGCGGATTGATAATGACGACTCGGCGTCCTCGTCGCTTTTGAGCTCCTTATAGGGAAGCGCGGGTACCTCGATCTGTATATCGATCCGGTCAAGGAGAGGCCCTGATATTTTCGAAAGATAACGCTGGATCTGCGGCACGGTGCAGTGGCAGCGGTGCTTCGCATCCGTAAGGTATCCGCACGGGCAGGGGTTCATAGCGGCGATGAGCGTGAACTGCGAAGGAAAGCGCAGGCTCGATTTCGCCCGCACTATTATTATGCTTCCGTCCTCGAGCGGCCCGCGCAGGGTCTCGAGCACGTCGCGGTGGAATTCGGGGAGCTCATCGAGGAAAAGGACACCATGATGGGCAAGGCTGATCTCGCCGGGCTTAGGGAAACTTCCGCCGCCGACCAAACCGGCCGCCGATATCGTGTGATGAGGTGAACGGAACGGCCTTGCCGTAACGAGTGGTGCCTCGGGCGAGGTGAGGCCCGATACACTGTGAATCTTTGTAATCATTAACGCCTCTTTTAAAGTGAGCGGCGGCAGGATTGTAGCCATGCGCATCGCGAGCATCGTCTTGCCGGCGCCCGGCGGGCCGATCATAATGACGTTGTGACCTCCGCTTACCGCGACCTCAAGGGCGCGCCGCGCCTGGTGCTGTCCCCTTATTTCAGAAAAGTCCACCGTGTTGTGCCCGTCGCCTGAGAAGACTTCGGCTGCGGATATCGAGACGGCAGGGAGCGTTTTTTCTCCATTCAGGAACTCGACTGCCTCGCGGAGCGAGCGGGCACCGTATATGCCCTCGGGAAACTCGAGGGCGGCTTCGGTAGCGTTTGAATATGGAAGGATAAGCGGTTTTTTCTTAGTTTTCGCGAGCAGTGCTATCGGTAGGGCGCCTTTTATCATCCGGATTGAGCCGTCGAGCGCGAGCTCCCCCGTTATTATGAAATTTTCGAGGGCAGAAGGCTTTACAAATCCCGAGGCGGCAAGGATGCCGAGGGCGATCGGAAGGTCGAATGAAGGGCCTTCTTTTTTAATATCCGCGGGGGCGAGGTTTACCGTTATCCTGCCCGTTGGAAAGCGGAAGCCGCTGTTCCGGATAGCGGCCTTGACGCGGTCGCGGCTTTCTTTTACGGACTGGTCGGGCAAGCCGACTATGGTTGTGCCCGGCAGGCCCAGCCCCGCGTCAACCTCGACGGTGACAGGATGGGCGTCTATGCCGACATGTGTCGCGCTAAGAATTGTGGAGATCATGGGTTTAAATAGTTTGGAAACCCCGGCCTTTCCGGACCGCGGTTTTTTTAGGGGTGGGCTATATTACAGAATTGCAAATAAGGTATGCAATATTATCATATTTAAACGGAAAGGCAACAACTTTCTTTCGCCGATCTCTTCCCGTGGGTGATTGCAAAATGCCTTACCGGCATATAGAATAGTGCCGTTATGGAATCGGCTCACAGGAAATATATTTTAGATAATCTCGGCAAAAAGCCTATTTGGGAAATTGCCCAGGATTTACACATTAAGGAGAAGAAAGTAAGGGTTTTCCTTAGGGAAGAGGGCCGTCTTCAAAACAGCACTGCCCAGACCGATGAGACACCCGCAGCTCAACCCGCCGTTTTTCGTATACCCACGCTAATTATTTTGTTAGCGCTTGCGGCGTTAGGTTTCCTAATTTATTCAAACACCCTCCGCTCGAGTTTTCAGTTTGACGATGTGCCCGCGATCGTAGATGATTATTTCATAAGGGATATAAGAGATGTGGGCGCAATTTGGGACGCCTTTAACACGCGCTTTCTTGTTGGCTATTCCTTGGCCCTGAATTACGCGATCGGAAAGCTCGATATCCTGGGCTACCATTTATTCAATATCGGTGTCCACATACTTAATTCCCTCCTTGTATTCTTCCTTGTTACCCTGAGCTTTAAGACACCGGCAATGAAGGATAGCCTGCTTGTCCCCCAGAGATCTCTTGTCGCGTTTTTCGCGGCTCTTGTGTTTGTCGCCCATCCCATCCAGACACAGGCCGTAACTTATATCTGGCAGCGGGCGGCAAGCGTAGCCACATTTTTCTATCTGATATCGCTTGTCTTATATGTGAAGGCGAGACTTAAATCGTCGTTTTTTTATTATCTGGCGGCGCTAGTTTCAACTGTCCTTGCGATGTTTACGAAGGAAATAACATTTACTTTACCGATTGTCATCGCGGGATATGAATTTTTCTTTTTCCGCCCCCTGAAAGGTAAATTCTTAAGGAAGGCGCTTCTTATTATTCCTTTTCTTGCGACGCTTGTTATCATCCCTTTAACCTTAACAAGGGCGAGTAAAATTACCCTGAATCTTATGCGCCCGCACATTTCGGCGCCTTCAGGAGACGCGGCTTCTTTGAAAGTAACGGATGTGACGCGTTTTATGCCGGAAGAGCAGGTTCCGCGCAAGCAGTACATGATTACCGAGCTTAATGTAATGCGCACTTATCTCAGGCTCCTCCTTTTTCCTATAAACCAGAACCTTGATTATGACTATCCGTGGGCGCGTTCCCTGACGGAGCCTAAGACTTTTCTTTCGCTTTCGCTCATCGTTCTTATTCTTGCCTGCGGGGTGATGCTTTTTAACAAAGCCCCTCTCGTTTCATTCGGTATCTTCTGGTTTTTCCTCACGGCAAGTCTTGAGGCTGTTATTCCTCAGCAGGATTTTATCTTTGAGCACCGGCTGTATCTTCCCATTGTGGGTTTTTGCGTGGTTTTGGCATCGGTTCTGTTTTATTTGTTCGGCAAGAAAAGGTTGGCTTTCGCGCTTACCCTTTCCTTGATTATTGTAGCCGCCTTCTCGGTTTCGACCTATAAGCGGAATTTTGTCTGGAGAGACCCGATTACGCTGTGGAGCGACGTCATAGCAAAGTCGCCGCTCAAAGCGAGGTCTTATAACATACGCGGCATTAATTATAAGGATAAGGGGGATTTTGACCGCGCCTTGGCCGATTATAACAAGGCGACTGAGTTAAACCCTGATTACGCCGAACCATATAGCAACCGGGCAAGTATTTATGCCCTGAGAAAGGAATTTGATAAATCGATAGAAGATTTTACACGGATGATAGAGCTCAAGCCCGAAAATTCCGAGGTCTATGCCAACCGCGGGCTCGCTTACAATATGAGAGGGGAACTTGATAAGGCGGTCTCGGATTTCGACAAGGCTATCGAGCTCGACCCCATAAACGTTAGGGCCTATTTCAACCGCGGTGTCGCCTATAAAGATAAAGGCGATATCGACAAGGCGATTTCCGATTGGACGAAGGCGATAGAGCTGAACCCCTTTTACGCGGAGGCCTATAATAACCGCGCCGCTGCTTATTTCTTCAAGAAAGAATACGATAAAAGCCGGCAGGATTTGCGCAGGGCCGAGGGCTTGGGACGGAAAAACGCCAAATTACTTGAATTGCTCGATAGCGAGGCCGGGAAAAACCCTCAGGCCGGAGCGACATGCGTGTGACGATGGATTAACACGAGATTACGGAAATAGATCATGAGGCCGCCTATCTGGCCCACGATAAATACCGGGTCTTTTCTCGAAATAGCATAAGCAAGAAGTATAATAGAACCGGCGATACTCAGATACCAGAAAGCAATAGGTACCACGCTCTGTTTCCTGCGTTCAGAGGTGAGCCACTGAACGAAAAATCTCATCCCGAACAAAAACTGCCCTACAAATCCGACGATTATCCAGAATTTAATCATAATTTACCTCACGATTTGGGGGGCGGATCTTTCGTAAGCGCTGATACGGCGAAGAGTTATTGAGAACCGTCCCTGAGTTTGTTGTGTAAGTGGCGGCACTTCATCCATTGGACTGCCCATAGATCGTAGAGAGAACCCAAAAGACGGTTCAGGATTGTGTATTTAGTCTTACCTTTCAGGCGCGGCCTGTGGTTCACCCTCATTTCGCCGACCCTGAAGCCTTCCATCTGGAAAAGTACCGGCAGGAACCTGTGCATTCCGTCGAAGAACTTTATCTTGGCGAGACAGCCTTTTCTGAAGATTTTTAGGGTGCATCCCGTATCGTGAATGCCGTCATGAGTAAAGCGGTTTCTCACGGCGTTTGCTATGATGCTGGCCAGGCGGCGGTTTAAGGAATCGGCGCGTCTCCGGCGCCAGCCACAGACAAGATCCAAGTTGTTCTCCTGGAGGAACCGGATGAGAGGCAATATGTCTCGCGGGTCGTACTGGAGATCGGCGTCCATCATCGAGATAAGCGGGGCCTCGGCGGCATTGAAGCCGGCGACGAGGGCGGCCGTCTGGCCGGCACGCTTTTTAAGGTGAATCGGACGGATTAGAGGACTTTTTCCTGCAAGGCGGTTTAAAATCTCGGCGCTTGGGTCTGCACTCCCGTCATTCACGAGTATAACTTCGTAGTGAAGGCCGGATTGGTTTAGGACCTCGAGGATTTCCTTAACGAGGGCGTCAAGATTTTCCGCCTCATTGTGGAGCGGAATGACAAGTGAAAGGTCAAGGTTGTAATTTGTATTCGTAGTCATATTGAAGTTGATACAATATCCACTCCAGTGAGAAAGGTCAAATGATTTTTTGACGCCGCCGGGCTTTAGAAGGGCAAAAGTCCTTGCCTTTTATAGGGTCGCATATTATAATTACCCCACTTAATATTTAGCTTAATATATTGTAAATTACCTAACCTGTTCTAAGGAAATCACTTATGCAAGTACAATCTTTAATGGGGGCAAAGGCTTTTCTCGCGGTTATGGTTGCCTGGATTACGGCTCAGGCGTTTAAAGTCATCAGAGGTTTTATAGTTGAGAAACGTTTTAATTTTAAATACTTCCTGCTTGCCGGGGGTATGCCAAGTTCTCATTCCGCGGTCGTAATGGCGCTCTCAACCGCCGCCGGCATATATGAGGGGTTTGATTCAATAATATTCTTAGTTACGCTTGTTTTCTCGATAATTACGATGTTTGACGCGGCAGGGGTGCGCCGTGCCGTAGGGCGCCAGGCGGTGCTGCTGAATAAGATTATTGACGAGCTTTATGAGGGGGGGCAGGTTAAGGAAGAGAGACTCAAGGCCCTTTTGGGCCATACTCCGTTTGAGGTTTTTGCCGGCGCGGTATGGGGAGTTATAGTCGGCCTCATAGTTTGCCACTGATTTTCATGAATAAACACAGGCCTCCATTAGTACTTACAATACTTATTCTGTTTACGTTGATTCTTCCCGCAGGTTCGGTTTATTGTGAGGATACGCAGCCAGCCGCGGCGCAGCCCACCCCGAAGTCCGTTAATCCAGATAAGGTTTCGCAGGATGTTTCGCGTGCCGCCAAACTGTTGCGTAACGCGGTGAAGGAAAAAGGAAAGGGCAATCTTCTTAAGGCGAAGGATCTTTATAAAAAAGCCCTGTCCGAGCTTGAGTCTATCGAGGACAACCGTAAGGCAATACAAGGTGCACTCGAAGACCTGAATATGAAAATACTTTTTTCCCAGACTCTTACTCCCGACAGCGTTGTGTATGAGGTGAAATCCGGCGACAGCCTTCAAGTGCTTGCGAAGCGTTTCAATACCACCGTCGCACTTATAAAGCGAGCCAACGGCCTCAAGAGTGATTTAATCCGCGTGGGCGATAAGCTTAAGGTTATAAAGACCGAGTTTGCCGTCGTAGTCAATCGTTCCAGTAATCTTCTTTGTCTAAAGATGGGGGACGAGATAATCAAGACCTATTCTTGCGCGACGGGCAAGGATGGAGCAACGCCCGTCGGTACGTTCAAGATTATAAATAAATTGGAAGACCCGACTTGGTATAAGGCCGGTGCCGTTGTCCCGCCGGGAAGTCCCGAGAACAGCCTTGGTACGCGCTGGATGGGAATCTCGTCGCCTGGTTACGGTATCCACGGTACCATAGAGCCGGAATCCATCGGGCATTCCGTTACTTCGGGCTGCGTGAGAATGCATAATCAGGATGTTGAGGAGTTGTACACGATTGTGCCTGTCGGGACAGTCGTAATCATTGAGGGATAATATCGTGGGTAAAGATAAGCGCAAGGAAAAGTCGAAAGAAACCGAACCCGAGGTTAAGAAAGAAAAGATAAAACTCGGAGAGAAGGATTTTGCCGAGGCCTGTCTTCCTTTCGAGAAACCCATCGCGGAGTTGGAAAAGACAATCAACGACCTCAAGACGCATTCTAAAGAGGGAATCGATCTTTCGGAAGAGATCAAAAGTACTGAGAAGAAACTCGAGCGCGCGATTAAAGATATATTTTCGAATCTTACGCCCTGGCAACGGGTACAGGTCGCCCGTCATCCGCTCAGGCCGTATACGCTGGATTATCTGAGCGTTATCGCCGAAGATTTTGTGGAGTTTCACGGCGACCGTTATTTTGGGGATGATAAGGCTATTATCGGCGGGCTTGCGAGAATCGGAGGCCGCAGGGTTTGCGTGATCGGACAGCAAAAAGGGCGGGACACAAAAGAAAATCTCAAGCGTTGTTTCGGTAGTGCTAACCCCGAAGGATACAGAAAGGCGATGCGTTTAATGAAGCTCGCGGAGAAATCTAATCTGCCGGTGATTTCATTTATAGACACGCCGGGCGCTTATCCGGGGATCGGCGCCGAGGAACGCGGACAGGCCGAGGCGATCGCTTTAAATTTGCACGAGATGGCAATATTGTCCGTTCCTATCGTAGCGATAGTGATAGGCGAAGGCGGATCAGGCGGCGCGTTGGGTATAGGCATCGGCGATAAGGTTTTGATTCTCGAAAATGCTTATTATTCCGTGATTTCTCCGGAAGGGTGCGCCGCGATTCTTTGGAAGGATAATACCCAGGCCCCTCTCGCGGCCGAGGCGTTAAAACTTACAAGTTACGATCTTCTCGAAATGGGCGTGGTCGATGAAATAGTAAAAGAGCCCCTGGGCGGCGCGCATCGTAATTTTGAGGAGACAGCCGAGAACGTGAAGGAAGCAATCCTGCGTCATCTCCGGGAGCTCTCGCTCCTTTCAAAGAAAGAACTCCTTCAGACACGCTACGAGAAGTATAGGACGTTGGGTGTTTTTGAAGAGAAGAAACCGGAATAGAGTCCCGCGCCAGTTAAATCCTCGAGACCTCTGCAGATTTCTTGAGATCAATCAAAGCTAGAAGCTCTTTTTTGTCCCGAATGATTTTCCTCAGGACGTCTTGAGGGAGATCGATGAGGGCGAGCTTTGCGATTTTGTCGATATCCTCGGGATACCGTTCTTCGAGTTCGATTGTCGAAAGACCTTTCTCGAATTTCAATTTGAATAAGTCCTTGTAATCCACGTTTCGCTCCTTCGCTAATAAGTTAGAAATTTTGGAAGTTCTATCTAACTTATCGTCTTATTTCCCCCAAACTTTATCTTGCTAAGTAAACTTTTTAGCTGTCTCATTACGGCGATTTTCTTTAACGGGTTTGGGAGGTTTTAGCCGCCGTGTTGCAAGAGGAAAGTTTGGTTTAGCGCAGAATTATTGCCCCGTGGGGCAGGGCGTAAATCACAATATCTTGTCTATTTTTGGGTATCCCACCACAATATATTGCGTACCCCAATCTTACCTAAAGTCTTGTAGTAAAAAAGGTTAAAAAAAACTTGACAACAGTACGAAAATACATATAGTAATTTACATAATGACATTTACATTTTGTAAATTACAATCAAGGTTGATTTTGGTCTTTCTCATCGCTCTGTCGGCGGCTTTTTCTCAAGTCTATGCGGCGGATATTCCCGAGGAAAGTAATGAGAGTGAAGTTACATCGGAGGCCGCGAAACGCCAGCTTGAGATCGAGGCTGAATTTCAGGAGAACAAAGAATTGCGCGAGGAAAGCATCAAATATTTTCTCAATGAGGGTAAGCGGCTTGCGGAAAAAGGCGAATACGACCTCGCCGTTGAGGTAATAGAACAGGTTTTTGTTTTGGATCCGCTGAATGAGGAGGCCTCGCGCGAAATCGATCTCATCAAAGAGCGCTACATTAAGGATGCCATGGAATCATACGAAAGGGCAGAGAAGGTGTTGTCGAAGGAGATCGAGGAAGAGACCACCGTTTATCTCGAGAGCGCAAAAACATTGATTCAGAATAGGCATTGGGCGGATGCGAAAGTCCTGCTTCGCAAGGTTCTTGCGCTTGACCCGAATCAGAAAGAGGCCAAGAAATTGCTGAATACCTGTGAAAAATCCGGGGCACAGAAGAAAACAAAGTAGGGTGAGCCCCGTTGCCTGCCTGCCGGCAAGGCAGGGAGATAAATGATAGATGCGCTACATAGTTTGTTACACGTGGGGAAATAAGATATGTCGCAACTGTTATTTTTAGAAGGAGACGGAAACGCCAAAGGCGTTTCCTATCTCCAACGGGGTGAGGGGGGACTATGAAACACGAAAAACTTTATAAGATGGGAGAAATAGTGCAATACAGCGGGCTTTCAAGGCAGGTGCTTCATAATTACACGTTGGCCGGCCTCATCATAGAGGCTAAACGGACGCCGTCGGGGCATAGGCTTTACGATGAATCGGTATTCGAGAGGTTGGAGAAGATTAAGGTGTTGAAGGACAAAAATTATACCTTGATGCAAATCAAGAAGCTTCTCGAGCATGGGCTTAAATAATCAGCTTTAATCTGTGAAATCATATTTTTTTAATCGGTGTAATCATAATTAAAGGAGGGGGAAAATGAGAGACGATGTGGTGTTATGGAAAAAGTATAAACGGACGCACAGGAAGAATTTTCGCGAACAGATTATTCGCCGGTACTTATATTTAGTTAAATATGTGGCGGGACGGGTTGCCATTGCCCTGCCGCCCAATATCGATTTTGACGATCTTGTGAGTTACGGCATCCTGGGTTTATTCGACGCGATAGAGAAATATGACGTGGAGCAAGGGAATAAGTTTGAAACTTACGCCGTATCACGCATCCGCGGCGCTATCATGGATGAGCTTAGAAAACTTGACTGGGCGCCGCGCCTTCTGAGAAAAAAGGCGCGCGAAGTTGAGCGAAAAGGAAAAGAGCTTGAAGACAGATTTGGTCGTATGGCGACCGATGATGAGATTGCGAAGTCCATGAAGATGAGTGTCTTAGATCTGAACAGTCTGTATAGCGAACTTAATTCCACCTCATTCCTTTCGCTCGATGAGGTGTGGGAAAACGACGACGGTAATAAACCTATATCGAGGTTGCAGACGATCGAGGATTCGCTCATAACCAACCAATTTCGCTATGTCTGCGAGAACGAGGGAAAAGAACTTTTGGCGCAGGCCCTGGAATCGCTTCCGGAAAAAGAAAGGCTCGTCATAGTACTTTATTATTATGAGAATTTGACGTTGCGAGAAATCGGCGATGTGCTTAAGGTATCGGAATCCCGGGTATGCCAGATTCATACCAAGGTGGTTTTGAAACTTAGAAGCTACCTTAAAAAATTAGGCGAGGTCCCGGTCGGCGCGTAAAATCCGTCGTCCGCCTGCCTGTCGGTAGGCAGGTATCTCGTGAATCGTAAAAGAAGAAGCAAGAAATAAAAGTGATAATTAAAGGCTATTAAGCCTTAAATCTTGCGGCTCTTAGGTTTTTGGTTTTCTGAGTTCTGCTGATTCAGCTTACAACTTACAGCTTAAAGCTTATAGCTTACAGCTGTTTTCTCCTTCAAGTTGCCCCTCTATTTTGCCGATATACTTAAAGTAATTTAAAACAACTAAGGAGTGTTTGTGTCCGCAACCGTCAGAGGGTACAGCCATGGTGATAAGTGATTCTTTGAGAAAAGAGATCGAGAAGTACAAGCGCGAAATGGAAGACATTCCGTGGCCGAACCAGGGCCGCATTCAGGAACTTCGGGATGCCATTCGAAAAGGAACGTTAATCAACAAGAAAGTTTTAAGAGAAACAGCGCAGAATCTATTGAATCACCTTACCGATAAGTGCCGGACGTAGGGCTTATTTTAGTATTAGGCAGGGTGGTTGTTCTTTTTGTTTAATCTTGCCAGCTCTATCCACCGTTGGATGCATTCGAGTTCCATAAATTTCTTCCAAACTTCCCGGCCGAGCGTATTTTCTATCGCGAGAACCGTTAATCCCTGATCGATCCCCAGATATTCATCTGCCCACCAGTTCTTATCAAGATTAAAACTGTCTAAGAACCCATATCGTCCGTAGAGTTTTTCTTTATAGGAGCCGTAGAGATAGCGCAGTACCTCAAGGGATTCTTTCGGCGTAAACGGCAAAGACGAAGCGCTGCCGTAGGGTGCTATTGTGCCGTCGTGGAGGGCGTTGCCGGGTTTCGCGCCGTAGGCCTTGTAGCCGTTCGGACCGACACAAGCGGTAAGACCCCATGTTTTCTCGCTGTATCCCGCGTATTTGTCCATGTTATTTATACAAAACAGCCTATTGGCCAGAGTGGCATCTCTCGAATTTACGGAATAGTTGATTCCGTCGTCGTGTAAGTTCTGAAAATCGATAAACGCCTGCGCCATTTGGTAAGTGAAAAGACTTCCGGACGGCGCGAAGACGATCATATAACCGTTATAGTTTTCTTCGTGCCGCATCCACCGTTCCCATAGTCGCGCGGGAATAGGATAACTCGTGCTTCCTATGGCAAGCGCTTGAATGATGATATGTTCGCTATAAACATCCCAATAGTATGGCAGAAATCCCCCCTCTGGGGTCCATCCCATGCAAACGAAATCGCTTCCGTTTAGCATCCACGCCCAGTTTATTCTCTTGTAGATTTGGTGGGCGAGTATCTCTATCTGTGTTCCTTTGAAGTATTGCGCGGCAAGAAGGGCGCCCGCCACGCATATGGCTGTATCCACGGATGAGGCTTCTGAGCGCCATGTGCGCTTTGCGGTCTTAGGATCAAGGAAATGATAGAAAAAGCCGTTTTTGTGTTCCGCGCGGTTTTTTAATGTAATGAGGGTTCTCTCTATTCTGCTTGCGGCCTCTTTCTTCGAGATCCAGCCATGTTCGGCGGCAATGGCTAGCGAAGCGAGAGAGAAACCTGTAGCCGCGACGGAAGCGGGAGAGCCCGGTTTCGAGGAATCCCGCGTCAGGCCTGTCTCGACGTCGGAGTAGCGCAAGAAATATTGGACAGTGTCTTTTTCAATGTTTCTTAGGAAAGTCTCGTCGTCTTGTGTGAGAGTATAGTTTTCGGGCTGGATGTCCTGGGCGCGGACAATCGCAGCTCCCGGTGCTGTGAGAGTGAGGAGGACAGCCGTTATTACTGCAGAAGCGGTGCTGCGAAGAAACTTATTTATCACCAGTGGTCTCATATTTAGCCAGTTCGCTGCGGAGTTCATGCCGGAGTTTTTCGGGATCGCTTGTTTCGCGGAGCAGCTTCTTCATGTGGTGTACTGATTTATCCAGTGTCTCGACCATCTGATTAAGGATCGGGACGAGCTCCCGGGCCTCATCGAAGCGGCGGAGGTGTACCCGCGTGTTTAGTTTGCCTTGCGTTACGTCGTCGAAGCAGCGCTCGAAGCGGTAAAGCGGACCCGCAATTTTATGAGATAGAAAAATGCTGCCCCATCCTATCAGGAACATCAAGAAAACTATTTTAATCAGAATATCCCGGTTAGTTGAAATGAGAATCCGGCTGCAGATGTCGCGTTGCTGGTTGCTGAGGAGTTCCGTTTCCTTGAAAAGCCTGAGAGATTGCAGGTTGCGTTCCTCGGGCGATGTGCGGGCGGCGTCGTATTCCTGTATGCGGACGGCGGTTGAGATGATATTTTGGACATTGTCGTTCGAGAATTCCTTGAGTATACCTCCCCAGATGCCGTAATAGACGCTCACAAGGGTAGTAACGAGGACGATAGTGAGTATCAGAAGGAAGTAGGCCATGTAGCGCAGTTGGAGGGGTTTCTTGATAAAGAAATGTCGCCGTCTGTTTTTTGCTTGCATATTTATCTCCTTTTTATCTCCTTTTAATGAATGAGCGCACAATTTACGCGACTGTAAGGAGCGTAAATTATAGGCGCGAATTAAATCCGCCGAAGCCAGCTACGTTGCATCGCTTGCATTAGGCGAAGGCGGATTACATCCCAAGCTCTTATCGGCTACAATTATGGGGTATTTAGCAGTATATACCTTGTATGTTTATCGGCTAGTTTCGCATGTATATTGACAATGGTTTTTAAGTATGCCACACTGCATATAACCCTGGTAAGGAGGGGAGCTATGCGGGAAGAAGGGATAGTCCAGGAAGTTAGAGGCGATAAAGCTTGCGTGCGGATTGCAAAAAAGGTCTCCTGCGTGCATTGTGCCGCCCCTTGCATAAGGGGGGAAAAGGGGGACACCATTTTGTGGGCCGATAATGCGGCCGAGGCCCGGCCAGGCGAGCGCGTGACGGTATTCATACCCGACAGCGCGATTCTATCCGGCGCCGTTTTGTGCTACGGGTTTCCGACGCTTTTCTTTATCATAGGGTTTTTTATTGCAAAACTGGTTTTTTTACTATCAGACCTTTATTCTTTTCTCTTTGCTTTGGTGTCTTTTGCCTTAAGCCTCGTTTTATTACGCTACATTTCAAGGTATCTTGGTTCCTATTTTACCCCCCGCGTTGAAAGCACCGAGACAATTCGCAGCTGAAATATAGCATGGACCCCGTTACAAATTTGTAGTAAGGTGGTGGAAGTTGATAAAAATTCCACTTTATCTTTAGTTTTTGCATAAGAAATGCAGAAAAGCTTTATTTGCAACGGGGCGGAATAATAAGTTTGAACTTTTATTAGCCCTGTGATATAATTGCCGCCAATTTAGAACAGAACTTATTTAAATTCAAATGCTTAAAGCCGTACTAACAGCATTTTACTTTCTTACGCTGACAGGCATCGCCCTCTTCGGGATCCATCGATGCTGTATTCTCTATCTCTATTTCCGGAACAGGCACAAGGTGTCTTTGCCTCAGGGGCGGTTTGACGTTCTTCCCCGCGTTACCATTCAGCTTCCAATTTATAACGAAATGTATGTTGTAAGTCGCCTCATCGAAGCCGTAACCCGGATTGACTATCCTAAACACCTTCTCCAAATACAGGTTTTAGATGATTCAACGGATGAAACTGTGCGGATCGCAAGCTCGCTTTGCGAGGCGAAGAGAAGAGACGGCTTTGATATTTCACATATGCATCGCTCGAACCGTGACGGATACAAAGCCGGTGCGCTTAGGGAGGGGCTTAAGCGTGCCATCGGCGATTTTATAGCAATTTTCGATGCCGACTTTATTCCTTCGCCCGATGTGGTGAGAAAAACGGTTGATTATTTCACTGATCCCACGGTGGGAATGGTTCAGGTAAGGTGGGGCCATCTTAACAGGGCCCACTCCGCCCTGACGAGGATCCAGTCGATTTTCCTTGATGGCCATTTTATCATCCATCACACGGCCCGCTACCGTTCGGGGTTATTTTTTAATTTCAACGGTACAGCCGGAATATGGAGAAAACACTGTATAGAAGAGGCGGGCGGTTGGCAGGACGATACCCTGACCGAGGATATGGATCTTTCTTATCGCGCCCAGTTAAAAGGTTGGAAGTTTGTTTATCTTCCGGACGTTGTCTCGCCGGCAGAACTCCCCGTCGAGATGGATGCCTTTAAGACGCAACAGCACAGATGGGCGAAGGGAGCCATCCAGACAGGCATAAAGGTTCTTCCCGCCCTGTGGAAATCACGTTTTTCTCTATTGGTTAAGCTTGAATCGACTTTCTGTCTTTTGAACAATGTCGGTTTTGTGTTAGCCATTGTCTTTTTCTTGCTTTTACTGCCGGCAATGTTGATGGACCTGCGCTTAGGTCCTTACCAGAGCGTTTGGTTTGACCTGCCGCTCTTTATCGTTACGACGTCGAGTTTCTGGTTCTTTTACTTCTTCGCCCAGCGCGAAGGCAACTGTTACTGGAAGCCCACTTTCTATTCGCTTATATTCTTAACTTGCGTTGGCGTCGGTTTGTCGCTTAACAACGCCTCGGCGGTTATGGAGGCGTTGTCTGCCCCGAAAGGTGGAGTTTTTCTGCGTACCCCGAAGCTGAATATTCGCGGGACCGGTACGGTGTGGAAGACCAAGCGTTATCAGGGTTTTCAGAACCGTTTGCTTCCGATCCTGGAATTTGTGTTTGGGATTTATTTCTTTTTATTGGCGATCTTGGCGATACACAAAGGGTATTATTGTTCCGTTCCCTTTTTAGTCATGTTTCAGATCGGGTTTTTCTACGTGAGCGGTCTTTCGCTGTTCCAGCGCAGGTCAAGGCCGATTGCGTTGTCTCTGTCTCAAGCTTAATTTAGAGTGGCGAGTGGCAATAGAAATCCAAATGTCAAAATCCCTGCCTCGCCGGCAGGCAGGCAAATGTCAAATTAATCATTAAAATCCAAATATTTGAATATTTGTTATTTTAAGATTCATTTGCCATTTGAAATTTGCCATTTGATATTTACTCTTTTGTTACTCGCTACTTTTTTATAAGAGGTTACTGGACTATGTGCGGTATCATCGGTTATGCGGGCAAGCGCAATGCGCTGCCTGTTTTAATGGAAGGTCTTAGCCGGCTTGAATATCGCGGCTACGACTCGGCCGGCATTGCGTATGTCGACGGTAATCACAACCACCCCATCCATATAATAAAAGAGAAGGGAAAGCTCATTGAGCTGCGCCGCGCCCTCAGCCTGGTGCACGCCACACCCCATATCGGCATCGGCCACACCAGATGGGCTACCCACGGCGAGCCTTCGCGCCGGAACGCGCACCCCCACCTCAGCCAGGACGATAATTTCGCGGTTGTCCACAACGGCATCATCGAGAACTATCAGGAGATAAAATCCTACCTGAAGAGAAAAGGTTATACTTTCCGCTCCGAGACCGACACGGAAGTCTTGGTCCATCTTGTCCAGGACGAGTTTCGGGGCGATGTCCTCACGGCTTTTCGCAACGCGATCCAGCGCCTGGAAGGTTTCTTCGCTTTTGTCTTGATCTCAAGGCATAGCCCGAACGAACTCTTTTTCTTCAAGCGCTCAAACCCGCTGGTTGTGGGAGTCGGGAAGAAGGAAAATTTTGTCGCGAGCGATGTCCCCGCGATCTTGCCTTACACAAAGAGGGTTGTCTATCTGGGCGACGATGAGGTGGGCTGCCTTAACGAAGATAGCTTCAAGATCGTACGTCTTAAGAAGCCGACACCCGTCCAGAAGCGGATCGAAACGGTTCCCTGGAATCTTGAGCAGGCCGAGAAGGGTGGTTATCACCACTTTATGCTCAAGGAGATTTATGAGCAGCCCAGAGTTGCCGAGGAGACCATAAGAAAGAGGTTGGATTTCAACCGCCAGAGAATTGTTTTTGACACTCTTTCGTTTCACGCCAACTGGCGCCTGAAGCACGTAAGGAAAATTTTTATGGTAAGCTGTGGTACGGCTTACCATGCGGGTATCGCAGCCCGTTATATGTTTGAAAATATTGCGCGGGTGCCCACGGAGGTATGTGTATCAAGCGAGTTCCGCTACTCGGATCCGATCCTCTCGAAGAGCGACATTGTTGTTCTGGTGACGCAATCGGGAGAAACTGCCGATACGCTGGCGGCGTTGAGAGAGGCCAGGAAGAAAGGTGCCTATACGCTGGCTATTGTCAATGTTGTGGGCAGTACTATCGCGCGCGAAGCCGATTGTGTGATATACACCCATGCGGGGCCTGAGATCGGTGTCGCTTCGACCAAGGCGTATACCGTTCAGCTTCTCACGCTGGCCCTTCTCGCTCTTCACGCGGGTTATTTGAGAAATAAAATCCCGCCCAAGCAGTTTGAGGAGATGTTGAGTTTTGCGAAACACATACCCTCTGATCTTAAAAAAATATTGCAGGAAGCGCCGCGCGTGGATCAGTGCGCGAAGAAACTTTATAAGAAGCACAACTTTATTTATCTTGCCAGAGGTTTCAGCTTCCCGAACGCACTTGAGGGTGCGCTTAAGCTTAAGGAAATTAGTTATGCCCATGCCCATGGTTATGCGGCGGGCGAGATGAAGCACGGTCCCATTGCCTTGATTGACAAGGAGCAGCCCGTGATCTGCATTATTCCACAGTCTAAGACTTACGATAAGATGTTGAGCAACATGGAGGAGATCAAGGCGCGGGAAGGCATAATCGTTGCTGTGGCGACGAAAGGCGATCGGGCTGTTTCAAAATTCGCTCGGTGGACGTTTTATGTTCCCAAGACGAGCGAGTTTTTTTCGACGATATATACGGTGGTTCCCCTCCAACTTTTTGCCTACCGCATGGCGGTCTTAAACGGCCGCGATGTCGACCAACCGCGCAACCTTGCAAAATCGGTGACGGTAGAATAAACAAAATCTATGCGTTACTTAAAAAGTATCAGCTTAATAGTCGTCGTTTCTCTCCTCAGCGGAATGCTCAGACATTCGATTGCCCACACAAACTTGTCGATGCTATATATTCTTGTTGTGGTTATATCAGCAATCAGGTGGGGTAGGGGACCTTCCATAGTCAGCGCATTGCTTAGCGTTCTCATATTTGATTTCTTTTTTGTCCCTCCGCAGTTCTCCATGACGGTTGCTGACACCCAATACCTTATAGCATTTGCTACCTTATTTGTTGTAGCAATGGCCATAAGCTCTTTGGCCTTAAAGGCGAAACAACAGGCAAAGGCAGCCAAGAACCGCGAGATGCAGACACTGGCATTGTATAACCTCAGTAAGGATCTTTCTAATATCACGGATATTGACACATTGCATAACGTGGCGATTCGACATGTGCAAAAAGCATTTGATGCGAAGGCTTCTATACTTGTCAAAGACAGCGAAAGCTCGGATTTAGACGCGGCGCTTGTATCAGAAGCAAGTGTTCGCAACCTGTCGTTAAGGACAGCCAAAGAAGAGTATGGTGTATTGAAAGTAGAATTTAAGGGAAATAAGCTGTTTTCCACAACCGAGCAATTCCGCTTGCTCGAATCTTTTACAAGCCAAATTTCATTTGCAATAGAGCGCCTTAAGCTTTCAAAAGAGGCACACGAGGCAAAATTATTACGTGAAGCAGAGAAGCTTCACACTGCTTTTCTAAACTCTGTATCGCACGACCTTCGGACACCCCTTGCTTCAGTATCAGGTTCACTAAGCAGTATTCTGCAGAATCCGCGCCTTGATGAAGAGAGCAAGAATTCGCTGGTTAAAACGGCTTACGACGAATCAGTTCGTCTTAACTTATTGGTTGCTGACCTACTTGATATGGCAAGAGTTAACGCTGGAGCTCTACATATCGCGAAGAGCCCGACTGATATTAAAGATTTGGTAGGTGCAACATTAAAATATGTAGAACAAAGACTCAGCAATTGCAGTGTGACTGTCGATATTCCGGCCGATCTACCCGAGGTGGGTATTGATTTTGTTTTTATGATGAAAGCGTTGGCAAATGTTTTTGATAACGCCGCTAAATATTCACGAGATAGAAAAGAAATCAAGATAGCGGCAGATGTGAAAGACGGAATGCTCGAGATAGCGATATCTGATCGCGGAATCGGTATACCCCCTTCCGATTTAAAACAGGTTTTTGATAAATTTTACAGAGTTAGAAAACCGAATGGCTATGAGGGAACGGGCCTTGGGCTTTCTGTTTCGAAGGGAATCGTGGAAGCGCACGGCGGTAAAATCTGGGCGCAAAACAGAGAAAAAGGCGGCACGACCATAACAATACACCTGCCCCTCTTCTTAGGAGATAAAAATGACCGAAAACAGAAATCAGAACGGATTGAGAGTTCTTATTGTCGATGATGAGAAGTCGATAAGGAAATTTCTTTACGTTTCCCTGAGTTCTTACGGATATAATGTTTCAGAAGTCCAGAACGGCAAAGAAGCCTTAGAAGAGGTCACCGGATTCCGACCGGATGTTATCATTCTGGACTTGGGATTACCCGATATCGACGGCGTCAAGGTGATTGAGGAAATAAGGAAACACAGCCAGGTTCCAATAATAATTTTATCCATTCGCGATAGGCAAGAGAATAAAGTAGAAGCCCTAGACAGAGGGGCGGATGATTATCTGACAAAGCCGTTTGGAGTTGAGGAATTGCTGGCCAGGCTCAGATCTGTTTTAAGACGTGCAACAAGAATAGAAGACAGCTCATTGTTTAAGGCTGGGAAGCTCAGCGTTGATT
>JAQTRP010000028.1 GCA_028711765.1 Candidatus Omnitrophota bacterium | reverse complement strand
TTTTTAGGTTGAAATCCGGCCCCAATTGGATAAGATAGTGTCTTCCAATTGGGGTTTTTGTTTATAAAACTTAACAACGAGGATGGAAAAGATGGTTGATCAAAACGTAGAGTCGCTTATGAAGAAAGTCGGTGGTGTATTAAAAGTTACGAAGAGCGGCGTCGAGGTAGTTGACGCGAAGGCGCTTCGTGAGAGGGTTATCGACGAGCTTATTATCGACGCCTGTCTCGGAGAGAAAAGCGTGCAGGATGCGGCGCGCTGGATTATATGGGAGAGCGCTCTCTCGCTCGGTATAGTTCCTTCATCGATACAGGGTTTATACGAAGCACGCGGCAAGAACGCCTATTCGGGGATGACCGTGCCAGCCGTCAATATCCGCGGCCTCACGTATGACGTGGCGAGGGCGCTTGTGCGGGCTGGGCTTAAGAATAACTCTGCGGCTTTCATATTTGAAATCGCCAAGTCCGAAATCGGCTATACTTTCCAGCGCCCGGCTGAATATACGACGCTTTGCCTCGCCGCCGCGATAAAAGAGGGCCTCAAAGGGCCTATATTTATTCAGGGCGATCACTGCCAGGTGGGCTCTAAGAAATATGCCGCGTCCCCTAAGGAAGAAGTCGAGGGCCTTAAAAAGTTGATCAAGGAAGAGATCGAAGGCGGCTTCTATAATATCGATATCGATACCTCCACGGTTGTCGACCTTTCAAAACCGACCGTAGACGAGCAGCAGCGCCTGAATTTTGAACTCGCGGCCGAGTTTACCGATTTCATCCGCAAAAGTGAACCTAAGGGCGTGACAGTTTCGGTGGGCGGCGAGATCGGCGAGGTGGGGAAGAAGAACAGCACCCCAGAAGAATACCGCGCCTATATGAAGGGCTATCTCGCGAAGCTTAAGGAATATAATCCGAAGTATAAAGGTATCAGCAAGATGAGCATCCAGACGGGCACGACCCACGGCGGGGTGCCGCTCGCTGACGGCAAGGTCGCGGCTGTCAACCTGGACTTCGGCGCGCTTGAGACGATCGGCAAGATCGCCCGCGAGGAATACGGCATAGGCGGCGTGGTGCAGCATGGCGCCTCAACTCTTCCCGCCGAGGCGTTCCATCGCTTCCCCGAGACCGAAACCCTCGAGGTCCATCTCGCGACCGAGTTCCAGAATATGATTTATGAGAGCAAGAATCTGCCGAGAGACCTGCGCGACAAGATGTATAAATGGCTTCATGAGAACAGCGCGGCCGACCGCAAGCCCGACATGACGGAAGAGCAGTTCATTTATAAAACACGCAAGAAAGGTTTCGGCCCGTTCAAGAAAGAACTTATGACCCTCCCTGAGGCGACGAGGCAGGCGATCAGAAACGAGCTCGAGGCAAAGTTCGATTTCCTCTTCAAAAAGTTGGCGTGTGTCAATACCGCGGAGCTTGTCAATAAACACGTTAAACCCGTAGCAGTTCATAAAGCCCCGCCCGCGGGCCTTGTTAAGTGAAAATGCAAAGCGAAAAGCGCAAAATTGAAATTCAAGATTGAAAATTCTTGGCGACCTTTAGTTATTTTAAATCCGTTTCTTTAATTTTGAATTTTTAGTTTTGGTTTTGCGTTTTTCGCTTTTAGCTTTGCACTTTTACACAGTGCGCAAGGCACCGTACGGAACTTTATGCACTCCTTTCAAGTCGAGACAGGGGATAAAGAGGCGCTCATAGATATCACCGGTCGCGTTGAGAAGGCGCTTGGTGAGACGGGACTTAAAAGCGGCGTCTGTTTTGTTTTCATACCCCACACAACTGCCGGCCTTACCATAAATGAAAATGCCGATCCCAGCGTGCGGCGCGATATACTTTACGGACTTTCCTCAATGGTTCCCTCGCGGGGTTATACTCACAGCGAAGGCAATTCACCGGCCCATATAAAAGCATCCATGATGGGTTTTTCAGTCTTAGTTCCTGTTGAAGGAGGCCGCTTGAAACTCGGCCAATGGCAGGGAATTTATCTGTGTGAATTTGACGGCCCCAGACAAAGACAGGTGTGGGTAAGCAGCAATGTACCTGGTACCGAACCCGTGCATCCGGTACCAGGTACATCGCTGAAATGACAAATGACAAAATCCCTGCCTTGCCGGCAGGCAGGCAAATTCCAAATGAAATCCAAAATTCAAATGACAAATTATTTAAAGATTTGGATTTAAACGATTGATTTGGATTTTGTTATTTGGATTTTGAGATTACGATAGGGGGTATGCGATGGCTAAATTTACTAATGGTTTAAGTTCTATCAGCGACGACGAGGTTCTTAAGCTTGCTATGAACCTAGAAGAGGAAGGTTATGATTTTTACTCTGGTTGCATAAAAAATACGCGTAATGAAAAAGCGAAAAGGCTTTTTTCGCGCTTGGCCGCTATGGAAAAAAAGCATTTCGCGGTTTTTAGCCGCCTTCACAGCCGCATCGCGAAGAAGCGGGGTGTTTTCGCGACGGATGAGGACGCCCTCGTAAAAAGTTACATAAACGCGTTGATAGATACCGGTGTATTTAAGAAAGGGGTCTGTCCCGTGATTACGCTTGATAAAGATTCCGTGCTGAACGCCCTCGAATTCGCGAAGACCATTGAAAAAGACTCCGTTCTTTTCTACACCGAACTGGAAGAGCTCGCCCGCTCCGAAGAGACAAAAAATATTTTGCGGGCAGTGGTAAAGCAGGAGAAAAAGCACGTTATCGATATCGACCAGTTTATAAAGAAAGAATTTCTATCTTGATTTCTAACGTGGATATCACAAAAATCTGGTTACCGCTCTTACTGACTTTCCTGGCCGGCGCCTGCACCGTCCTGGGTAGCCTCGTCACTTTTTTCGTGAAGGATTTAAAGAAAAGCTATCTCCAGTTTTCTTTGGGGCTTTCAGCCGGGGTGATGGTTTATATTTCTTTTATCGAGCTTCTGCCGTCGGCCATCCGAAATCTCGGTTTTCTCAAGGCGAATCTCGTATTTTTTGGGGGTATTATCGCGGTTATGCTCATTGATTTCCTTATCCCGCACGAATATATTGAAGAGCGGGTTGGAATCAAGACGCACGATAAAAAACTCATGTCTACGGGCATTTTTACCGCTTTAGGCATAGGAATTCACAATTTTCCCGAGGGGCTCGCCGTCTTTATGAGTTCTCTTGTAGATATTAAATTAGGTGTCGCGATTGCTTTCGCGATAGCGTTGCACAATGTTCCCGAAGGGATTGCCGTCGCTATGCCGATTTTTTACGCTACAAAGAGCAGGACGAAGGCGTTCTGGTATTCTTTTTTGGCGGGATTTACGGAACCTGCAGGAGCTATAGTCGGTATTTTGGTGTTAACTCCATTTCTTAATTCTATAGTTTTGAATTTTTCTCTTGCCGCCGTCGCCGGGATTATGGTTTTTATCAGTTTTGACGAACTTCTGCCTTTGTCGTACGAGGGCAAAGGCGCCGGGTATCATGTATCCATTTTAGGTATTGTAATAGGAATGTTAATTATGGCCCTAAGCCTTCATCTTTTGTAAAAGGGCGAGCCCATTCGCGGGGGAGGGGGATATGAAATTCGACGAGAGTGATCCGGTAAGCGCTTTGCAGTACGCGCTGAAGCAGGAAATCCAGGCCATTCACGACTATACGGAATCGGCTAAGAGCGTTAAACACGAAGCCACACGCAGGATGTTTGAGATGCTGGCGGAGGAAGAGAAAAAGCATAAGGCTTTAATCGAAGAAATCTTGGACAAAGATTTTTACAGGGAGGGATGACAATGAACAAGTGGAAATGCACGATTTGCGGTTACATTTACGATCCGGCAAAAGGTGATCCCGATAATGATGTGGCGCCGGGCACGGCCTTTGAGGACATTCCCAATACCTGGGTTTGCCCCGAGTGCGGCGCGGACAAGAGTTTGTTTGAGCGGATATAAAAATTGTTAGCCGGTGAGCCGGTGTATCGTCTAACTCGCTTATCCAATCATGTACCTGGTACCGGATTAATGGGTTCGGTACCAGGTACATGATTGGTTTTTTAATTTCGATGAATAGGATTTGATGTTCTCTTGTTTCTTTATTCTTTCTCGATGTACGATATACGACGTACGATATACGGTCTTTAAGTTCTCCCCAGTTACAACATAACCCCTTGACAATTGCGCCTTTTATATTAAAATGTTGGCTTATTGTAACTCCTTTCACAATATGGAGCCCGAAAGTTGATTTCCAAGCAGGCGATCGCAAGACTAAGTATCTATAAGCGCAGCCTGCAGCTCCTGCGCGAGAGTGGGGTCGAGCAGGTTTCTTCGCAGACCCTCGGCAGGATCGTAGGCATAAATCCCGCCCAAATCCGCAAGGACCTTGCCTATCTCGGCTCTTTCGGCGTTAAGAAAGTAGGTTACAATACCGACCGCCTTGTTGCGATCCTGTCGCAGGCTTTAGGCGTGACGGAAGTACAGAAGGTAATCCTTGTGGGCGCGGGGAATATCGGACGCGCGCTTCTTTCTTATAAGGGTTTTGCTAAGCAGGGGATTAATATTGTCGCCGCCTTTGATATCGATCCTGCTAAGCGGCACGGCGAGGGGTTTAGTATTCCGGTTTATCCTTTGGACAAGATGCGGGATTTTATCCGCAAGAGCCAAATCCGCATTGCCGTGATCGCCGTTCCGGCGCAGTCGGCTCAGGAAGTGGCGGACAATCTTGTAAGCGCCGGAATTCGGGGCATCTTGAATTTTGCTCCTATTGCCGTTTCCGTGCCGCCCGAGGTGATTGTAAGTTACGTTAATCTGGCGACGGAGCTTGAAAGGTTGGTATATTTCGTTTCGGCGACCGATATACGGAAGACTGAGGTAAGGAGATAGAAAAGTGCGTCAGCATGTGGTCCTGGATAAAAAAGACTTCGGCGATTTCATAAAGAAACTCGCCCGCCTCCAAAAAGTGGTCGCGCCGGTGAGGCGTGGGATGAAGAACTACGCCTTCGAAGAAGTTAAATCGGCAGAGAACATCACATTAAAGTATATTCCCACCATACTTCCACCCAAAAAGTATTTCATGCCTCAGGCGGAAAAGCTCATCGAATACGGCGTAAAAGAGAACAAATGGGAGGCCGTTCTTGAATACGAGAAATTAATTATATTCGGGGTTCATACTTGCGATTTAGCCGGCATTCAGTGTCTCAACATGGTTTTTACCGATAAGCCCAAAGATATCAATTATATCGTAAGAAAAAACAGGGTCGCCATTATCGGTTTCGAGTGCAACGAGTACTGCGACGAATACGCCAGCTGCAAGGTGATGAATAATCATTTCCCTAACGGCGGATACGATCTATTTTTCACCGATCTGGGCGGTTATTTTATGGTTCACATCAACACGCTTTTAGGGGAGAGCTTTGTGGAGGAGACAGGTTTATTCAAGAAGCCGGGAGAGAATAATTTTAAGGAGCTGGAGGCCCTGAGGGCCGAGAAGCGTAGAATTTTTAAGGACGAAGTGGATGTAAAACATGAGGGCCTAAAACCCCTTTTCGGCAGGTCTTTTGCGAGCAAGATATGGGAAGATTTGGATAAGCGCTGCGTTGCCTGCGGTAACTGCACAAACGTGTGCCCGACCTGTTATTGTTTCGACGTCTCGGACGATATAGATTTGGATTTAAACGCCGGCGCGAGATCAAGGAAGTGGGATTCCTGCCAGAATGAGGATTTTGCCAAAGTCGCAGGCGGCGAGAGCTTCCGCGAAGAGCGCGCGAACCGTCAGCGCCACCGGTATATGCGCAAGTTTAACTACCCCATCGAAAAATACAGCAGGTATTTCTGCACCGGTTGCGGGAGATGCAGCCGCACCTGCATGGCCGGCATAAAGCTCAAGGAAACGATTAACTCTTTAGCGAAAGACGGGAAATGAAGAAAGCGCACCTAAATTATTCGGAGTATCTCGTTAAGGACGCCAAGATACTCGCCGCAAAGCAGATGACGCCTGCGGAGAAGTATTTCCATATAGCCTTGGCGAACGGCGAGAGCCTGGATCATGAGCCCGGACAATTTGTGATGGTTTCCATTCCGGGAGTGGGTGAGGCGCCGATTTCCGTATCCTCCTCGCCCACAAAGAGGACTTCGTTTGAGCTTGTGGTGAGGAATGTGGGAAAGCTTACGGGCGCTTTGCATAAGCTCGGGGCCGGTGACAGGATCGGAATCCGCGGGCCTTTCGGCAAGGGTTTTCCGGTCAGGATTCTCGAGGGGAACGACCTTGTGTTTGTGGCGGGCGGACTCGGGATAGTTCCTTTACGCTCGCTGATTAATTTTGTGAATGACAACCGGAGGGATTTCGGGAAAGTATACATTCTTTTGGGGTGCAAGACCCCCAAGGATATGCTTTTCGGCGACGAGGTGTAGAGCTGGTCCGAAAGGCTCGACGTTAATTTTAACTGTACGGTCGACCGCGCCGACCCAGATTGGAAGGGAAACATAGGTTTAATAACGTCTCTTATCCCCGGAGTCAGTATTGAGCCACAGAGGACTTTCGCTGTGGTCGTTGGTCCTCCGATTATGTACAAGTTTGTAATCAAGGAACTGCTGAAGAAAGAGATTCCGGCCAGGCAGATTTTGGTTTCCCTTGAGCGCCATATGAAATGCGGCGTCGGAAGGTGCGGGCACTGCCAGATAGGGGAATATTATTGCTGCCAGGACGGCCCGGTATTTTTTTACGATAAGATAAAAGATAATATCGAGGCGCTTTGATTATGAAGAAACCAAGGGTCGCTTTTTTTGATTTTACCTGCTGCGAAGGTTGCCAGCTTCAGGTCGCCAATTTCGGCGAGGACCTGCTCGATATACTCAACCGCATAGATGTAGTTACCTTCCGCGAGGTGATGTCGGAGAAAAGCGACAAATACGATATCGCCATTGTCGAGGGCAGCATTACCACCGAGCATGATGTTGAGAGGATAAAAAAGATCCGCGAGACGGCTAAAATCCTTATAGCCTACGGCTCCTGTGCGACTATCGGCGGCGTCAACGGTATGAAAAATAAATTTGATTTAGCGGAGATTAAGAACTACGTTTACAGGAACGGAGCGAAATATTTTGAAACCGCAGAGACCCGCCCGTTGCATCAGGTCGTCAAAGTGGATTATTCCGTGAACGGCTGCCCCGTATATAGGCCGGAGTTTGTGAAGGTGCTTAAAGCGGTGCTGGCCGGCATTCCTTACCATGTGCCCGATTATGCCGTTTGCGGCGAGTGCAAGTTGAACGAGAACGAGTGCATGTATGATAAGGGGATAACCTGTTTGGGGCCGATTACGAAGGCGGGCTGCAATTCTTGGTGCGTCAATAACGGCAATATATGTTACGGCTGCCGCGGAATGGTTACGAATCCGGCGCGGGACGGCGAGGCGGAAATACTCAGGAAATATAACATTCCGCTCGATTGGATCGTTAACAAGATGGATATGTACAATAAGCCGAGAGAGCTTGAGAAACAGGAGAAAAAACCTTAGCGATGGCGAAGAATATAAGAGTAAACGTTGAATATCTGACACGGGTCGAAGGACACGGCAATATCGTCGTAAACGTCAAGGACGGGAAGCTTGAAGAGTGCCGTCTGGACGTCGTGGAGTCCCCGCGCTTTTTCGAGGGAATGCTGCGGGGCCGCACCATATTCGAGGCCCAGCATATCACCTCGAGGATCTGCGGCATATGCGCCTGCGGCCACAGCCTTGCCTCGATTCAGGCGGCCGAAGACGCCATCGGTTTTAAACCCTCCGAACAGACAATCAAGCTGAGAAAGCTGCTTCTCCATCAGGAGAATCTTGACAGTCACATCCTGCATATATATCTTTTGGTGGCCCCCGATCTCTTGGGGGTCAAGAGTTTCGTGCCTCTTATTGATTCTCACAATAAGGTCGTGCGGCGCGCCCTCAGAATGAAGAAAAATTGTAACGACGTCTGCGATATCTTAGTGGGAAGGCACGTCCATCCGATCTCGGCGATCGTGGGCGGGTTCACGAAGCTGCCTAAAAAAGAAGATTTGGATAAGATGCTCGAGATTTTGACAGCTATGCGCCCCGACATGGAAGCGACGATAGAGCTTGCGAAAACTTTTAAGTTTCCGGATTTCGAGAGGGATACCGAATATGTGGCGCTCGTTAACGACAGCGGCGAATATCCCTTGCTCGAGGGCGATCTCGGTTCGACCGACGGTCTGAGGCTGGATAAGCACGAATATAAAAAGATAACCAACGAATTTGTGGTTCCTCACTCCTCGGCGAAACACACAAAGGCGAGCCGCAGTTCGTATATGGTGGGGGCGCTGGCGAGATTTAATCTTAATTATAAGAAACTGCATCCAAAGGCCATAAAACTCGCCGACTCGCTCGGCCTTAAGCCGGTGTGCTGCAATCCTTTTCTCAATACCGTCGCCCAGCTTATCGAGTGCGTTCATTCTCTCGAGGAATCGATAGAGATACTGGAACAATTTAAGGCGAAAGGCGTCAATTACGACGAGGCCGTAGTGGTGGGCATCAACGAGAAAGGTACGATTCCGGTCAGGGCCGGAAACGGTGTCGGGGCGGTTGAGGTCCCGCGCGGCGTGCTCTTCCACAATTACGAGATAGACGAGAAGGGAAAGATTATAAACGCCAACTGTATTATTCCTACCAATCAGAACCTGAACAACATAGAGCACGACATGAGAAAGATGGTTCCCGAGATATTGGATAAACCGCAGGATAAGATAACCCTTCTTATGGAAATGTTGGTCAGGGCGTACGACCCCTGCATTTCGTGTTCCACGCATTTCTTGGATGTCAAATTTGTTGACCGCTGAAGTCGAAGAAGCCCTCAAGCCCCGGACAGGACTAAACGTAATATTAGCCGTAGGAAATCCCCTCAGGTCCGATGACGGCGTGGGGCCGCATATTGCCGCGCGCTTGGAACCCTCCAGCAGGCTTAAAGTCATTGACGCCGAGAGTACCCCCGAGAATGTGATCGGCGAAGTTGCAAAATTTAATCCAGCCTATATAATTGTGATAGACGCCGCCGATTTTAAGGGTGAGGCCGGCGAGGTAAGATTGATCGCCAAAGAGCATATTCCCGAGACGGCCTTAAGCACCCACTCAATTTCTCTTAAGGTAATTGCCCATATATTGTCGGAGGATACGGGCGCCGAGCTTAAGTTTTTGGGAATTCAGCCAAAGAGCGTGGCTATGGGCGAGGGTATCTCGCCTGAGGTAAGGGCGGGTGCCCGCGCGATTATCAACAGGATCAACAAGGAATTTCGGAGTTAATAATAGGGAGTCATTGTGGAAGTCTTAAATAGAAGCAAACTCAAGTCGTTTATCACTAAAGACGGTTCGAGAATCATCGACATAGTTTCTCCGCGAAATTCCTCCGCTAGAAATCAAAGCCTGGGGGAGGCACGGCTTCGCCCGGGGAAGGCGACCGATGAGCATATCCATAAAAAAAGCGAGGAGATATACTATCTCCTTAAAGGACAAGGACTTATGTTTATAGAAGGCAGGAGCCGCCGCGTAAAGGCCGGCGATGCGGTCATCATCCGGCCCGGCAAGAGGCATCACATAAAAAACACAGACAGAAAAGAACTTGTTTTCTTATGCCTTTGCGCGCCGGCGTACTGGCACAAGGACACGGTGCTTATTTGAGCATTCCGCCTTCGCCTAATGTAAGCGATGCTGCGTAGCTGGCTTCGGCGGATTCAATTCGCAGACGGACTGCGTCCTACAATTTAAGTCGCTTACGCTCCTTAAATTGTCTGCTCATTGAAGGAGGTAAAAAATGAAGGCTTTGATTGTGTACTACTCAAGGACGGGGAAGACACGCGGCGTGGCCGAGAAACTCGCCGGAAAACTCAACGCCGATATTACCGAAATCGTGGATTTAAAATCTAGAAAGGGCCCGCTGGGTTTTGTAGGCGGCGCCCACGATGCGCTTAAAAAGCTTACGACGGAGATATCGCCGATAAGTTATTTGCCGGAAAATTACGATATCGTAATTGTAGGAACGCCGGTGTGGGCCGATAATATGACGCCCGCTGTGAGGACCTTTCTTGCAAAATATCCTCTCCGCGGGAAGCGAGCGGCCTTTTTCTGCACAACGGCTGTGAGCGGTATCGATAATACTCTCGCTACCATGGCCGAGCTCGCGATGCCGCCCACCGTCGCCGCAAACTTAGGCCTGACCCAGCGGGATCTTAAAAATGCCGCGCTCTTAGAGGAAAGAATCAGTAACTTCTTAAAAGGACTGCCACGATGATTAAAAAAACCAAAGCGATCGAACAAATCGAAAGACACATGGACGGGCTCGACCAAGGCTCTTTACGTTACGAGGTTCTCGCCTGCGCCAAACAATTCAAAACCTATTGGATCGAGTTGGGACGTTATCTTTGCACAATCTGGAAGGACAAACTTTACAAGGGGTGGGGGTATATAAGTTTTGAGGCTTATTGCGCGAAGGAGATAGGAATAAAGCACACCACCGCCTCTAAGCTTTTGAAGTCTTATTATTTCCTCGAGCGCGAGGAGCCGGAATTCCTTAAGCCGGAATATGTGGAGGCCCACCGGCCGAACGATCTGCCGAGCCTTGAGGCAGTCAACCTCCTGAGGCTTGCAAAGGCGAATAAGAAGCTCGACGAGTCGGATTACAGAACCCTTCGGGCGAAGGCCCTTGAGAGACCGCATGACGTATCGGAGGTCCGCGAGGCGCTGCGTAGCTTTGTGGATAATGCTGTTGATCCAGAAGAGTTCCACAGGAAGCGCCGCGTCACAAGTCTAAGGCGCTTGGTTACACTGCTTAGGCAGGTGACAAAGGAAGCGGAGTTTGCCGATATGCTGCCGAAATCGGTGTTAAACGAGGCAGCGCGTTTGGTAGAAAAAATCGAGGCCGAAATCGGGCGGTAGGCGCTCTTAGTTTTTCTTTTTCTCCGATTTTGATGGTTCTTGCACGGACACCGTTTCTCCGGCCCCCGGTACAAGAGGCGCCTGCTGGGCCTGCACGCCTTTCCAGTTTTTCGAGACGTAGTTTGTTACCTTGACCTCGCCCGTCCATTTATCCAGCCGCTCGAATATCGGGATTGTATTTGTGGGGGTCTTGCTGTATTCGTATCGGGTGGCGAGCATAAAGACAATTAACAGGATGGCCAATACCACGCTGACAAAAATTCTTGTTTTTATCCCTTCGTCCATATCTTCTCTCCTTTGATTTAGAATATTGCTATTACACTGTAGATATATATCGGCTTAATTTACTATTATTTTAAGTCGTTATTGTAATACATTACCATGAGCAATATCCGGAATAACAGCCTGCCGCGGGTACTCAACCTCAGCGACGCGATAGCGATTGTGGTGGGGGGCGCGATCGGCGCCGGAATTTTCCGCACGCCGAGCTCGATTGCCCGAATCCTGCCGTATCCCGGCCTCATTCTGCTTGCCTGGGTAGCGGCGGGGGTCCTGTGTTTTATCGGGGCGCTTTGTTACGCGGAACTCTCAGCGCTGTATCCCAAGGCCGGAGGTGAATACGCCTATCTCAGGGGCAGCTTCGGGAAAGGGTTTGCTTTTGTTTTCGGCTGGATGATGATTTTTGTAAACCGCGCGGGCATTATCGCCGGCATAGCCCATGTCTTCGCGGGCTATGTGACCTATTTCTTTCCGTGTCCGGCAATCGTCCAGAAGAGTATTGCCGCTTCGACGATTCTTATTTTAGCCGTCTTGGCGCAGAAGGGCATCGCCCTTTCGACTATTTTTATCCTTTCCTTCGTGAATATCTGCGGTGTGCGATTGGGGAAGTGGCTGCAGAATATTTTAACCGTGGGGAACGTGCTATTTCTCGCCGGCATCGCCGTAATCGGATTTTTCTCGGGCCGCGGGAGTTTCAACAATTTCTTGCCTCTTTTTCCGCCGTCCTTAGGAGGCGGGGTTGCGTCGAGTTTTGGCCTCGCCCTCATATTCGCGCTCTGGACCTACAGCGGCTGGAATGAGAGCGCCTATGTGGGGGAGGAGATCAAGAATCCCGGCAAAAATATCCCGCTCTCTTTAGTGCTCGGGACGTCGGTCTTGATATTTCTTTATCTCGTAGTCAATTTCCTGTGGCTCTGGTATGTGCCTCTCGATAAGATGAAACAGACCGAGACAGTCGCCGCCCTTATGATGAGAGATCTCTTAGGGAATGCGGGGGGCGCGTGTATTTCGTTCGCGATATTGCTTTTTGTGCTCGGCTCCCTGAACTCTACTATACTCACGAGCGGCCGCATAGTTTATGCCGTCGCGCGCGACAACAAGCTATTTTCACGCGTTGCGGGCATTCACAAGAAATTCGGCACACCCGCCTTGGCAATCGCGATTGATTCTATTTGGCCCGTTGTTCTTGTTCTTATAGGAAGTTTCGATCAGCTTATTTCGTTTGTCTCGGTCGGATTCTGGTTTTTTGTGGGTATGACGGGGATAGCGCTTTTTATTCTTAGGAGAAAGTATCCTTCGCGCCGCCGCCCGTTTAAGGTTTGGGGCTATCCTTTTACGCCGATTATTTTTATTGCCGTGAGTTTTTGCCTGGCTCTTAACACAGTTATTTTAAGGCCGGTTGAATCTCTCATCGGTATAGGATTAATCCTCACCGCAATTCCTGTCTATTGGTATTCGAAGCGGCTAGGTCATAGGCGCAGATAATACTTGTAGCATATGTCTGCCTGCCTTATAATTCAGCATTAAATTCTAAGAAAGCGACTGATATGAAAGCGGACTACGATAAGAATCTTGAGCAGTTTCTGAAAAAGATCGAGACGATGGACGATAAGAAGCTGCGCCGTTTTGTCGCCGAGTTGTATTTCGGCATGCAGAGCGCGCCTGTCCTGATGGATTTCCTTATCCACAAAGGCATTATAAACCGCACCGAGCTCAAGGAATATTGCCTTAAAAAACTCCGGGAAGCGAAATGAAAGACGCTTCTTTTATGCGAATCGCCATCAAGGAAGGATGCCGCGGTGCTAAACGCGGCGACGGCGGGCCATTCGGCGCGTGCGTTGTAAAAGGAGGAAGACTTATAGCGAGGGGGCATAATACTGTTCTTGGGAAGAACGACCCCACGGGGCACGCCGAAATAAACGCGATCCGCGCGGCCTGCCGTAAGTTAAAAACCTATATACTCAAAGGGGCTACGATATATTCGACGACAGAACCCTGTCCCATGTGCTTTGCCGCGATTCATTGGGCAAAGATAAGCCGCCTTGTCTACGGCACCTGCATCAAGGACGTTAAGAAGTTAGGTTTTAATGAACTTTTGATCCCAGTACCACGGCTTAAAAAGCTAGGCAAAAGCCCTGTAAGGTTAAAAAGCAGTTTTATGAGGAAAGAATGCAAAGGCCTTCTCGGTTACTGGCAGTCGCTTCCTTATAAAAAAGTGTATTAAGGTATTTGACCGTGAAGATAAGGGACCTGTACAAAGCTAAGAAGTGGACGCTATCTTTCGAATTCTTTCCTCCCAAGAAGCCCGAGGACGAAACGCGCTTAGAAGAGACCTTTGCGATGCTTAAGCCGCTGCGTCCGTCGTTTGCCTCGATTACATACGGCGCGATGGGAACGACGCGCGCGAAGACAATTGAGCTCGCAGTCAGCGTCAAAGAAAAACTCGGAACAGAAAGCATCGCCCATCTGACCTGTGTTTCCGTAACACGTCCCGAAATGGACGGAATACTCGATAACTTGAAGGAGCGCGGGATAGAAAACCTTCTCGCCCTTCGCGGCGATCCCCCTCAGGGCGAGAAGGAATTTAAGCGTCCGGCGAACGGTTTTGGTTATGCCTGTGAGCTTGTGGAATATATAAAGTCCCGCCCGAAATACGATTTTTCGATAGGCGTGGCGGGTTATCCCGGTGGGCATCCCGAATGCGAAAACCCGGAACTCGACCTAAAGAACCTTAAGTGCAAAGTAGATTGCGGCGCAGATTTTATCATTACCCAGCTTTTCTTTATCAATGAAATATTCTATGATTTTGTAACTTCGTGCCGCAAGATCGGTATAAGTGTTCCGATAATACCGGGCATAATGCCGGTCTTAAGCCTTAAACAGCTTGATATATTTGGGTCCGGCGGCGTGAAGATTCCTCCCAAAATGTACGCCGATGTGCAAAACTTAGGCGACGACAAGAAAGCCATCGTACAATATGGAATCGATTATGCGACAAAGCAGTGTGAAGATTTGCTCAGGAATAAAGTCGCCGGTTTTCACATCTATACCTTAAACCGCCATCGGGCCGCACGCGCGATCTACGATAACCTCAATCTCAAAGCCAGAATATCTTAGTTGTTCTCTTCCGGCATCAGCAACAAATTTATATTATTGCAGGTATAGGTTTTGGCTGTTATACTTTTCCCTTCCTTCTTTTAGTTTGTTTTCTCGCGTCTTTATGTACCTGGTACCGGATTAACGGGTTCGGTACCAGGTACATAAAGACGGTACATTATCCTATTTTTGGTTTTTACGATTCACGAGACACGAATAACGAGGCACGGATTTTATGCGGGTAGCGATGTATTACAGCAATAACGATGTCAGGCTCGAAGAGATGCCGCGCCCTCGCGCGAAGGACAAAGAAGTCCTCGTGCGCGTTATGGCAAGCGGTATCTGCGGTTCCGACGTTATGGAGTGGTACAGGCGGAACAAAGTGCCGCTTGTCCTCGGCCATGAGATCGCCGGCGAGGTTGTTGAAGCCGGGAAGGGTACGAGGTATAATGTCGGAGACCGGGTAGCGGCCTCGCATCATGTTCCGTGCGGCAGCTGCCGTTACTGCGTAAACGGCCATGAGACAGCCTGCGAGACTTTACGGAAGACTAACTTTTATCCCGGCGGTTTCGCGGAATACGTTCTTTTACCTCCAATAAATGTTGAAAAGGGCGTATACGCCTTGCCGGATAAGGTATCTTACGAGGAGGCCACTTTCATAGAACCCCTCGCATGTATTTTGAGGGCGCAGAGGAGGGCAGGTCTTAAGAGAGGTCAAGCTTTACTCGTTATCGGCAGCGGTATATCGGGGCTTCTCCATATCGCGCTTGGGCGGGCAAAAAAAGCAGGCCTGATTGTAGCGACCGATGTAAATGAATACCGCATGAAGGCGGCAAAACGCTTCGGTGCCGATTTGGTTGTTAACGGTAAAGATGATGTTCCTGCGAGGCTCAGAGAAGCCAACTCCGGCAGGACGGCGGATTGCGTGATCGTCACTACGGGTTCCGTCAAGGCGATCGGCGAGGCGATGAAGTGCGTCGATCGCGGCGGGACGCTTTTATTTTTCGCACCGACAGACGAGGGAGTTACAATTCCATTATCTATAAATGATTTTTTCTGGCGTAACGACACGACAATCGCGACTTCTTACGCCGGAAGCCCGGAGGATCATTTAGAAGCGCTTCGCCTGATAGGCTCAGGCGAGGTGAAGCTCCGCGATATGATAACACACAGGCTGCCTTTGGCAGAGGCCCAAAAAGGTTTCAAGCTTGTTGCCCAGGGCGGCGAATCGATTAAAGTGATTGTTGAACCGCAAAAATAATGCACAGATGATCGCAGATGTGGACTACGCAGATGGGCACAGATAGTTCTAGTCAAGCATATTAGGAAATCAGAGTATCGGTAGGTAGAATATCAGGTTAGAATCTTTTATTTCTGATACCCAGATATTCTGATGTGCGGTTTAATTTGTGATCATCCGCGTGGTTATGGTTACAAGCAGTCATCTGTGATTATCTGTGCTTAACACAAAGGAGCCAAACATGGATTGGGGAATGGAAAACAGAATGAAACGCATATTTCAATCGGACGGACGGGCGGTCATGCTTGCCTGCGACCACGGTTATTTCTTAGGGCCTATTTCAAAGCTTGAAGACCCGGCGAAGACGATTACACCGCTTTTGTCATACGCGGATTCCATTATGCTCACGCGCGGTGTTTTGAGAAACTGTATTGACCCCGCTTCAAAGACACCGATCATACTGAGGGTTTCGGGCGGGAACAGCATTATCGGCAAGGCCCTTTCGAACGAAGGCTTAACCGCCTCTATGGAGGACGCGATAAGGCTCAACGTCGCGGCGGTCACGCTCTCGATTTATGTCGGCACGGATCACGAGCACCAGACGATTATAAATCTTTCGCGCTTAGTGGATGAGGGCGAGCGTTACGGAATTCCCGTCCTTGCCGTTACGGCGGTAGGGAAGGAGCTTGAGAAGCGCGACGCGCGGTTCCTCGCGCTTTGCTGCCGCATCGCCGCGGAAATGGGCTCACAGATGGTAAAGACTTATTACTGTAGTGATTTTGAGAAGGTCGTGAACAGTTGTCCCGTACCGCTTGTCATCGCCGGCGGGCCGAAGCTTGAGACGGAACTCGATGTCTTCAATCTCGCGGCCGATGCCGTAAGGGACGGGGCCAAGGGTGTTGATATGGGGCGCAATATATGGCAGAATGAAAATCCTATAGCGATGATCAAGGGCATCCGCCACATTGTGCACGAGGGCGGCACCGCTAAAGAGGCGTACCGGATGTATTTGGAGCTTTCCAGGGGCAAAGGCCGTAAAGCTGCGGGCCGTAAGAAATAAGGTTTTCAAGGTATATGACTCACGGTACACGACACAAAAATTTGAGCGAAAACGATAAGCAGCGCTACGCGAGGCAGATTCTTCTTCCGCACTGGGGAGAGGAAGGACAGGAGAAGCTTAAGAACTCGACTGTCTTTGTCGCCGGAGCGGGCGGCTTGGGAAGCCCCGCCTCCATGTATCTTGCGGTGGCGGGTGTGGGGTGTCTGCGCGTGTGCGATCATGATTCGCTCGAGCTTACAAACCTGAACCGTCAGATTTTGCATTCCGATTCCATGATAGGGAAAAGGAAAGCGGAGTCTGCGAAACTTACGCTCGAGCGCCTAAACCCCTCGATTGAAATTGTGGCGCTCGATAAGACAATCGATGAAAGTACGGTGGATGAACTGGTGGGTGACGCTCAGATTATAGTCGACTGCATGGATAATTTTCCGACCCGTTTTGTCCTCAATAAATGCGCGGCGAGAAAAAAGATACCGTTTGTCTATGGAAGCGTCTGGGGCCTTATCGGTTATCTCGCCTTCATCAAAGTTCCCGAGACGCCGTGCCTTTCATGTGTTTTTTGCGAAGCCCCGCCGAAGGAGACCTTTCCTGTCGTGGGCGCGACGCCGGGTGTGATTGGCTCGCTCGAGGCTCTGGAAACCCTGAAGTATCTTACCGGGGTGGGGGAGAACTTGAGAAATAAACTCCTGCTTTGGTACGGCGATACGATGGAATTCCGCTTGCAGGATATAAGACGCGCGAAAAACTGCCCCGTTTGCAGTTCCCTGTAATAACAAAAAAGGACGGTTCTTACTCTTTAGTTATGAGCAAAAGCCGTCCTTTTCTTTGTTTACTTATTTTTTAGGTCCCGCCTCCGTCACAATGAGAGTCATGCGTTTCAATCGGCGAGCCGCTTGCCGAGTTTTGGGAACCGTATGTATCCTGCGAGTAACCTTGTTGTCCGCCTATTTGCTCTTGGTCGCTTGTCGTGGATTGGTTGAACTGGTTATCGCCGCCGCCTCCGGTTGTGCCCCCACCCATATTCTGATCCGCGTTTTCAGGGCTTCCCTGAGGTTCTGTTATCTGGCCGGTTTGATTAGCCGTAGAGCCTTGGCCTTCTCCCACCGTGTAACCCATCGAGTTATCCATATTGCTCCACCACACGTCGCCGCTGACCACGTTCATATCCGCGTAGATCTGGCCGTTGCTTTCGTATACGAAAAGGTCATAGGTGGTTCCGCGGACAGTTGCGACGGAAACAGGTGTTTTTACGTCAAACTTGGAGCCCGCCTTAAGTTTTTGAATTTGGGCCCTCAATTTGCCGATTTTCATATCGACTTCTGTCTGAGTTGTCTTCTCTTTTTCCTCGGCGCGCAGGACCTTAATATCCGTTTCTTTCTGTAGGGTGAGCGTGCCGCCGTCTTTGAACTCGATTTTTACCGAACCGTCTTTTCCCGTTTTTACCGCGTCACCCATCGTAAGCTGCATTCCGTCGGAGGCCGGATTCCATTGGGTCGCGCCGAGCTTTTGGATAAGAACGATCCCTTTTACGTTGGTGAGGGTTACTGTCTGCGCGGCTATCTGGCACCAGCTCGGAATTGCCACAAGGATGACGAGAAGAGCGATGATCGTAAATGCGAAAAACGCCTTTTTCATTATTTTAACTCCTTAAATGAGCGCACAATTTACGGAACAGCGTGACGTAAATTGTATACGCGAATTTAATCCCGCCCTCTATGCTGCAATATAGAGGCAATAGAAGTTTTGGATTTCCAAATGCCGCCTGAGTATTTTCTCCAGCTGCATACACAGCTTAGAGGGCGGGATAAGTTCGGCCGTCAAACTTACGTTCACTATCGTTCCCTGCCTACCGGCAGGCAGGCGTAAGTTTGGGTCTCACTTAGTATGCAAACGACAGCTCTACTCCGCCGACATGGCGGTCGTAGATGAATTGCCCTCTGATATAGTCATTGTCCGAACGGTTATCCGTGTAGGCGTAGTAGCCGCTCAGGGTAAAATATTTCAAGATCGGGCGGCTGATTCTAAACCCGAAATAGTAGGTCCTGTCGCGCCGCTTTGGTTCCTCTATGAAATTACAGTAGTTGGTTTCTCTATATTCGAATATCGTGTCGGAGACGATTTTCTCGATAACAGGAACATGGACGAGCCACCTGAAAACATTTTCTCTGTCGTCGAAGTTTTTGCCTCTTGTGCCGGCGCTCCTGAACTCGTAGGCGTTTGTGAAATAGCATTGACGCTCAAGGACATTTGCGAATAACGTCAGGCTGTTTCCGACGGTATTGTAAAAACCGGTACGGGATGAGACGCCCGGCTCAAATCCCTTGTTACGGAAGTTTTTCCACTCGAGGTTGTCATAGAGGCGGTAAACAACGTTGTCTATAACTTTTACATTGAGGGAAGGATAAATGCCGTTTAGGCTCGAGAATGTGCGGTGGTTTAATGTTCCGTGGGCAAAAGTGTAACGCATCGCAAGCTGCGCGGGCCTCGCAAATAGCTCGGTGTTGTAGTATGCATAGGGCGAAAGTTCATGCAGCCGGAAGTTATAATTACTCATATCGTTGTCATGAAGGTTCTGCCGGAAAAAATAAGTGATGCCCGCTCTCGTCTTTGCGTTATTTATCACATCGTAGCTGATTCCAGAAAATATTTTGTAACGGCCCGCTTTTCTGCCGCCTGCCAGCGCGAAGGTGGAAACGCTGGAGCTTAAGGAAACGTTGTCGTCGTATTCATAGGCGAACCCGCTGTAGACAGTCCACGGTTTGGGAGGTTTTTGCGGTTCTATTCCTTCTTCGGGGAGGCCTTTTTCCAGGGTCTGGAGGGCCCTTTCGGCCTTATCTTTGTAGTATCCTGCCAACTCGGGATATCCCCTAAGGTAAAGAAGCTCGGTCCTGGCAGCGTCGTTTTGATTCATTTGCTGATAGCTCTGGGCGAGGTGATATCTCGCCGCCGGGTCGCGCGGAGAAAGCTCAAGCGCCTTTTTAAAATAGGTTACGGCCTCATCCGGCTCATTCATCGCGTTGAGTGTCATGCCGATGTAGCGGAGAATGATGGGAGAATTTGGGTGTTCCTTCTCGAGCTTTTTGAATTCTTCAAGGGCGCCCCTATAGTCTTTTGCCTTGAACTTTTTAGCGCCTTCGCTTTCAAGAAGCGTCTTTTCCGCCGTCTTGCCGTTTCCCTTGTCAGCCGGCTGGGCGATAAGAGACTGGTCCCTTAGAAAAAGGGTCGAGATAAAGAAAAGGAGAGTTACGAAAATAACTAAGCAACGCCTGGTGTGTGCCATGTTTTATGATTCCTTGAATGTTTTGGGATTAGCTTTATATGTGATTTGAATATAAGTTTATGCTTGGCAACGAGTTAATGACCGGATAATATCACGAAGGGGAATATTTGTAAATAGTAAAGTCGGCGACTCCCGTCTCGTGAGAAAGACCTAGAACCTGAATAAACGCAATATATCCACTATATCGTTCTATCAGTTGCAAAACTTGACTTTTAAGATTTTACGCAATCATGTACCTGGTACCGCGTCCAAGCAGTACCAGGTACATGATTAAGTTGTCTTTAACTTTACTTTTCTTGCGGGATACGGAATACGGATTACGGATTACTGATTACTGATTTTCGCCACGACGAGCGTCAAGTCATCGTGCTGAGGGGTACCCTCGGCGTGCGTCCGCACCGCTTTTATGATATGTTTTACGATCTCGCCGGGCGCCGAATCTTTTGCCTCCCGCAGGGCTTTGGTAAGCCTTTCCATCCCGAACTCTTCGCGGCGCTTACTCATAGCCTCTTCGATACCGTCCGTAAAGAGGACTATAATGTCCCCTTTTTCGAGGGTTGCCGTGCCTTCATCGAAGATACCCACCGGCATAATGCCTATGGGCATACCTTTCTTGGTATTGAGAGGTTCGATCTCGCCCGTTTTATTTACATAACGGAGCAGGGCATGATGGCCGGCGTTTGAGAAGCTCACCCGTTGAGTTTTTGTGTCGAGTATTAAATAGAGGAAAGTGACGAAAAGTCCCGAGGTATTGTTTTTGGAGACGGCCTCGTTTAGATTCGATACGTCGGTGCTTGACCGCTCGCCCTTTGCCCGCGAGCGGAATTCGCTGATCGTTCGCGCCATGAAAAGCGCGGCGGGCACTCCTTTTCCCGAGACGTCGCCTATGACGATCCCTAAGCGGTTTTCCGGAAACGCCAGGAAATCATAAAGGTCGCCTCCGACTTCCTTTGCCGCGACACTCTCCGCCGCAATTTCAATTCCCGGATATGCCGGAACCTGCTGGGGCAGGAAGCTTTTCTGGATGCGCTGTGCAATTTGGAGCTCCTGCTGTATCAGCTCTTTGGCGAAGCGCTCGGCGAGGTAATGTCTGAGGAGAATGAGTAAGTACACCGCGAAGATGAGGCATGACGGCACAAAAATTCTTATCCAGTAATTCGCGAATATAAAGGTGAGAATCGAAATCGAAAGCAGACCCGCGAATGAGGCAGTGGCTACGATCAGGCCTTTAAGGGGAGGAAGTTTGGAGAATACGGTGGAAAGCACAAGTCCGATGGCGACGAGGAAAATAAACATGGCGTACCACGGCATTTGCCCGAGGAATTTTCCCTTAAGGAAATTATCGACGAGATTCGCCTGGACAATAACGGCGGGATATAGGGGGGCAAACGGCGTGGGTCGCAAATCGACCGTGCCCGTGCCCGAAAGCCCGTAAAAAACGATCGAGTCCTTGAATTGCTTGAAAAATTCTTTTCCGTGGTCCGGTTTGTCGTACTCCGCGATAAGGCGGATAAAGGAATAGCGCTTGAAACATTCTGGCGGCCCAACGTAGTTTATGGGAGTGCCGCCCTGCGAGGTAACGGGCACACGGAGGGTCTTGCCTTTTATCCTGAATGCGGCGACGCCCTGCGAAGGGAAGCTGATATCTTTTGTTGAGAGGTCAAAATAATCAAGGACAACGCGCAAGGTTGCCGAAGGGAAGAGCGTGCCCCTGAATCTGAAAAAAAGCGGTATGTGTCGCGTTCTTCCGTCTTCATCGGGCGGCACGTTTACCGATCCGACGCTTTTTGTATTCTCAAGGATGGGCAGAATCGTGTGCTCGAGCTCATCGACGATTAAGAATGGCGGCAATGGACGCGGTATCGGCGTTATGCACTGGGCCTTATCGAAAATAGTCTTGAAGCCCGGGCTTTCCATTTTTTCGTCCGGCGGCGCCATCTTTTTCGGGAAGTCGAAGAAAAATACGGGCACGATGACGTTTCCGCTTTCCTTCATTTTCTCGGCGAGCATGGCGTCGTCGCCGGGATGCTCGATGTCATTCTCGGGGAAGATAATATCAAAGAAGATTACCTTCGGTTTTGATTCTTCTTTATTGAGGATGTCGAGCAGGGCGGCATGATTTGCGCGGGGCCACGGCCAGCGGCCGAAGGCCTGAAGGCTGAGGTCGTCA
>JAQTRP010000027.1 GCA_028711765.1 Candidatus Omnitrophota bacterium | reverse complement strand
CGATGATAGAGCTTTTTTATCTCCGGCCTATCTAAAAAGCGCAAAACATGCTTCTTTAACTGGCCGCTCCCTTTGCCGGGAATAATCTCTACCAAAGATATCTTTTTCTCCACGGCCTCCCTGATAACCCGATTGAGTTCCGTATCGATAGCGCCGCTTTTATTGAAGATATCGTGCAAATCCAATTTAATCTTTGCCATTGAGAAATTACCTGGGATGTATCTCTGCATTCGCTAACCGGCTCACCCGCTCACCGGCTAACCGGCTAACTAACGCTCTCGGGGATTGCGACGAACCACTCGAGCTTGACGTCAACGGGAGAATACTTTGCAGCGTCTGAGTCTTCAAAATGCCACCATTCTTCGTGGATTGGTTCAAAACCAGCTTCGGTCATTGCTTTGGTGAGATAATCCGAGTTCTCACGGGCCTCGGGAGACCACGAATTATTCGAACGCCAGGCACGCTCCGAGAATTCATCAAAAAGCGTCGGCATCTCGAGCTCGCGGCCCCTGGAATCAACCAGCGTCACATCGACGGCGCCGCCCGTGCTGTGCTTTGATCCCCCCTTCGCGGGATTCCTGACGTAACGCTCATCCCGGACTAAATCCCAGAAAATCCGCTGAACGTGGGGCGGGCGGTAGGCATCCCAGACTTTCAGGCGGTAGCCGTCTTTTTTGACTTTTGAGTGCGCGGCGATTAATTTAGCGGCGGTTCCTTTATGGAGGACACACACGTGGACGGGATAAATTTGCTTACCGGTGAAGTTATTCTTGGTGGCATACCGCATCTCGATGACAATCGTGGGATCGATATCATCGACACGCACTAGACAAGCTATTTCTCTTACTGCCGGGGCTTGAGCGTTTCCGGGGACAGAGACTTGCGGGACGACAGAAAAGAAAATGCTAACTAATACAGCGGCAAGAAACCGAATTTCGGCTTTCCGCCTATAAATCCGCATTTTTAACCCCCGCCTCCCTCTTCTTTAAGTCTATCCTATACAAACCACTATATCAAGCCTCAGCTTCTCTCAAGGGAGAGACGGTTCTCGGTAACCCGTTACAGTTACAACATTTAAGGAATATCCGTCCCCCATCCGTAATCGAAAATCCTACCAACTATACGCATTCCCGGGCGCGTATCAGAGATGGCTTACCTCAGCGCCTTAGCGAGGGCGCCAAACTGCCCTCGCGCCGTGCGAAAAACGTGATCGAGGTTTTCGGGATCGAGATGCATATAGCTGACGAACATCCTGAGGTCCATCATAAATTGCTCTGAAAGAAGCGCCACAGATTCACCGTTTATTACGCCGACAAATCCTTTACCGTAAGTGGCAGCGAGTTTCTTAAGAGCGCTCCGGGCCTTGCCGGTAGTCGCCCCGCCGCGCATCATTTCTTCAGCTAACTCCGCGCCGAAGGCGCCGTGAGCGCCGAGATACTGATAATATTGGGGCGAGACCGAAAGCAAAGTCCCGTCATTCGCTAAGCTCTTAAAGCGCGCGACGGCATCACTGACATCAGACCCCGAGCTTGCCTCCACATTTTCAAGGGCGGACTCGGCGAATTCCTGTCCTATTTCAGCCGCGTCCTGATCGAAATCAGAAAGCCCGGCCCATGATAAATTCGCGGCCGAGAAGAACGCGATAAAGAAAACGGTAATTCCAATGGTTCCGCTTTTCATGATTACGAGGCCTCTCTTTTTATGGTGGTGCGTTCGTATTAAAAAAGTTTTTTGCCCAGCCAAAACATTACGGCAACGAGGACGAGGGTGAAAATGCCGCAGCCCCACCAATCCTCCGGTTTGGGGCCTAGAGGGCCGGTCTTACCTTGAATCCAGTGGATCGTAGTATCGATGATGCAGGCTAAGATCGAAATACCGCAGACAATAAATATCACCCATTTCCACCACATTTTGTTTTCCTTTATGACCGTTGCGGATTGAAATACCCTATGCAAAATTCAAAGCGAAAAATGCAAAACCACAGTTAAAAATTTAAAACGATACGGAATTATTTTTGTATTTTAAGCTGTGATTTTGCATTTCACGCTTTGCGTTTCTACTTATTAACCGGCTCAAACTCGAACTTCCAGTCGGAGAAACCTAAAGACAAATCCTCTTCCGAGGTTGAACATAAGACAGCGGGAAATTGTATCGCCATAGGAAGGAATACGGGTTCGTCCGCCGGAGGTATAAGCGTCACATCGACGTCCTTCTGGATTACAAAGCGATAGGGATCCTGATTGCCGAAAAAGTAGGCCTTGAACACTTTGTTCTCTTCTTCCGAGACGCTCTTTGAAAAACCGGCTGTCTGCGCAACGGAGGTATCGACCGGAATCCAACCGTAGTTGGGGAGATAAAACTCCGCCCAGAAGTGATCGCTCACCGCGCCGGGGCAGAGCTGCATGCCGCCCGTAGTCCTCGCAGGAATGCCGAGCGCCCTCAAGAGCGCCGCAAAATACACGCTCTGGGCGCCGCAGTCGCCGAATTTCTTTTCATGGACAAACTCCGACTCCGGCTTGCCGAGAATGCCGAGGGTAACATGCGGCATAAGGCTGTAGTTGATGTTGTCCACGACGTAATCATAAATTTTGCGCGCGGCAAGATAGGGGTTTTTCTCGCCGCCCGCGATCTCTTCGGCCTGCTTCTTTATCGAATCGGTGACGGTGGTATTCTTATACGACTTTGTGTGCTCCTTATAAAGGGAGCTATTTTTGTCGTACTCGCCGACTTTGGCGGGATCGATGGTAAAACGCTGTTCGTAATGGGTGAAAATGAACTTAACGGTTATGCTGAAATCCGCCTTCATCTCCTCAAGAGGAATCTCGAGGTAAACAAGCCCTATATCGCCGTCGATCGTGGGGGCGGTCTTAACGTATTTCTCGGGCTCTATGGAAATTATCCTTATATTATCCTGCGCGGCCGTCTGGACCGGCAAGGGAATCCATACCTTCAGGACACCCGTCTTGGGCAGGTCTTTTCTTGGTAAGGAGATCGAACCTGCGCCGAGAAAAGTAACAGGGTTGATATAAGGCTTCCACGGTTTTGCCGTATATTCCTCGTCCTTTGTCCTGAAAATGAGGCCGCGGTATTTGTTGAAGAAGAGCGCCTCCCCCTTAAGCGCTTCCGGAACCTTCTTCATCAGTTCCGGATCGCGGAAAAGGAGATTCTTCGCAAAATCCATATAGTAGCGCGGCTTACCGTCTATCAGGATGAAATCGGCCTTCCCGCTATCGAGCCACTTGTTTCTCTCGGCCGCAGGAACATCTTTAAAAGCCTCGGCAAGTTTTTTCTCGGCGTCTACCCTACCGAGAGGATACTCAAAAAGTATATTGCCCGACTGATACAATTTGGCGAGCGCATCGTCGGCGTGCTTCGTGTCTCCTTCTCTGAGGTAACCCTTCCACGCCTCGCGGTAAAGCTCGCGGGCCTTCTCGTAAGACGCGGCCCTAAACGCCTCTTCGCCCTTCCAAAACGCGATATCGGACTTCGTCTCCGCGTAAACGACTGAGGCCGCGCAAATCACCAAACCCGCGCCCAGAATCAATATCTTTTTCATTGCTTTTTCCTTTCTAGAAATATTGCCGTAAGGAATTACGCGATATCGACTTCTTTGGATAGGAAAACGTCCTGAACGGCGTTGAGTATTTTGACGCCTTCCGCCATCGGCTTCTGGAACGCTTTCCTCCCTGAAATAAGCCCCATCCCTCCGGCCCTTTTATTTATAACCGCCGTCTCGACGGCCTCTCTGATATCGTCCTTACCGGAAGCGCCGCCGGAATTTATAAGGCCTATACGCCCCATATAACAATTCGCCACCTGATATCTTGTGAGGTCTATCGGGTGGTTTGAGGTCAATTTCTCATAGACCAAAGGATGCGTCTTACCGAAACCGATGGCGGTATAGCCGCCGTTGTTGGTGGGCTGTTTCTGCTTTATAATGTCGGCCTCTATAGTAACACCCAAATGGTTTGCCTGCCCCGTAAGGTCGGCGGCCGTGTGGTAATCCACGCCGCCTTTTTTAAAAGCATCGTTCCTAAGATAGCACCATAAGACGGTGAACATACCGAGCTCGTGCGCGCGGCAGAATTCACGGCTTACTTCCTCTATCTGGCGGCGCGACTCGGCGGAGCCGAAATAGATTGTCGCACCCACGCCAACGGCACCCATGTCATACGCCTGTTTGGCCGAGGCAAAGAACCTCTGGTCGTATGAGTTAGGATATGTCAGGAGTTCGCTGTGGTTCAGCTTAACGATGAAAGGAATCTTCCCGGCGTATTTCTTGGACACGATTCCTAAAACCCCCAGCGTGGAGGCCACCGCGTTGCAACCGCCCTCGATAGCGAGCCGCACTATATTTTCGGGATCAAAATAAATGGGGTTGGGAGCGAAGGAGGCGCCGGCGGAATGTTCTATGCCCTGATCAACGGGCAGTATGGATAAATAGCCTGTGCCCTTGAGCCTGCCGTGATTAAAGAGCCACTTCAGGCTTGTCAGTACATCCTTTTTCCTGTCGGATATGCGGAATATCCTGTCGATGTAACGCGGGCCCGGCAGATGAAGGCTTTCCTTCGGGAAGGTTTTACACTTATGCTTTAACAAATACTCGGCGCTCTCCCCGAGAATTTCCGAGACGTTAATCGACATTGCAACCTCCCTTATTTTGCCTTCTTGCCCTGCGAAGCCACCTTCTCCATCGCCTTTTTCACTTCCTCAGGGTCGCCGAGATAATAACTCTTTATCGGCTTGAGATTGTCGTCAAGCTCATAGACAAGCGGAATGCCGGTCGGGATATTGAGCCCGACTATATCCTTGTCGGATACGTTATCGAGGTATTTTACGAGTGCCCTGAGGCTGTTGCCGTGGGCGGCTATCAAAACCCGTTTGCCGGCCTTAACATCTTTGCTTATAACATCGTTCCAATACGGCAGAAACCTGCGCACCGTGTCTTTGAGACATTCGGTCGATGGGATATCTTTTTTATCTAGTCCTTTGTAGCGAGGGTCCTTCGCGGGATGGCGCGGGTCATTCGCTTCAAGCGCAGGCGGCGGGACATCATAGCTTCGACGCCAGATCAGGACCTGCTCCTCGCCAAATTTCGCGGCCATCTCACTCTTGTTTAAACCCTGCAGGGCGCCATAGTGCCTTTCGTTGAGCCGCCACGAGTTATAAACCGGAATCCACATAAGATCCATCTTATCGAGCGCGATCCACAGTGTCCTTATCGCCCTTTTTAAAACCGATGTGTACGCCACATCGAAGACGAATCCCTCTTTTTTTAGGACTTCTCCCGCCTTATTGGCTTCTTCGATACCCTTCTCCGACAGGTCGACATCCGTCCAGCCGGTAAACCTGTTCTCCTTATTCCAAGTACTTTCTCCGTGCCTCAGCAATACAAGTTTTTTCATCGCTTACCCTCCAAAGTGCCGTGTGTTTTGCAAGTCCGTAATGATTGATGATATCACAACTTAACTGTTTCCTCAACGCTTTTACCTCTACCGGGGCAGCTTGATGGATACCTCTTTCCAAAGCAGCTGTTATAGTTTAATATTATCGATCAGCCTTTACGTACCTGGTACCGTATCCAAGAGGTACCAGGTACGTAAAGGCAACCTTGACTTATAAAATCAGTTCCAGGTACATAAAGGTGTAAACGCAATACGCCGTACGCACGACGGAACTTAACATGCCTATGATGCCCGACAACACGACCTGCCTAAACTGCCGGCAATGCTGCCGCGGAAAAGGACTGGTTTACCTTAACCACGACGATGAAGTGCGGGCGGCACAATATCTAAGAATGGAAAGACGGGATTTCGTTAAGGAATATTGCAAAAGGTCCGACAACTGGATGGTGCTAAAAAGCAAAGAGGCCCTTGATTGTGTGTTTCTTGAAAAGGAAGGCTGCAGAATCTACCCTGCCCGTCCGGAACAATGCCGCAAGTTTCCGGTAAACTGGCCCTATCCCGTGACAAACGAAGACTGCCCTCATTCGTAGCGAAAAATCTAAAGCGCAAAAGGCAAAACCAAAGTTAAAAATTTAAAACACTACGGTTGCGAATTTAAATTTTAAATTGTGATTTTGCATTTTTCGCTTCGCGCTTTTAATTTCTTATTGGGACTTGACGGCGAGAACTTTTATGAGGTCGGCGGCGTCCTCGATCTTATCCGTCACCCCCTCCAGATATTCGGCCAAGTTATAGCACAAGAGAAGGTTCTCCGGCTTTAACCCTGCGTGAATAATCGACTCTATAAGAACTCTTTTTTGGTCGTCCGCTTCGTGCTCAAAGCGGCCCACTTCTTCACAATCCGCGAGCGCTTTTTTGAGGTCGCTCGTGACGAACGCCTTGATACTGTCTTTGAGTTTTTGGCTCGCGCTGACAATGAGGTTTGTCGCAGTCCACATATTATCCAGAACATTCTGCGGGAGCCTTTCCTCTATAAAACCCAAGAGCCTCGCCGCGCCGTTTGTCCAGTCGGCAATTCTGTCAAGCGACCTTACAAAGTGCATAAGGTCTTCCCGCGCAGGCGGCAGCAGTACCCCTTTAGACAGCTCATCGACCATCTTCGAGCGCAGTATATCAGCCCTATGTTCGCTCTCTCTGGCGTTTTCGATAGCGGTAATCTTCGCCACGGCATTACCCTGAATAAACGCCTTGACTGCTTCCGCGAAATACGCTACTGTCTGGCAGGCCTCTTCAACATGTTTTTGCGAATCCTGAAGTATCGACATCTCTTCTGCCATTCCGAACCATTCCAAGATATTCCTCATTTTCTTCATCTCGCCCTCCGGTTTTTAAGCTATCAGCAAATTATCCTAAATGTATAATTAACAATAAAACTTTTAACGCGGCGAAACTGACAAGGCCGGACACAAACGGTGTCGCAATCCAGCAGACAACGATTTCCCTCATGATTTGCAGATTCAGCACTTTTACACCACGCACAAGCCCTACTCCGAGAATCGCGCCGACGATGGAATGGCTTGTCGAGACGGGAATCCCGAATACGGTGTAGATATGGACATTAACAGCGCTCGCTAACTGCGCAGAGAAAGCCATGAGCGGCAGAAGGTTTGTCAACTCGGTCCCGACTGTTTCGATGACCCTGTAGCCCCACGTCACGATTCCGATAATGATGGCCATACCCCCTAAGGCAACGCTTACATGAGGGGCAAGTATCCCCGCTCCGACCATAACGCCGGTGGCATTGGCAACATCATTGGCACCCCAGGTATAGGCAACGTAGCAACCGCTCACCACAATAAGAAACGTCAGTATCTTTCTGACATATTTAGCCGGAATAACACGGTATAAAACAACCTTGAAAATCCTGTAGAAGATATATCCGAGAATAGCGGCTCCGACCGGCGTGAATATCCAGCAAGCAAAAATATCGCCGAGTACCTTCCATTTAACGGGAGTGCCTATGGCAAGGCCCGCGCCTGCCACGGCTCCGACTATAGAATGGCTCGTTGAGATGGGCATCTTCCAATAGGTGGCCAAAATAACCCACGCGCAAGCGCCAAAACAGGCAACCAGCGCGACATAGGCAGCCACCTGCTTGCCTAATTTGTCTATCGGAATTATGCCTTTGCCGATTGTATTAGATACGTGGGAACCCTGAAGAAACGCGCCCAGAAACCCGAAGATGCAGATGAGGATGATGGCCTGCCATAGCTTTAAAACCTTAGAGCCGACGGCGGTACCAAGCGAATTTGCGGCGTCGTTGGCGCCGATCGACCAGCCGACCGCCATACCCATGAAAATAGTAACAGCAATAAGTAATAAGTGCATAATTTTAAAGTATGAGTTAGCGGATTATAACAGATGTAACTCGGCTAATCAACAAAGGTTATTAAAGTAGCGTAAAATGTAAAGCGAAAAGCGAAAAACAAAAGTTTAAAAATCCCAATTTTTAAATTTTACATTGTTGCTTTGCGTTTTTCGTTTTAAACTTTTAGCTTTTTAGCAGATTCGCGGGATGGGCTCGCCGATAAGCATATCCGCGATCCTAAGGCCTCCGGCGGAAGAACGCAGGGTTACTTTCCCCTTAGAATCAGCGACGACCTCGCCGATCTTTGCGGCTTTCTCGCCCAAAGGATGCGAACGCATAACGTCGAGGATAAGGCGAGAGTCTTTCGGGTCTGCCACAATCAAAACCTTTCCCTCGTTCGCGAGATAAATCGGCTCGAACCCTAAGATTTCGCAAAGCGCCTTCGCGTCGCGACGGACAGGAATAGAGCTTTCTTCGAGCTGTATTCCAAAGTTTTTCCCCTCGACAATCTCATTCAGCACAGTCGCCACTCCGCCCCGCGTGGGATCGCGCATAAATTTAACGCCGCGAGACGCCTGCATCACGAGATCGATAAGCGAAAAAAGCGCTGCGCAATCGCTTTCGATCTTAGCCTCAAAATTGAAGGCCTGCCGCGCCGAGAGAACGGCGAGCGCGTGGTCCCCTATGGTACCGTTTATCAGTACATGATCGCCTATTTCTATCGAGCGCGACGACATATCGCGCTCCTTGGTAAGTGCCCCGATACCGGTCGTGTTCACAAAAATACCGTCGCAAGCGCCGTGTTCCGTAACCTTAAGATCCCCCGTTACAATCTCAACACCGGCGGCCTGGGCAACCTCGGCCATTGACCGGATAATCCGCTCAAGATCGCCAAGCAAAAAGCCCTCTTCGACCACAAAGCCGCATGATAAATAAAGCGGCTTAGCACCCATTACCGCGAGGTCGTTTACCGTGCCCGAGACGGCGAGTTTTCCGATGTCGCCGCCCGGAAAAAATAGCGGCTTTATCACGAAGGAATCCGTCGTCATGACAAGCCTCTCACTTTTTGGCTCAATAATAGCTCCATCGCAAAGCCGCGCGAGCTCGCTACTCTTAAAATATTTGAGGACGAGCTTCTTTATAAGTTCGTGCGAGGCCTTTCCCCCGCTTCCATGGGCGAGAGTGACATTTCCATCTGTGCTCATTTGTGTGGTTCTATCTGTGATCATCTGTGTATTTATACCAAGCCGAACAGGTTCCCTCACTCGAAACCATGCACGCGCCCCTCGGGTGTTCCGGCGTACAGACAGAGCCGAAAAGCGGACAGTCCGTCGGCGTCTTGACACCCCGCAGCACCGCCCCGCAGAGGCATTCGGGATTGTCTTTCTCGCCGGGTACGGAAATAGGAAAACGGGATTCCGCGTCAAATTCGCGATAGGCCCTCTTAAGCGCGAGGCCGCTCGCCGGAATCGCTCCGAGCCCGCGCCAGTCGCTCGAGCGGGCCTCGAAAACCTCATCGATAACAGCACGCGCGCTCGTGTTTCCTTCGCGCCTCACGACGCGGCTATACTCAATTTCGACCGACGGCTTCCCGGAGCGAATCTGCCCGAGTAACATATCGATTCCGCCTAAAATATCAAGCGGCTCAAAACCCGCTATGACGCAGGGCACGTGAAACTTCTCGATTAATTTCTCATAAGGCCGCGCGCCTATTACGGCGCTCACGTGCGCCGGGCAAATAAAACCGTGAAGCTTGATTTCACCCGATGAGAGCAGTGCCTCCATCGCCGGCGGAATCAATTTGTGCAAAACGAAAACAAAGAAATTCCTGGCTCCCCTCTCCTTCGCCCGCTTTATAGTCAAGGCCACGGCCGGCGCCGTAGTCTCGAATCCAACACCCAAAAAAACGACGGTTCTATCGGCATTTTTCGAGGCGAGATCGAGGGCGTCGAGGGGAGAATAAACAATCTCGATGCGGGCGCCGCTTGCGCGCTCCTTCTCAAGCGAGCTTGCGGATCCGGGTACGCGCAGCATATCGCCGAAGGTGGCAATCGTGACTCCCTCTAAACGGCTTAGGGCGCAGGCATAGTCTATCGCCGATACCGGCGTTACGCACACAGGACAGCCCGGCCCCGAAAGTAGCCTTATATTCGGCGGAAGAAAATTCTTAAGGCCGAAACGGTAAATGCTCATTGTGTGGGTACCGCAAACTTCCATCAAGTTTACGTCGGCTAGACCTCTCGCCCGCTCCTTAATGGAAGCAACAAGGCGCTCCGCTAATTGTTTGTCTCTAAAAGGCTCGAATAGGTTCATGGTTTCTAAGCACAGATAATCACAGATTTGTACTACACAGATTGTCACAGATAAAATAGCATATCAGGTCATCAGGATATCAGTGGGTAGAATACCAGAATATCAGGATATCAGATAAATAATTCTAATCTGATACTCTGATAACCTGATACCCTACCTACCGATACCCTGATTTCCTGATATGCCACTAGAATTATCTGTGATCATCTGCGTGGTTTTAGTCCCAAACGGTCATCTGTGCTAATCTGTGTTACAAGGATTTTAACAAGGCCAAGGTTTCCTCAGCTGCCTTATTATCCACTATTTCGATAGCGAAACCGGCGTGGATCATAACGTAATCGCCGACTTTCGCCTTCGGCGCAAGGTCCACGGCTGCGCGACGGCGCACACCATCGAGTTCGCACACGGCAGTCTTGCCCTCGATTGATTCAATTTTCATTGGAATCGCGAGACACATATGGAATTCCAGTTATAAGCTATAAGCTGTAAGCTATAAACTGTAAACAACGAAAACAGAAAAATTCTGACTTACGGCTTATAGCCTGCCTGCCGGTAGGCAGGCTTAGAGCTTAGAGCTGTAGTTAATGCTAACTGCCCGACAGCGAGCGCGCCGTCGCCCCGGAAACGCGGCGAGGGGACAATAACCTTAAACCCTGCCGCTTCAAGCCCCGGAACTGCGAGTTCAAGTAAATATTTATTCAGAAAAACCCCGCCGCACAAGATAACGGTTTTAAGTTTACAGCTCTGCGCAATCGTCGAAACGACTTTAAGGAGCACACGGGCCAAGCCGACATGAAATTTGCCCGCGATCTTAGACTGCGAAAGACCCGACTCTAAATCTTTTAATATGCCGCGGAAAAGCAACTCTGTTCCTATGACCAACTCTTCATTTTCATTCCGGAGCAGAAACTCATAACCAGCGTCCTCGCCCCGCCCGGCGATCTTCTCGAGATAAATCGCGGCCTCGCCCTCATACGATACGGAATCCTTGACACCGATAAGGCTCGATACCGCGTCAAAGAGCCTACCCATGCCCGTCGTAAGGGGGCAATTAAGTTTTTGCTCAATCATCTGCAAAAGGAGTTTAGCCTTTTCCTGCGGCACCCTCGTAAAGAAATCCGAGTTTTTGAAACTGTCAACGAGGCTGTGTTTTGAAAGATAAGAAAGGGCCATGCGCCATGGTTCCTCCACAGCCTTACGGCCTCCCGGCATTGGCACTGTCTCAAGATGCGCCTTTCTCTGGAATCCGGAGTAGCCGCCGGTAAAAAACTCGCTGCCCCACAAGACGCCGTCGAGGCCGTAACCTAAACCGTCCCAGGCGACGCCGATACCCGGCTCGTTAAGGACAGCTTCGACCACCGCGGCGGCGATATGCGCCTGATGGTGCTGGATGAAACGGTGCGGGATCTTATCACGCACGGCGCGCGATAGAGTGTATTTCGTCGAAAGATACTCGGGATGAATATCCGAAACCAAAAGCGCCGGCTTTACATTCTCTTCACGCTCAAATCCTCTTATCGCCTTCTCGAAGGCCTCCATAACCGAAACATCTTCAAGGTTACCAAACGCTTCGGAGAGGATAATATTATTTTCGCGGCCGAAGGCGAAAGCCGCCTTTCCATCCGCGCCTACGGCGAGCGTCGGCTCTTTAAAACTAAAAGGGGCACGCAGAGTCCGGTTGTTTGAAATAGAAATGTTCATTAGACGGGGTCCCAGAAGTGATAATAAATGTGAGTTTTAAGTTCTAGGTTATAAGTTTTAAGTAAAAGCGCAATCTAAAGAAAAATAGAAAGTGCAAAACTAATCTTGTCGCTTTTTATTCTCCTGACTTATAACTTATAACTTAAAACTTATAACTACGACGATGTGACACTCAACGCAATACGCGCGTCAAGGGCGATGGCGCCCTTCTCATCTTCCGGAAAGAGTTTTATCGGATTGATATCAAGCTCCTCGATCTCCGGAAAATCGGTGACCAACTGGCTCAGCCTGAAGATCGCTTCGTAAAGGGCGTCAAAGTCAACCGGCTTTTCCCCGCGAACACCCTTAAGCAGAAGATAGGTTTTGATTTCCTGTACCATGGCGCGCGCCGCGCCCACCGTAACGGGAGCGACACGGAAAGAGACGTCCTTCAGGACCTCGACATAAACGCCGCCCAAACCAAACATAATCAGGTGGCCGAACTGCGGATCGCGCGAAGAGCCCAAAATTATCTCGCGGCCTTTCACGATCATCTGCTGAATATCGATACCTTCGACTTGGGCGTGAGGCATCCGCCTCTTAACCGTATTCATTATATCCTGAAACGCTTTTCTAAGATCGGCCTCCGAATGTATATTGAGCCTAACGCCGCCGGCGTCGGACTTATGCATAATTTGGGGCGAAACTACCTTCATAACGAGAGGATAGCCGAACTCCTGCGCTGTCTTAATAGCTTCTTCCTCCGTCTTAGCGACACGGTTCTTCGGCAGCGTGAAACCGTAAGCCGTCAGAACGTCGCGGGCGATGGTCTCCCCGATCTGAAGCTGGTTGCGTTTGCGCGCTGCCTGGAATATCCTCGCGACGCTCGCTTTATCCACATCGTATTGGGGCGGCATCTTCGGCCTCTCCGACTTAAGGTAAGACGCGTAATTGTGGGCGGCCTCCATGGAGCGCACGGCCCTTTCCGGACAGTTATAATGCGGGATCCTCTCGTCGGCAAAAATAGCAGTGCCTTTACGGACAGACGGCCCGCCCATAAAACAGGTGAAGATCGGTTTCTTATTGCCTTTTGCGATGCGCGTGACGATCTGGGCTATCTCAACATCGTTAGTCATCGACTGCGGCGTAAGGAGAACAAGAACGCTGGCTACGTTTTTGTCTTCGAGCACGATACCGAGAGCGTCTTCATAACGCTTCCCATCGGCATCACCGATCACATCCACCGGATTATGCAGAGCCGCGGTAGGCGGGAGCTTCTCTCTGAGCCGCTCTATCGTCCCATCGTCGAGAGAGGCTATCTTCAAACGGCTCCGCTCAACAGCGTCGGTCGCGATAATTCCCGGGCCTCCCGCGTTTGTCACGATACAGATATTCTCATTCTCGGGCAGCACCTTTGACGAGAAAGCGCCGGCCCAGTCAAAAAATTCCTCGACGGTGTTGACGCGGATAATCCCCGCCTGCTTGAACGCGGCGTCGTAAGCGGCGTCGGAGCCCGCGAGCGTGCCTGTGTGTGAAGAAGCAGCGCGCGCGCCGGCCTTTGTGCGGCCGGCCTTCATTATGAGTACGGGCTTTTTGCGAGAGACTTCCCTTCCGACTTCGATAAAGCGGCGGCCGTTCTCAACACCCTCTATGTAACCGATAATCACGTCTGTCTCCGGATCTTCAGCCAACATCTGGAGCGCTTCAATCTCGCCAATATCCGCCTTATTTCCGAGTGAGATAAATTTTGCAAGGCCTATATTTTCGCCGATAGCCCAGTCGAGCACTGCCGTGCCTAAGGCACCGGACTGGGAGAAAAACGACATACCACCGCGCTTGGGGGTACCGCGGGAGAACGAAACATTCAGGCTGGAAAACGTGTCTATGATACCGAGGCAATTCGGCCCGATTATACGCACATCCGATTCGCGGGCGGCACGCACAAGATCATTCTCAACTTTTGCGCCACTCTCGCCTATCTCTTTAAAACCCGCGCTGATAACGACGGCGTGATGAATGCCGATTTTGGGAAGATCCTTGATGGAGGGAGGAATTAATTTCGAAGGAACCGCAAATACCGCGAGATCAACCGGTTTCGGCAGGTCGGTTAAAGACGCATAACTTTTTACGCTTAAAATCTCGTCGGCCTTGGGGTTAACGGGATAAATCTTACCCTTAAAACCCAGCTTCAGCAGATTATCGATTACCGCGAAACCGACCTTTTTATCCTCGCGAGACGCGCCTATAATCGCTACGGAACGTGGCTTAAAAAAACCCTTTAAAAGCGCTGCGCTGCTATTATCCATCCTGTTACCTTTCTACCCCATTGAAGCGATAATAATAATACAAATATCTATTTTACGCAATATATTTACAGCTTAGCCCTTAACCACTCCAACCAGCGGTTAATTCCCTCTCCTGTCTTGCAGGAAACTTTAAAGAAATCCAAGTCCTTGTTTATTTTCAGGGCTGTTCGCTTGATTCTTTCATCCGAAACGTTGCAGTACGGCAAAAGGTCGATTTTGTTCAAAATACAACAGCCGGCGAACTTAAACATAAAGGGATACTTCTCAATTTTATCTTCGCCTTCGGTCACGCTAAGAACGACTATTCGCTTCGATTCGCCTAAATCGAAATCCGCGGGACAAACTAAGTTGCCCACGTTTTCGATAACGAGAATATCCGTATGAGCGAGCGGAAGCTCTTTCAGCGCGCGGCCCACCATATTGGCGTCAAGATGGCATCCGCCGTGAGTGTTAATCTGGACTACGGGAACGCCAAAACGCTTGATCCGCTTGGCGTCGTGCGAAGTGGCGAGGTCGCCCTCGATCACGGCAAAGCGAAGGTCTCCCGCGCCGGCCTCGAAAGTTTTCTCAAGCAGGCTCGTCTTGCCGGAACCGGGTGATCCCATGAGGTTAACGGCGAGTATTCCCTTTTCGCGGAAAAACCTACGGTTCTTATCCGCCGTGTTTTTGTTCGCACTGAGTATATTCTTGATAACTTTGATCTTTGTCATTTGTTTTTACTCGCCTTCGATATACTCCAGAAAGAACTCCTGACCGGTCTTGAAATCAACGCGCGAGGAACCGCATGCCTTGCACGAGTAAAGCGGTTTCTCGAGAGGCGTTTCTTTCCCGCAATCTTTGCACACCCCGCTCGGCCCGTGCACCTCAAATTCAAGCTTAGAACCTTCGGCCAGCGTCCCTTTTGTTATGGCCTCCCAGCAATATACGAGAGACTCGGGGCTCACGGCAAGACACTCCCCTATCGAAATCTTAAGCGCGCTGACAGTCTTTAAGTTCCGGGTCTTCGCCACTTCTTTCGTCGTGCTCCACAATCTTTCGGCTAAAGAAAGTTCATGCATGAGATGTAGTCGGTTATTTGATAAAGATTTCTAGACTTAATACGGTAGGCCCTACTGAAGAATAATCTTACAACGTCCTACGGTTATTTCAACAACCGGGCAGCCCTGCTAATGAGGGCCAACTTTTCCTTCCTTGTCAAAGTCTTGATCCGGGCTTCTCGCACTAACGCTTTAGACTTTGTGCGACAAGACTCCCTGTAGACCAATATAACCGGAAGGCGCGATCTGGTATAACGCGCACCTTTCCCGGAGTTATGCTTTTTGAAACGTTCTTCCAGATCGTTAGTAACACCTGTGTAAAGGCTTTTATCGTGACACTTTAAGATATATACACACCACATCGGTTCCTCGATGTGTTAAATGGTAAGCAAGGCGGGCGGCATAGCCGCCCGCCGCGTCGAACCACTGGGTCGCTAGGTCTTCTACGCTGTGGCGCTTACGCCCACAGCTTCGAAGAACCTTTGTTAAGCTTCTGCGTAGCCGTGCACGAAAGTAGCACGGCGAAGAAGAGCTGGGTCGCTAGGATTCGGCGCCTTGAGCCTCATACCATTTTCTTACTCGGCTAATCGCCTCGTAAGAAAATATTCGGCTTCTGGTCGGCCATCCGCCGCCTCGTCGGTGGTCGGCGCTCCCATAAGGTCGCGCCTCCATCAGAAAGGCTCAGCGGCTCCCTTCGAATCCTACTTATCCGTTAACCTCTTGTGAAGCAGAGCTGGGTCGCTAGGATTCGAACCTAGAAAACATGGTCCAGAGCCATGTGTGTTACCGTTACACCACGACCCAAACAAATTATAACAGTGTAAGAGAATCCCTAAGAATCAGTCTCAATGCTTTTTTGCCTTTTGTAGTTTTAAAATACCGTTCTCGCCTCAAAGCATCTACCTTGGAGATAAATGATTCGCAAAATATTAATTTGAAATCTCCAAATCGGTAAGTGGTATGAACTTTCCCAAGGTTATGCTCTCTTAACCTTCTTTGCAGATCTTCCGTATATCCTATGTAAAATTCTCTGCGATCCCTGCTTAACAATACGCAGGTATAGTACATTTTATATATATACAAATTGTGTCCAGCCCAGAACCAGAACTTCCTTTGCGTAGATAATACGTGAAGTTCGGTTCTGGGCTGCCGTGAACCGAACTCTGTTCTGGTTCACGGCAGAGCCATGTGTGTTACCGTTATGGTGAACCAGATTAAAATCGGTTCACCACCCTGAACCCATCTTCGATGTGGTTCACCACGACCCAAGCACAGATTAGCACAGATGAACGTCTTGATCTAAAACTACACAGATGATCACAGATAACCGCGTAGTGGTCATTGCGAGAAGCAACGCGACGAAGCAATCTCTGCACAAAAATCCACTGGATGAGGTTACATTTTAAAGGAAAACAAGGGGATGTAAAGGGGATTTTGGTTAGCGTGTGAGCGAGTGTGCGAGTTAGCGGGTTAACGGGCACACCGGCATACCGGCTAACTGGCTTACCGCTATTAAGCTGTAAGTAAATGCCTGATCTATCGGAAGTTACGAGATACGAGATATCGCCTTTGATTTGTCTTTCAACTATTAACTATTCCCTATTGACTAGCGACTGCTTTTTAAGCGGCCTTCGCCACCACCCATTTCGCCTCATTTAGCTGGTTGATTAACTCACAAAGGTCGGCACTCGTGATGACATAATAACCGTTCACCTCTTTGAAGTTCCTTCCGACAAAGAATTCATCATCCTCATAAACAACGAGGAGTCTGAAAGCGTCTATCTGGCCGCCGTTATCACCCATAAGAATCCCAAATTTAACGTTAGGAATCTGCTTCCTAAGCTTAACGGCTTTTAAATTCAGCTCTTTGTCCAAATGTATAACCTTTAAATCACGGACGAAACCGTTCACATCACGCAACACATCCTCTAAATTCGCGTCTCTGCAAACTCTTATATTGGGAAGATTCAGAACCTTACGCAAGGAATCGGGCAACCCGTCCGCCGCTCCGTAAATCACGACACGCGCTCCCTGTGAAGCCGCGGCAACAAGCTCGTCAAGCTGTTTTCCGCTCAACGTCTTAACACTGTCTAAGCTCATCGCAATCGCGATCGGACATTCTTGAGCCGCCGCAAGAGCTCGTTCAACTTTAGTTTTGTCAATTGTTCTGCCTAAAGACTTGCCGACGTTTTGCTTTTCACTATTCCCTAACGACTGTTGACTATCCACTGTCTTTACCCCCAGCGACGCGCCGCGGTTTTGCTTCTCACTATTCCCTAACAACTCACGACTATTCCCTGCTTCTAACCCCAGCGACGAGCCGCGTAGTTCGAACGCCGATCCAGCCCGCCGTTCTTTAAGCACGTAATAAAGATCGGAATACATACTGAAGTCGTTTACATCAACGTCGGGCAATGGTACAAAATGAACTTCCTTTCCGGCGCAGTAACCGGACAAAATTTCGTCTAGGTAGCGTGCCTCGGTCTTCTCTGCTTTGCTTCTATAGTCATTCACAAGAATACGTCCGCCCTCGGGATTTAAATGATCGAGAATCTGCAGCATATTCTCTTTTATCTTTTCTCGATCCTTTATTTCATGCTTAAGATGGCTCGGCGTCAGAATTCCGTGCAGTACTGCGAACACGGAAATGTAATCAAATACCCTTCCCGCCATTTTGTCATAACCCGAAAAGACCTCTATATCTTTCTCTAAACCAAATTCTCGTAGAAATTCCTCCTGCTTCTTCAAAGAATGGGCATCTGTATCGATAATGCTTACTTTAAGGCCGAGCTTGGAAAGAGCCGCAGGAAGAGAATCTTCTTCAGCGGGCCCCACAACAAGGAAACTCTTTCCCTTTACCAAACCCATGGTTGAGAGCTTTTCAACAACCTTCCTTATGCCCTCTTCGCTAAATGGAGGGTCAGGAAAGTCTCTGTTTACTACCTCAGCTACTTGCCTCACAACCGTACTTATTTCTTCGCGGGTAACTTTCTCACCTAGTGACCCTTCGAAAGGCTGTGTCTCGTGACTCGTGACCTGTGACTCAGGTACGCTTTGGGTTGCTTCTTCTTTACGGGACACGGACGACGAGCCACTGGCCACGGAATTTCCAAGCGAGCGGCCAGAGTACACTCCCTTATATACTTGTCTATACAGCTCGTAGAGGTATTCTCTGTTTTGTCTTAACTGGTCAACATCCAACTCCATGCCTTGCTGAGACTTGGGTTTCTCTCGAATCAGATAGTTCACTCCTCTGCCTTCAAAGGTTTCATCGATTAGGTTTAGTACTGCGTCATCGACGGGCGGCGCAACCTCAAGAAGCACTGAGATATCGGACTCGCGCGCCAACTCGCCGCGGGCAAATTCATCTACAATGCTGACGCTATGAGGCTTAACCGACTGTTTAATTTCAAAAAGACACCACTTCAGTCTTTGCTGGAAATCTATTATCTTTACTTTGAGTTCGGCGGAGCTTAACGGCAATATCTCTTGCCCTCTCTGATTTATTCCCGGTGATGCCATTCCAATCCTCACTCCAAGTTTCCCCATAAGATCCTCTGCAAATTTGCGCGCCTGAGGTGAAAGTTTCGCACGTTTTGCAGAGCCAAGGAGAGAGTCAAGTTTAGTACACTCGTACGTCCCGCCAAGCTTAGCCGACTGCGCAACAGCAAGCGTTGATTGCATTTTGTCAAGAAACCCACGATCTTCCCCTTCCTTCTGTCTATACTTATCTGGAAGCCACGACCGGCTAGCCGGATAATCGACGTCGTCATCATTGCTCCCCAGCGAGCGGCCGCTGGAACCATTGGTTGACGGCATTTCCTCTATCTTAGCAATGCCCTCCTCTTCGAATGTGCGGCCTGCGCGTCGCGGGCTTATCTCAAATGCCTTTCCGAGTAAGCCGTCATCCACAAGTTTGACCTCGATTTTACCCGCTATACATCTCCCATTTGCAAACTTAAACTTTAAACCGCTTTCGGGAAATTCGACGCCCTCTTTGGAAACAATCGCGTAACCACGCCTGCCAAAATCAACGCGCACCCGCTTGCCGATAGCGAACCTTAACGCACCGATAGACTGGGGCGGTCTTTGATAGCTAATCTCGTCAACAAGCACCTTAATGGTTTTGCCCGGCATCACAGAAGGTATTTCTATTTCTGCATCAATCTTAAGAGTCTTGGGGAAGTTAGACAATGGGCCGGAAAACATTTTATTTTCAATAGAATTTACGGTTAATACGGCATATTTATCTTCCTCCTCGGCTGTCTCGGTCCTGCTTACTACCTTAAAGACAATTTTGCGAAGGCCTACGCCTACACCAATTGAAACAACAGTGCCTACAGGCAAAGCACAAAGGTCCAACGCCTCATCCCCCCTTAGGCAGGAAATGTCATTTGGCCGAGACCCATCAATCTCCGGCGCAGTAATATTGCCCCCCGCTTCTTCCCATTTCACCCCGAGCGATGAGCCTTTGGGTTTGCCAGTCGTCAATTTAACAGCACCGTACTCATACGTACCGTTTGTAGAGTCTAAATCTTCGACCCTAAAACTTCCGTCCTCATACCGTGTGATTTCAAGATGCTCCCCCGAAACAGTACCTTCGACCACAAGAATATCATTAACGGCTTTTCTGCCTACTTTAATCACGCTCTTATCCTTTGAAAACTCCGCTGTTTGAGTACCATAGCTTACGCCGTTTGTATCGACAACAAGATGCATCTTTCCATTCGCGCCCAGCTCTAAATACACGCGCTCACTCGCACTATAGATTTTGGTGAAAATTCTCAAGTCCTGTTCCCCCAGCGAACGGCCTTGGGCTGCGGTCATAATCGCGATTTGCACCTTACGGCCGAACTCATTAGGGCTGTAACGCCGGCCGGGTTCAATATAAATGAGGGGGATATTTTTTGCCCTGCAAAATGCTTTTAAAAGATTTTCTTCGGCTCTTCTTGGAGGCGGCCAAAACCGGCATTCTTCCAAAGCCTTTTCCATCTCTTCTTCCCTATAAGAAACCGCAAGGCCTTTGGCAATGAAAATTACATCGTAAGAAGACCCGCCGATTACAGACTCGACAATAAAAGACAAATATGAACGGTTAGAGGAAGACGTACCGCACAATATTGTTCCGCCAATCTTCCTCTTAAAATATTCGTCTAAAGCTGCCCTTGCCCCTTCAAGCTCTTTCTGGAAACTCTTTTCGCGAACCCAAAGTACCCTGTTTGGAACTCCCGGGCGGAATTGCGCAGTCCCCAGCGACCCTCCTTCGCCAAGCTGCTTTTGCTCCTGGCTACGGAGGGCGGGCGAACCGAAAGGCAAGTTGTCCGATTTGTACTGAGCGGCAAGGTGCTTTGCTTTATTTTGTTCATTTCTTGCGATCCACTCATCAATAATAGCTCTATCCAACAATTTAATATCAGCCGTAAGATTATACATGCCGTCTACCTTGAAGCCCGATCTGTCATGATAAGATGTATTAAACTCGGGTATGCTTGATAAACTATCACACAGTCTTTTTGTAGTTTCGTTAACGCGAAGTTCATTAATTATCCCCATGTTTCCAGACTGAACTAGATACATATACACAGCCAAAGCAAGGCAAGTTGCTCCATATTTACCGCCGCCTTTCATCGGATGTCTCGGTAAGGATGGATATACAGCTGATAAATCCAAAGCCGAATCACCTGTTGCCTCATCATACAAAGCAGTAACAAAGAAATAACCAGACTTTAAACCGGAACGAAACTTTCTGGCCTCAGGATTCTGCACCGTAACCCGAAATTTGTTAAGATCGTCTCTTTTCGCTATATCAAAATCCGGCACAATGGCATCCCAGGCCTTTCCACCGTCAAAATTAATCCAATATCCTTCATCAAAAAATACCTCGGTTGCCTTCTTCAATTTATCACTCACCCCCAGCGACGCGCCGGAGTGGTCTCGTATATGATTTTCAAGATCGCTTAGTTTTCTATTTAGGTCTTCTTCCAAGAGTCCTAAGTGAAAGTAATTAAGCTTGGGATCTACATATCTTCTAAGGTCGATACGTTTGCTTTTCTTCATACTTACAAGCGAACCATGCTCGTCTTTAATTTCAAAACTAGCCTTGAGACTGAGCTTATTTTTGTTTTTCTTTGAGGGAACCGCCGAAATATGTCCCTCATATAATCTCATACGATTTATTGTTTCAGCTAAATCACGAGCATCTCGAGGCGCTTTGTGCAAGTAAACCCTGACGGCAACATGCTTGGGCTTGTTACGAGTTTCCGTCGAACCAAAATACATATTAGAACTTTCGTTCGCTCCCGCCGGTTCCGTCTCCCCCAGCGACGAGCCATTCGCGCGGGCGGCAACGAGACCGATGTAAACTGGAGTATTCGCAGGAATACCAAATAAAAGTCTCAAACCATCCGTATCGACACCTAACAATTCTTGCAACCTAGCGCTGTCGTTACTCATCACACGTTCAGCATTGAAGTGCTTCTTCATAAGATGCGGTATAACAGGGAAATCCTTTTTATATTCCGGCTTTCCTGTTATTTCTTCATAAGGGACTCCGATGACGCGCATACCATTGTAATTCCTCTGCATTATCCTCGCAAAATTCGCAAATATCTCCGATATATAGCCTTTGCCTTGTAGGTCCGCTACGCTTACGCCTTCGATTGCTTTTTCAGCGCCCGCAGGCGCATCATCCTTGAGCTTTTTCCCAACTGACGTCAACTCTCTAAAGATAATCCTTCTATTCTTATAAATTGAGAAGCGAGTATTGAAAGCATACTCATGAAAGTCGATCATCCCATCCGCGAGGCGCTTAAACTTTGATCTTACATATCCCGCGCGATCAATTACCGTCCAGTACTTGTCTATTGCCTCCGAAATACTACAAAATGTAACAACAACGAACTCGCTATCAGGCACATCTTTTAAGACCTGATCAAACCA
>JAQTRP010000116.1 GCA_028711765.1 Candidatus Omnitrophota bacterium | reverse complement strand
CGACGCCAAAAAGAATTTGATGGCAACCCGAGGTCTTGGCTATTTTTAGTGTTTCGTCGTTAATTTGATCCACCCGCCCTCTAAAACTCCAGACAATCTTCAGGTCTCTCCGAATAATTTCCCGCGCTACAGCCTGAACCCTCTCGGGTGTAATGTTAAACATATCATCAAAGAAGAAAAACTCTCTTATGCCGAAGTTATAATACTTTTCTATCTCGTCTAGAATATTCTCGGGGGTCCGCGCCCTATAGCTCCGGTAAGGTCTATCGCAGAAAGTGCAGTCATAAGGGCACCCCCTGGAAGAGCATATGGTGCCTACCGTATTTCCCGTCCCGATGGCGCTGTGATATTTCTCAAACGGAAGAAGATCGAAGGCCGGAGGGGGCAGTGAATTTATATCGCTAATATATCCGGCTTTGCCGGTAACATAACAACCACCGTTTCTCTTGATCGCGAGTCCTTTTACCGTCTTTAAATCCCTTCCTTTGTCTAGGGCGTCGACGAATTCGGTAAATATAATATCGCCCTCACCTAAGACTAATGAATCTACCTCCGGTTTTTCTATAGTCTCCCCGGGGAAAACAGATGTGTGAGCTCCTCCTAGGCATACGTGAATTTGAGGATTCACCTTTTTCGCAATTTTTACGACACTCATGACATCGTAAAATATCGGCGTATAAGTAGTAATTCCCACTATATCGGGCGAATAAGACCTAATTTCTTTTTCGATGTCCGCATAAGACATCCTAAGTAAAACAGTGTCCAAAATCCTTATTTCGTGCTTTGGCAAATGAGAGCGCAGATAGGAAGCGACATACATCAATCCTATCGGCGGGAAGGCCCCGATATCTTCCGCTGTGGTCATCCATTCTCTGGTGGTAACGGCTATGTTTCCGCTGGGCGGATTTATGAGCAATATTCTCATCTTACACGGCAGTTTTCTTTTGTCCCATCTTCCGGCCAAAGATCAGCAACTGGCCGCCATGGCCATGGAAAAAAGGAAGTTTTTCAAAAAGTTTATCTGTATTCACTAACAATTTCTTGGCTCGCTCAACGTTCAAAAGATTAAAAAGATGTGGAGGGATGAACGTGCTTGATTCGGTAGATATATCTATGTCGCTCTTTAGACCCCACTCCCTGATTTCTCCGGCCGAAATCAGCGGATGGCTGCCGCCTTCTTCGTTCCATAATTTCTTCAGCCTCATCAAAACCTCGAAAAGAAACCTGAATCGGGATTTGTTATTTTCCAAAGCATAGAACTTTCCGTCATTTTTAAGAACTCTCGAAACCTGCTTCATGGCGCGTTCGGGAGAAGACACGTGATGCAAAATACCAAAACCTATAATCGCATCAAAGATCGCTTCTTTAAAAGGAAGGTTCTCGGCGTCTGCCATTATATATTCCGGCATATTGGCGGGAACCGAATCCTTGGATTTACAAATAGCTTTTTTTAACATCTCTTTTGAAATGTCTACGCCGATCACGGTCTTGCCGCTTGCCGCCAAAGGTATAGAGCAGCGTCCTGTACCACAGCCGAGATCCAATACCAACGCGCCTTTGCTTATGAAATCAAGCCAGCGGTAAATAGTGTTCCAATCGCTGGCCCGCCAAAAAATACTTCCGGCTACCAAATGATCGTAAACAAAGGCGTCTTTGTTGTAATGCTCGATTTGCCGCTTCTTGAAAAGATCCAATTCCCGAACGGCACCAACGGATTTGCCGATATCGACATCCCACCTCTCGGCAAACAGTTTCTTCTCTTCGTTCAACAAAGAAGAATCGTTAACTAATACGGGAATGAACCCGGCCACCGGATACCACTGCGAGCAGCTATCGCAATAAAGCGTCCCTTCCTTGATGGTTCCCTCTTCTTCGCCGCGAACAAAGACCTTCGGCCTTAAGCCTCCGGCCTTGCAGTTAGGACAAGCCAAAATAGAGAGAGTTGAAAGTTTCATAATTCGGTACTCTGTGTTACCTTTACGTACCTGGTACCGTATCCAAGCGGTACCAGGTACGTAAAGATATTTTGTGTAATGGTTAAGTTTTAAGCCTTCTCAGCCGCGGTGCCATACGAACCAAATCAACAAACGTAGGATAGATAATTTTGAAGCTGCCGCCGCTGGCTCCGCTTGATACACGTCTCTTATGTTCAATGCGCTTTTCAAAAATCTTAAAGCCTTTATAGGCGGCCTTAATACACAGCTCGGCTTCCACAAACGGGCTTTCTGTCTCCAGAGTTATCTCGTCAAAGACTCTTCTCTTAATAAGCTTAACGCTGTTTATATCTCTGGTCGTTAAGCCGAATATGCGTCTTATGAGAAAATTGTATATCTTCGTTTGGATATATCTTTTCCAATTATCCTTTCTGTCCACCCTGCGGCCGATTACTATGTCGTTACTGAGAATTTCGGGAAGCAACTTCAATATTTCCCCAATGGGAATCTGACCGTCGCCGGGCGCAGAAAAGATAAGTTCTTTCTTCGCGCCCTTATAGAGGTCCCTAAGGGTAACGCCATAGCCTTTATTTTGCGGATGGTGCTGCACCCTGATTCTGCTGTCGGCCTTGGATAGATCTTCTAAAACTTTTCCCGTCCGATCGCTGCTTCCATCATTAATTACAAATATTTCAAAATCGCAGCCCATCTCTTCTAACACGGCTATCCCGTCTCGAATCAAAACCTCCACGGTTTGCTCGTCGTTATACGCGGGAACCACTACGGATAACGATTGATCGATAGTAACTTTTGCAAAATTCATTTACGCACCTTTTAAGAATCCTGTTTATACATTAAAAGTTATAAATATGGGTAACGCCTTGTGTTTTTCCTGCAACGGATGTCTTTGGCGGAAGAAACAACGCCGGCCGGGCTTCCATATACCAGCTTTCCCTGAGAGACATTTCTAGTAACTACCGAATTCGCGCCCACAACAACGTTTTCGCCAAGCCTTACATGCGGCATCAAAATAGCCTTTGCCCCGATAATGGTACCCTTCCCTATGGTGGGTCCCTTCCTGCAACTCTTACATGGAGGATGGGGCGAATCAAGGGTCAGAGAATAAGGATAAAAATGAACGTTATCTTTAATAATCGTATAGGATGCGATGAAAACATTATTGTGAAATCTACAACCATTCCCAATCTTTACATAGCCATCCGCTTGGCTGTAGATACCGAAAGAACAATTCTTACCAAACACGGAGTATTCTCTTATGACCGCGCCGTGGCCACTCTGGAAACCTTCTCCCAAGACACATCCCGCGTATACTATTGTGCCGGACCTTAGCAAAGACCCTTTGCTTATGCGTGTTGACGGGTTCCTATAATTTTTAGAAGTATAAAACGCCGCAAGGGGCTCGCCCAAAATCACGTTCTTGCCTACGTAGCAGCCGTCACCCACAACTACATTGTCGTTCACGACCGCGTAGTCGCAGATTGTCACACGCTTTCCTATCTTTGCCCGTTTAGATACCGTCGCCTTTGACGAAATAATGGTTTTCATTACTATATCCTCCTCAATTAATAACCTTTACGTACCTGGTACCGGATTAATGGGAGCGGTACCAGGTACGTAAAGGCTTCTACCAGTAATACTGTTTATACTTCCTGTAATAATCTACTGTCTTCGCGATCCCGTCTGTCAACGAGGTCTTTGGGCACCATCCGATTGTCTTTTTAATCTTCGAGATGTCGGAATAAAAATTCCCCGGCTCTTGCGCGCGTCTTTCCGGCGAAAAGGGCGCGAACTCCCACTTTCCGTCTTTCGCAACGGTGGTAATCGTCTCCGCTAGCTCGAGGAAACTTGTGGGCTTATCGACCCCGACATTGAATATTTCTCCGATCGCATCGGAAGAGACGGCGGACATCATGAGGGCATCCACGGTATCATCGACATAAAGGAAATCGCGCAAAATCTTTCCGTCGCCAAAAACCTTCACGGGCTCGCCATCTATGACCTGCCTTATAAACCAATTGACGACCCCGTACCTGTCGTGCTTCATCTGCGCCCGAGGCCCATATATATTGGTAAGCCTGAGCATGACACTCTTTACGCCGTGGATATCGTTATAAACTTTCACTATGTGTTCGGCGGCAAGGTTCGATATCTCATAAATGCCTTTGGGCCTTGGGAGTACCTCTTCATCCACCGGCAGTTTGGTCGCTGGCCCATACTGGCCCCTTGTGCCCGTATAGATCACGATCGCTTTTTTGTTATTCTTCTTGCACGCCTCCATAAGGACTGCCGTCCCTTTTATGTTTATGTCGATATCCGGAAACGGATCCGTAAGGCTCTTTATATGGCACACCTGACCGGCGAGATGGAATATGTAATCCTTGTCTTTGACAAGATACTGCATGGCGACATCATCGCGTATGTCGCCGTAATTGATATTAACCTTGTTCCTAATCGGCTCCACGTTGAAAAGGTTCCCGCCGTAATCCGGAAGCATGGCATCGAGGAGCGTAACATTTGCGCCAGAATCAACCAGCCTTATCGCCAGATTGCTGCCGATAAAACCAAGCCCACCCGTAATTAAAACATTTTTCCCACAAAAACGTTTTTTCACGATATCGCCCTCTTGAGTTGTTGCGGTTGATCGATTTTGAAACTTAAGTTTTTGATCTCATTCTTTATACCATTCACGATGCGCTGGCAGAATTTTTTCTACGCACAAAGGTGAAAACAAAAAGGGTTCCTACCACAGCAAGAGAGAATAAGCTAACTAGTTTTCCTATTTCAAAAGCACGTGGCTTGTAAGCAAACCTGACTTTATGCGCGCCTTTATCAATCAGCAGGGCACGGAAAACATAATCCGCCTTTAAAATAGCCGTTTCTTTCCCGTCAACGTAAGCATGCCATCCGGGAAAGTAGGTATCGCTCAATACTAAATATCCGCGCGATCTTGCATTTACCTCTATCGTGACTTCATTTATCGAATAATCGGTTATTTTTACGTCTTTTTCATCGAAAGGAAGCGGGCCTGAGAACTCTTCTCCCTCATTCAGAAGATAAACCATATCGCGGGGATTAAAAGAATAATCCTGTAGGGCTTTCTTTAGATCGTTTTCTTCCTTAAACACCTTGCTTTGGTGCACAAAATAGGCCCTTGGT
>JAQTRP010000026.1 GCA_028711765.1 Candidatus Omnitrophota bacterium | reverse complement strand
ATAGCTGACCAGACAGTTATAGCGAGGTTGATCGCCATGCTGAATCTCGTTTATGAGCGCTTTAAACCGAGGTTCTTCATGAGAGTAATAAACTAACGTTGTTCCCCTGCGGCAGTAATTGCATAACCCAGCTGCGTCTATTTGCGCTTTAGGAAAAGTTTGCGGAAGAAGACAATTCTTGCATACCTTCATTTTTGAACTTTCTCGGCAATGAGCTTTGCCATCTTGTTGATAGACCCCATGCGTTCGATAGTGAAATCCTTGGGCGTAATCTCTACCTTCCATGTCTGCTCAATAAATGCAACCAATTCGATAATACCGAAAGAATCCAAAATCCCCGCCTCAACAAGCGAGACATCAAGAGGAATATTTTCTTTGCCCCCCTCTAAGGTTAATGAGGTTCTATGTACATAATCGATAAGTGTATTTCTGATTTTATTTTCCATACGAAATCCTTATTTTAAAGCTCGTGAATATATTTAGAATAAAATATATGCGTTGAAAGCGCTTGAATAAAAGCCATATTGTCTCTTGTGCTTACACGTGACACACCTTTTGCATTATTAACTTTCTCAAGCAAGATCCCAATGCGACGCTGGTCAAAAATCCCTGCCGTCTTTGTAACTTCTTCCGACATTAGATATTCAACATATGATCCTTTGGCGTATTGCGCAAATGCGGTAAGCTCTGGCGCCTGATATGCCTGTTTAGAACGAGAATAGATCGCGGCTGGCAATATCTCCTTAAAAGTTTCCCTCAAAATATATTTATCGACAAAATGATGAAGCTTGAACTGTTCCGGAAGACAAGCGCAAAATTCCACTATCCTGCGATCCAGGTATGGAATCCGACTTTCTACGGAATGCGCAGAACTCATTCGGTCACCCTGAGATGAGAGCAGATATCCCGGCAAAAGAGTTTGCATTTCCAAATATTGGCATTTCCCACCATCGGAAAACTGTTTGAAATTATCGGGCAATTGAGCACGGAATTCGTCAATACAATCATAATTTTGCACCGACTCTTTCATGCGATCAGAGTACATGGCCTTAAGCGGAATACCATTCTCCCATCGCACAAGATGAGAATAAAACTCTTCATCGTCAGAGAGTAGAGCCTTTTTATAAAAAGAGGAGATGAACGCGTGATATTTTGCGTCGAAGTGAGGAAACTGAGGATATAATTTTTTAAAAAGCAGTGAACGTTTGTCGGAGGACGGCCTTTTTGCCCAAAATCTTCGTACTTTTAATTCTTTAAAGATGTCGTATCCCCAAAATACTTCATCAGCGCCTTCGCCCGTTAAAACCACCTTAATTTTTTTATTGTGTGCCAGTTCTGATAGTCTAAACAATGGCACCGGAGCCGTTCTAAAAATGGGTTGGCCGGCATGATCGATAGCATCTTCGAAATTGTCAACGATATCCCTGTAAGAAATATTGATATAATTGCTTACCACATTTGTTTCGGATAAAAAGCTTTCTTGAAATTTTTTCTCGTCATAAAGCGGATCTGTGAAATATACAGAAAATGTCTGTAACCGATCCCTCTTCAATGCCTTACATATTTTTGTGACAATAGAGGAATCGACCCCACCGCTTAAATATGTCCCGACTTCTACATCTGAGGATTCAAGTCGTATTTTTATCGCATCCGTCAGGAGAGCTCTTACCCGCTCTTTAGTTTCATCAAAATCGATCGATGTAATTATTTTCTCCCGCGATAAATCCAAGTTGTAGTATGCCTTTTCTCTCACACCATTTGCATCAATTTCCACATAATGAGAAGGCCTTACTTGATAAATATTCTGCAAAAACGTTGTATTGCCCGTGGTGGTCCAAAACGTAAACAACTGGTCCAATGCTTTAGGATTGAAGAGTTTAGGAATATTGTCAACGGCACCAAACCCCCTTATTTCCGAAGAAAAATAACACTGACTGCCGTTAAAATAGTAAAATAATGGCACAATACCAAAATGATCTCTTATAAGTAATATCTTATTTTTGATTTCATCAATGATAGCAATGCCAAATTGACCGTTAAGCATATTAATAAAATCTAGACCATGTTCTTCATATAGAAATCCGACAACCTCTGAATCGCAATGACTACGAAATACATATCCTTTCCTAATGAGGTCTTCCCTGAGCTCTTTGTAATTAAATATCTCTCCATTTACCACAAAAGTGATTTTCCCATTCGCAGCTTCGAATATATTGTTCTTGTTGGCTAAATCTATTATAGAAAGACGAGCAATTCCCATAGACCACAGTTTCGTTGTTCTTATATTGACGATTTCAGGCCCTCTGTGCGATAACCTGGCTAACATCTTCTTTGTGAATTCTTCTAGCAGCCTGTGGTCTGAAATATGATTTTTTATATTATAGACACCAGCTATGCCACACATATGTACCTTTGCCTTATTATTACCATATCGTTGGTTGTCGTATAATCTGTTATGACTTTAGCTGCGATTGCATTCCGATACGGACCCAAGTCATTGTTTTAGCTAATTTTTACATTTTTAAAATTATACTTCTTCCTACACACTAACGTCAAATGTTTCTTACCTTGCAGCATCTACTCCTCTTGCCAATAAAACCAAAGCATAGTATTATAACGTTCTTATTTCAAAACGATAGCACAAACCATAGCCATGAAGCAAAACACAAATACTAAAATGCGAATCCTGTTTGTTTACCCGGATATAGGAACTAAGGGCGTAAACTTCTCGCCCGCTATTCAGCTCCTCTCCGCCATCCTAAAAAAGAACGGTTTTTCCTGCGAGCTGCTCCACATAAATGACGCCTGCGGCGTACCCAGTAATGACGAAGCGATACTCTCTGAAATCAGGAAGAAACGCTTCGATATCGCCCTTTTCACCGCCACCAGTTTTCAATACACCCGTGCCAATGAAATAGCGGGGCTAATTAAGCGTGAATATAGCCGCATTCCGATATTGCTCGGCGGCACCCACGCCACTATCAAGCCCGACGATTTGGACAGTTCAAGTTTCGATGCGTTTTGTATCGGAGAAGGAGACGAAGCGCTGCCGGAATTTATCCGGCGCTTTGAGGAAAAAAGGGATTTCACGGATGTGCGCAATTTCCACGTCAAGAAACCTGACGGCACAATAGTCCGAAATGAAATCGGGCCTTTTATAAGAGATCTGAATCTACTGCCTTTCTGGGATATGGAAATAATGGATATGAAAAAAATCCTGCTTGCGAGGCACAAGTGGTTGAGTATTTCCTTCTCCCGCGGCTGTCCCTTTGAGTGCACTTTTTGTATCAACCACCTCCTTAAGGCCATAAACGTGAGGAGGCCTTCGGAACTAAAACATTATATCCGGAAACGCAAGGCGGAACTGGTAGTCAAAGAACTCGCGCGCATAGCGGAGAAATTAAAAGGATACATCGATGTTTTCAATTTTGACGACGATCTCCTTATGCTCGATAAACCGTATATGCTCGAGCTCACCAAGCTCTACAGGGAAGAAATCTATACCCCCTACGGAATCCGCTATGCCATGAATTGCAGGGCAAGCTGCTTGGATGAGGATATCGCGAAGGCGCTTGGTGAAAGCGGCTGCCTGGAACTCAGGATCGGTTTTGAAACAGGCGATGAAAACCTGCGGCAAGAGATGCTTAAGAAAGGAATAACGAACGCTGAACTCATAAGGGCGTTCCGGCTTTGCGATGAATACGGAATACACACAAATTCCTTCGCGATGATCGGCATACCGGGGGAAAACCGAGAGACGGTACAGAAAACAGTCGATATGATAATCAAGTTAAAACCCTACCTTATCCGGATGACGTTTCTCTCCCCCTATTTTAAAACGGAGATCTACGAATACTGCAAGAAAAAAAATATGATACGCGAAGATAAGATATTTGAGGATTCTTTTACTGATTCCCCGCTTAAGCTCGGCACTATAAGCGAGGGCGATCTCCTCAGGTACCGCCTCCTCTTCCCTTGGTACATCAATGTAAAGATGTGCGGCGAGTCCGCATCTCTTTACCGGAAAGAGCTGCGGAAGTTTGAGCAATACGACTTTGAAAAACTGCGGCGGGAATCAACGTTTAAAGAGCTGCTCGGTTTGGATAACAAACTGAGCGATGTCTTAGCCGCCTCCAAGACAGCGCACTACCGTTATTTTAGAAACAATCTTTACTATTTTAATCTTCGCGGCAAGTACGGATGGAACGAAACGAAGGCTACCGTGGCAACCGCTACGGACGACAGCGGCTGTTGAAGAATTTGTTGCTACTCATCTTTCCAATGCTTCTGGATAGCGTAGGTCGGATGCAGTCTGAAACGTCGGCTCGCCTCCTCTATAGGATCCCCTACAAGGCCATCTAGTGAATAATCACCGAGTCCTTCTTTCCTTAAATAATAAAGATACCCAATCTCTTCCGGCCGAAGACCCATGAGCCGCGCTCCCACCCCATCCGCCTTAAGAGGGTCCGTCGAACATATCGCGGCCCCGAGCTTCACCGGAAACCCGTCAACCGGACCATTCCCGTCCATGCAGTAAAACCCGTCCAACACCACAAGGTCGGGCCAAACACATTTCGCGAGGTTGACTACATTACGGTGAATTACCTTTACCGCCTTAAGGTAGGTAATTGATTTTTTGAAAATAAAATTTACAAGTCCGGGTGAACGCCTCCTCATCCATGCAATAACCGATGTGGGAATATAGGTAAATATCGTCTTCGCGTTCGGGGCGCTCGGGGTCCGAAGCCCATGGAGGAGAGACTTGTCATCCTGCCGGATTACGCCCGCCATGTTTTTAATCCCAAAAGTGGCAATAGCGTAGTTGTGCACTTTAGGTATGGCGATCGATATTCTGAAATCAAAATCAAAAAAACGCTTTACGACGCGTATTGTTTCTGGACCCGCAACGGACATAATCTGAATGTCCGCGAAATCTAAAAAATCCTCTACGCATTCGAGCCTTACATTCTCATATTCCTTCGCCAATTCAGCGTAGCCGAAATTCTCAAATACCTCTCGTGTCGTCACCTTCTCGTAGTAGGCGCTGCCGCTGCCCTCCAGGATGGTAAACCGGCTATCGTGCAGTTCTTTGAAATTTTCCAGCAAAAAATCAATTGTTGCTCGTACCGCTTCCACATTTGTGTTCGCAAACGCGTTTTTTGTGGCGGTCAAATTTGGCTTTATTAAAATGTTCTTTTTGCCGCGGATTTTCTCCAAATCCGGTTTTATCAGGCCAAGGGCACGCTGTACGTTTTTGTACCGCTCCGCGCCCTTCGCCAAAGAGACTTTCTTGCAATTATCGCTCGTCACCCGTGGCTTCCTTAAATCCTCTGCTAATATTTGCTTAATTAATTTGAATTTTTAATCGAATAAAGACGGTAGATAACCTTGCCGTCCTCCCCGGACTCAAACGACACACTCGTGAGCGGCTTGAGAAAAACCGATACCGCTTTCTTACCCTGCAACAAAGCGCTCATCCTTAAGGGCTCGGATAAATTCTCATCAGCCGTCTCGGCCGTAACGCAAAAAAGGATATGGGATATACCCTGCCCTTTGAGAAACGCGAAAACCTCCGCCGGCGTCTTGTATTCTTTAAAATACTTCGTCTTAAGCGCGAACATATCCTCGCGGATAATGTCGCGATTAATATAAAAACTTTTGACATCGCCCGCATACAGTATCTTTGCCTCGGGGGGCAAGTTTTTGTTTATGAAATCGGCGATAGTAAAAGTCCGCTCATTTTTCAAAAGAAACTGCTCTTCTGCCTCGACACCCCATGAGACTTTAAAATTGCGGCGGTTATGATACACGGCGAGCGAGCAATTGATAATAAGGAACACTACAAATAAAATTTTAAAAATCCGGCCCATTTTCCATTCCCCCGCGCTATCTTCCGCCTTGGCGACAGCAAGACTTAAAAAAGGCACGAGCGGCATAAAAAACCTGAGGTTTTGAGCCGTACTAAACCAGATTAGTGCGTACAAAAGTGAGAAAAACCCTATCCAGCCGAGCGCCCTTCCCCGGTCGCGGATAAAAATAAGAAGCGGAATGAAAGCCAAGAAAAGCCCGCCGAGCTGCACACCGTATCCTTCAAAGTTTTGAGGATACATCGTTATGTTCCAGGCAAGCAGGGTCAAGGCCTTAATACCCTTACCCATACCCACAACATCGGCAAGGGGCGCTGCCGCCTGCGGCATGCCAAACAGCGTGTTAAAATAGGGATAAACGGGGTTACCCCAAATAAGAAAGGAACGCAGATACCATATAAACGAAAAAAGAACAAGCGGCAGGCTGAATAAAACGCATGAGGCGATAAAATCTCTAAACGCTAAACGTTTCTTAAAGTGCCCCAGAACCAATATGCAAAAAAGACCGGGCAGCGCATACAACCCTAAAAATTTAGTGCTAAGCATAAATCCCGCGCTCATACCTCCAAGGACAAGCCAGCGCTTTTTATCTCCTACCAACCAGTTATAGAGCGAGAAAAACGCTAAAAACGTGAATAACGACAATAAAGGCTCGATATAAGTCGTCGCGAGCTCATTGAAGACAAGCGGCGTCATAAAGCAAAGAACAGGCGCTATAAAAAATTTACTAAGATTCATATGCCGCTTTGCAAAAACATACACAGCCAATGAAAGGACTAGCCCCGTAAAAAGACTAAACAGCTTGGCTACGATCTGACCCTTAAAGAGAAGGCCCAATGTATAAAGCATCTCCGCCAAGAAAGGAAACGCCGCGTTGGGCTCATAGGGAATAGCGAAGACCCTGTGATACTTGACAAAGACCTTCGGACAATGCAAGTGGTAACACAACGAATCGATTTTTGTCTCAGGGGCCAGCGCTCCCGAAAGGATACAGAAAAACGCGATGCCAAAAAGAAGAAAGAGGGCGATGTTGTAGAAAGAAAATACCGGCCTTACCGATAAAATGGCGCCGTATGCCCTTTTTAAAAGCGAAACGGTAAAAGGAAGGGATACCGCGATAACTCCGCACCCAAAAAGGAGAAACACATTTTTATAGAGAATACCGCATAAGCCCACAATCAAAACCGTATAACTCAAGAGGCCGAGCCCCAGGCCTAAAGAGAATACAAACTCCTCCCCCAAGCGCATATCTTTTGGGCGTAGAATTTTAACAGAGAGCTGGCCGAGCGCCAAGCAAACAAGCAAGGAAAAAATAAGGTAGGCCAAAGAAATCATTTGCAGAGGATTTGAATCAATTTACAGTAGAGAACTAAATAGGCGTACGAAATCAGGATAAAAAAAACCCACAGGAGGGCCGCGATTTCTTTTACGCGTTTAGGCATGAATTTATAGCAGGTCGGGGCTTATTTTTAAGTTAAACTTATATTTAAAAATGCACCTGATAAAGGCGAGGCCGGACTTCAAGGGGTTAAGCGTAACCTCCCCTATTCTCAAACGATAATCTATCGGTATCTCTTTGAATTTGTAACCGCCGAGCACCGGCCTGATAACAAGTTCCGCGGGAAAAGCGAGGTTTGACTCCCAATCATAGGCCCCGAGGATCTTTCTCCGGTACCCGCGCATACCGGTTGTGATATCGGTTATATCGATTTTATACAAAACCCTCGCGAGAAGCGCGAAAAGCCAATTGCCGAATTTATTCATAGGCGGCATCGCCTTATTTTTTCTCACCATGCGCGAGCCGCTCACAATATCGTAACCCTTATCGAACCACGACAAAAATTCCGGTATCGCCTCCATGGGATAGGTATCATCGCAGTCCGTCGTAAAAATAACATCGCCTGAGGCGGCCTTAAACGCCGCCTTGAGGGCTGTTCCATAGCCCAAGCGCGCCTGCCTGATTACCTTAGCGCCCAAACTTTCGGCGATCTCGGCTGTCTTATCGGTACTGCTGTCGACGACGACGATCTCTACCTGATTACTGGTGGCGGTTTTTATATCCTCGATGACTTTCCTTATCGCCCCCTCTTCGTTCAGGGTAGCCATAACAACGGAAATTTTCATTACGCTTCCTTTTCCAATTTGTCCTTGAAATATTGGGATATGGCGTGCTCGAGGATCAAATGCACGTCTTCGACCTGTCCGTAGTTATTAGCCTTGATAAGGACATGCTCATCTACGAGGCTCCGGAGCTTCCCGCCGTCAAATCCGATAAAACCTATAGCGACGGCGCCGCGGGATTTCGCGTATTTTATCGCCTCTACCACGTTAGGCGAATTGCCGGAGGCGGAAAGCACAATCACCACATCCTTAGGATTTACAAGATTAATGAGCTGCTCCTTAAAAACAAGGTCGTAGCCGAAATCATTCGCGAGGGCCGTGATCAAAGACGTATTCTCGTAGAGGCTGATCACGCGGAAACGCTTCTTGCCGCGGACAATTGTCCCCTTGCCGAGGTCGCAGGCAAAGTGCGACGCCGTCGAGGCACTGCCGCCATTACCCATAATGAAGACCTGCTTATCGTCCTTGTAGGCCTTGAAGATAATATCCACGATCTTCTCTATCTCGGCGACCGGAAGCTCACCCAAGAGATCCTTAAGTTTCCCTATGTAACCGGACACAAATTTTTTCACCATTTTTACACCCCGCCCACGTAAATTATTTTGCTGCCCTGCGGCTCGAATTTGAAAGGCTCTTCTCTGAGGTCGCTCAGGGCCTTTTTTAAGTTCGCTTGCTTCGCTGTAGGGCAATAAAAAAGCAAAAACCCACCGCCGCCCGCCCCCAAAAGCTTGCCGCCCAGAGCGCCCGCGTTAAGGGCCTTCTCGTAATATTTATCTATATGGTCGTTCGTTATGTTATGGGCCAACTCCTTCTTAAGTATCCAGCCCCTGTGCAAGGCCCGGCCGAATTCGTCGAGGTCTTTGCCGTGAATAAGGATGTCCCTGATTTCATAAGAAAGATCCCTGATCTTTTTCAGATATTCTAATTTGCTCGGCGTATTCTTCTTCTGGCCGTTCAAGATATCGCTTGCCTTCCGCGTAAGGCCCGTATAGAAAAGGAGCAAGCACTTGTTGAGCCGCAGTTTCTCATCGGCTGAAAATATCACGGGATCGACAAAAACGCTTTCATCAGGATTAAACTGGATATGCTGAATCCCGCCGAAGGCAACGGCATATTGATCCTGCTTGCCGATCGGCTCTTTAACCAAGTCTATTTCGAGATAACAGGCCTCTTTTGCGAGCTCCGCGGCGGACTTATGCTTCCCCAGGTAAGCGTAAAGGGCATTCAATAGCCCGACAGTGAAACTACTTGATGAACCCACCCCCGCGCCCGCCGGCAGATCGGCTATGGAGATAATTTCTATCTGGCTTGTTATTCCGACATACTTCAGGGTCTCCCGCACTATGGGGTGTTTTATCTCATCGACCGTCTCCACTATTTCGGTCTTCGAATAACTCACCCTGATAGTGTGGTCGAAGCGCTTGTTAACGGTGATGTACATATATTTGTCGATGCAGGAAGCCGTGACAGCGCCCGGCTCGCGGGAATAAAACTCTTTTAAGTCCGTCCCGCCGCCCGCGAAGCTTATCCTGAATGGGGTCCTTGATATTATCACGACAAAACCCTCTCAAGCTCTTTCAGTTTCTCCAAAGTGCCCATATCATAAAACCGCTTAGGGCTAAGATAACCGGTGAACTCGCGTTCTTTTACCAAGCGCGGCATCAGCGTATCCTCGATATTGCATTTCCTGTTTCCTGGAATATAGGACGATACTTTTCTGTTAAAGACCAACACCCCCGCCTCAACGAGATTTATCGACGGGCGGGAACTTGCCTTCTCGTAATCCGTTATCATTGAGTCCTTATCCATCGCTATATTATTCTTAACACCTGTATCGCCGCGGCTGTTATCATAAACAACCGCAAGGCCCATTTTCCCTCTTTTTTCGAATTCCGACAATACCCCTCTGTAATCTATATCCAAATAGGTATCGCCGTTTATAAGGAAGAAGGACTCTTCTAAGAAATTCTCCGCCGCCTTCAGGGCGCCGGCGGTGCCTAAGAGCTCCTTCTCGGCTACGTATTCTATATTTAAGTCGAGGGTTCGTCCATCCTTAAAATAATCCTTAACCCGATCGGCCATATACCCTACCAAAAGAATGATTTTACGTATCTCATTGCGTCTAAGCAACTTAAGCTGATATTCAAGAAATGGCCTGCCTTTAATCGGCACCAGGACCTTCGGTATTTTATTGGTAATTGGCCTGAGCCTCTCGCCCCGCCCTCCGGCCAATATCACAGCCTGCATAATCTTTCTCCTTTAATCTTAATGTGTACTTAGTACCGGATTACACCGTATTGTGCACATTGAGTATTGCATATAGAAAAAGTGTAAAACTTAAAGCGAAAAGCGCAAAGCTAAAGCTCAAAACGTAAAATTGATCGAAGAACGTACAATTTTGATTTTTAATCTGTGATTTTACGCTTTACATTTTGCGCTTTGCTTCATATCCCAACCCGTGCCTTACCAGGCATACATCAGAATTAAGCTACTTGAAACGCCTGTCTCTGAGCAGGGCCCTGATCGCGGCGAGCACTGCACGGTCCGATGAAAGAGAGGCCTTCCAGCCGAGCCTAGTCATTTTCGCTGTATTTAATCTTACCTGCGGGACATCGCCGGGCCAACCGCGCTTTGTACCCGTGTAACGGCGCTTAACTTTCGCAAGACCCATCTCTCCTGTCACCATATCCGCTATTTTGCTAACAGACGTGGCGCCCTTCGAGGCAAGATTGAAAAAATTAACCTCTCTGCGGGAATGTTTATGCCCAAAGAGGATGCCGTCAACGCACTCCTTAACGTAGAGATAGGGTTTCGATTGCTTCCCGTCGCCGAGTATCCGAAGCTCTTTGGAATTTTTCCGCAGCCGCGTGATAAAATCAACGACGACGCCGTGCGTTCCGTTATCACCCACTACGTTGCCGAACCTGAATATCCACGCGCGCATCCCGAAATTGTGGCAGTAAGCAGAAATGAGACCCTCCGAGGCGAGCTTACTCGCTCCGTAAAGAGAAATAGGAAAAAGCGGGCCGTAATCTTCTGGCGTGGGGCGAAGACGGGGCTCATCGCCATAAACAGCCGAGGTAGACGCGAACACTATTTCCTTTATTCCGTTCACGCGCATCGCCTCAAGCACATTAAACGTCGCTAAAGTCCCCTGTTTGAGGTCCCAGTCCGTGTATTCAATCCCATAGCCGATGTCGGAGTTGGCGGCCATATGAAACACGACATCGTGGCCTTTAATCGCTTTCTTGAGACGTCCAAAATCGAGAAGGTCGGCTTTTAGAAATCGGAAACTTCTATAGCCGAGATAAGGTCGAAGAAACTCTTTCCTTCCTAACGAAAGATTGTCGTAGCAGGTCACGCTGTGTTTTTTCCTCACAAGCTCCCCCGCCAAATTACTACCTATAAAACCTGCTCCTCCCGTCACAAAAGCTTTCACCTTGGCACCTCTATTTCTTAGACGCAGCCTTGTTAATGGAAAACGCCAGATCCTTGGCGTTACGCACACAGGCATCCATATTCAAATATTTAAATTCGGCAAGCGCCCGCAGATATCGATACCCAATTCCTTAAAATATTCGTAAAGGACTTTCATGTTCCTGCAGTACTCGAGGTCATAAATCACGTAAGCGTACTTGGCCCTGAAGAGATCCATCTGAGTGATCTCTTTTTTATCGATGAAGCGCTCGCCATGGAGAGAACCTATAACCTTCTCGAGTATAACGGCATCGCTCGTCTTCCACAATTTGCTCGCCTCGCGGGCGGTTACCTCTGCGATAAGAGAAGACATGCCGCGCGGCGCCCAGTCATCCCCGAAGCTTGAGCTGAAACAAAGCCTGTGGGGAAGAATCTTGGAATCCGGTATATAGACGGCGGTCTTATCCGAAAGATTCGGCCTCTTAACGCCGAGCATAACTACCATAAGCGAATTGTACTTCAATTTCTGAACTGTTTTCTGCACTTTATCCGGAACTCTGCTCAGTGCGCCTATAAGATCGAATATGGGGATCGTCGAAACTACCCTTTTATATTCCCTTTCCTCTTTGCCGTTAGACACAATCCACGCCGAGTGGCGCTTTTTCAAAGACTTCACGGCAAAACCCCTGATTATACTAGCCTGGGCCCTGGCGCCCTCTAACGATTCTATCAAAGCTTGAATGCCTCCCTGCTTAGGGTAATAATAATTGAGCTGATGGGTATAGCCTTCCGTCTTAATGCCGATGGCCGCCTTAAGGACATCTTCAAGCGGCGGCCGCGGTATCCTCTCAACCCATTCGATTCCCATCAACTCGGCGTGCTCTTTCCAGATCTTTTCGTTATACGGGATGAGATATTTCTCGGCTATCCCCTTGCCGAAGGTATAATAAATCCACTCTTTGAAATTTTTCGGCTTGCGATAGGTATTATTGATGTAGTGATATAGGCACTCGAACAAATCCTCCTTGGGAAGATCGGCGAGGCCGTTTTCAAAAGGATACTTAATGAAGCTCCCCTTGTACCAGACCTTGCTGTTTCTATAATGACTCCCCGCGTTGCTACCTAAAATATCGACTATAAACTTAAGGATGGCCTTGTCCTTCGAGAAAATGATATGCCCTCCCTGATCGTAGAGAAAACCGTTTTTCCGGATGCTGCGGCAAAGACCCCCGCAGACCGCCTCCCTCTCAAGGATTTCGTTCTTTCCCTCAAGAAAATAACCAAGGGCCAAACCCGTCAGCCCGCCGCCTAAAATGCCGATATTGCCCATACGATTCGTTACTCCTTGCGCTGTCTTTTGCCGGCGCGCCTTTTTATTTTAAGAAATCTCTCAAGGCCAATCCCGAGGACAACCACGATTGCCTCAAGTATGGTTCTTTTGGATAATTTCGAAGCACCCTGCTTCCGGTCCTCAAACATGATAGGGATTTCACTGATTTTTCCCCCGTCCCGCGCCAGGAGATACTTCAGTTCCGATAAAAAGGAATAGCCGTCGGAACGCATGTTGTCCAAATCAACCCGCTTCAAGATCTCAGTGCGAAAACATTGAAAGCCGGAGGTAAAATCGTTAGCGTCGATACCGCTCATAAATTTAGCCACCTTGTTCGCCGTGCTGCTTAAAAGCAGCCTATATAGAGGCCAATTCCTGATCCCTCCGCCGGGCACATAACGCGATCCCACCACTATCTCAGAGAGCTTAATCTCCTCCACCATGGCGGGCAAATCCTGCGGATTGTGCGAAAAATCCGCGTCCATGGTAATAACAAAACCGTAATTATTTTTAAAGGCGAATTTAAACCCTTCTTTGTAGGCGCTCCCCAAGCCCATTTTCCGGGAACGATGCATGACAAAAAGGTTTTTCCTCTCTTTCGCCAAAGAATCTAATATCGTTCCCGTCCCGTCCGGAGAATTATCGTCAACCACCAGCATGTCGAGTTTTAAACGCAGGCCAAGGATGGCATCAACAATCCCGCCGATATTTTCCTTTTCGTTATACGTCGGTATAATTACCAATCCCTTTTCATTCCCGCTCATCAGCCATCACCTTTCAGCACGGTTTTTTCGCTATCACCATGATTCTATTCTGCATATCAAACGGCTTCGCCAAAATATTTAAGACCTTGATAAAAACCTTCACAAAAAGAGGCAGGTTAATGTTTCTATCGTCCGTTTCGTAGGTCTCTAAATAGAACGGCTCAAAACCATGCTCCCTAAGCAACTTTTTAAGCGTATCCTTGTCAAAATACAACGGATGGTCTATCACATGAAGCAACCGAGACGGAAATTTAATTATACCAAAACTCAAGCTGTAAAGCCAGCCGGCAATTATAGTTAGAAAAGAACCTTCGTTAGGACACGCTATAAGCGCTACCCCGCCCGGGATGAGCAACTTGCGGCACTTTTCAATAACGGCATGGGGATCGGCTGCGTGCTCCAAAACATCCCATAGGGTAATTAAGTTAAAATTACTCTCGGGAAAATCCGCCTTCTCAAAATCCCCTTCACGCGCCTCAAGCCCAAGATTTTTCCGCGCCCGCTCTAAATCGCTACTGCTGAAATCGATGCCTTCCGCCTTCCACCCTTCTTTAGCCGCCACATATAGGAAGAGTCCTTCGCCGCACCCCACATCGAGGAGCCTCCCTTTACCTGTCAGCTCCTCTATCCTCCGCAAACACGCGGCATATCTTCGATATAACTTATCACCGGGGTTTTGCGCGATAGCAGCGACATCATGTCTTTTAAAATGAGGGATCTCCTTGGCTTCAACAGCGCTTTGTGAGAAAAATTCCTTCATTCCCTCTTTCCCCAGAAACGGATTCATGAATATCATGCGGCAAGTACCGCATGCAAATATTTTCATCGCTCCAAAATCGCAGAGCAACCGCCATAAGGAAACACCGGCCCCGCACAAGGGACAGGCCGAACGTCTCTCAAGCAATGGCGCCAAAGGCTCTTTCCGCGGATTCATCAAAAACTCTCCAGCGGTTTGAACTTAAAAACAACACTATGCCTTCCGGCCCCCAGGGCTACCGCTTTAAAAATGTAATTCGCTTTATAAATTTCGGCGGGCCTTCCATCCACAAACGCTTTCCAACCGGGATAATAAACGTCACTCCAGAACAAAATCTTATTTCTCCCCACATCACACGCAAGTTCGAGCATACCCGGCTTTAATGAAACGATCGTGACGGTCTCTGCCTCGCAAGATACGGCCACACCTTCGGCGAAGACAGGTTCCCTATTGAGATATACGACGGCGCGGGGGTTAAACTCATCTGACTGGACGCGGCTAAGCGTTACCGTCTCATCCGGCTCTACGACATACCGCTCGAGAAGAAACACCCTAGCCATATACAAGGGATTCTTATACACTTTGGAACTACCGCCATCAAAAACCTTCTCCAAATACCGGCTATCGAGAGTTTTACTCGAAACAATGTATTTAACGTTAAGCATGCCGAGAAACGCCAGATGGCGGTAGAGATACTCCTCATCCGGATCGACGATAAGCTGGGAATCATTGACGCCGCCGAGCTTGCCCATGAGATCAAAATACCGTTTCATGACAAGCGGTGAATACGCCCCGCACGAATCGATATGAAAAACGAGATTCGCGCTTGGCGTAAGCGGCTGGAGCTCATATACTCCCTTAAAACTATAGATCCGGTACGGTGCTTTCTCTTTCGCGAGATATTCACAAACAGCGGGCGGCTGCAAAACCCGTTCGTAAGACGAGAAGTCCCTCTTTATGTCAAGAAAACCGTAATAGTAGAGATCTATGAGAAGCAGCGGAATACCAACGCACAAAAACGCCTTCCGCGTAATAACCCCCCTTAAGCATAAAGATATAAGAAAGAAGACCGCGAGAACAATAATAGTGCTTGCCACAAGCTGCGGCTTCAAGAGATTCGATGAGGCAATAAAAAAGCTCATGAGTCTCCTGAGTGCCTGATAATATTCTTCCAGGCTACGGGGATGGCTGGGGTTCATATAAATGAAACGGCGCACATACGCCTGGCCAAGCGAGTAGAGCGGCTCGTAAAAAATCTTTGCCGACCAGTGCGCCGCGGCGAGTCCCGTAAAAGAAACTACAAAAAACCCGGCAAGTATCCTGAATGCCCTCTTGAGACGTGTCTCAAGACCTTTCAGTGAAGACAGAAAATTATCCAAGCCAAGACCCGCGATAAGCGAAAGGAAGAAACCGGCAAAAAACATAAACTTAAACGGCACTCTGAAGGAATAAAACCGCGTAAGCTTCACAAAAAGAACGTATAGAGGATTGAATTGCCCAAGCGCGAGAAAGACGGAGATACCGAACATTATAAGATAGAGCTTTGAGCGCCATGGCTTAAGCGGAATAAGCAAGGCGAAGAAAAGCGATAATGCCCCCATGTAAAAAACGTTGCCGCGGAAAACACCGGAAAGGTCCGGATAAATAAGTGTCACAAACGCGAGCGGGCTGAAAGAACCGATATAGGCGAAACTTTCCGTTGCCACGATGCGGTTTGAAAAAAGGCTCAGTCTCCAGGTAAGAACGAGCTGCCAAGCTGAAATGATAAACGCGCAAAATAGCGCCGCGGCAGCGAATGCCGAAACTTTAAGGAAAAACGCTGTACGCTGTCGAGGTGGAGCGGAAAAAGCTACGCGCAACGCGAGATACAACATGCTGAAACCTACAAAGTAGACCGCGAGTTGAAGATATCCCGCAAGAAGGCTTAAGCCGCATACCACACCGAGAGCAAGTGCATCCCTTAATCTTTGTTTCTCGGTGAGATTGTCAGCGCAATACAGGGCGAGCGGAAACCAGCACAACGTCTTGAGAGAGTTAACATTATAAAACCCGCCCCCTGAAGCGGTGCCAAACAAAAACAGGACGGCGGCAAGAAATGAGGCGAGATGCCCTATAACGTTGCGGCGGGCGTAAATATACATACCGAGCCCGGCAATGAGAAAGTGGAAGAGCGTAAGGTACGCGTACGCAACCTTGATAGGTAAAAGGAGATAGAAAAGCAAATTCGGCGGATAAAAAACGCCTATCTGCCCTTCAGCCGCTATGGGAAAACCGCACTGGATACCCGAAGTCCAGAACGGGATTATGCCCTGTTTAATATTTTCGGAAAAGAGAAACGCCCAAGGAAAATGCTGCTCCTCGTGGTCCGCGGTAAGAAAAGCCCCCTTCGCTAAAAAAAACTGAGGGTAGAAAATTATTAGGAGAACGAAAATCAAGAGGATAAAGATGCCGTCTCGCTGCCACTCCCACCCGCGCGTGCTTTTCATGCGATTACCGCCTTTCGCCAAGATCGAAAATAAGGTAGCGTTCAGGCTCCGATGATAGCTGACGGTAGTGTCCGGACATATACGCGCTGAAGTTTTTTAGAGCCAAGAACTCCGGCGGATACGACACAACAAAATAGCGCGCGCCCTCTCCCTTTAGATATTCGAGATAGCTCACCGGATCCTTGGCCGCTTCATTCCGGCGCTCGCGCTCAGCGGGAGAAAGTTTATCCCAACGGTTTATCGCAAACCATTTGCTCACATTGGCGGATTCATTGGCCAAAGAAAAAAGCCACCCCTTCCTGTCACAGTAATACAATAAATCTCCGGCCGCGCCCCTTGCCGCAATAATGCGATCATCTTCCCCCGTTATACGCCGAATCTCCTCCGCCGCCTTCTGTACGTTCATGCTTTCCGGAGAAATAACCCTTAAGGGATGGAGTGTATAACGGAACGAGAGTAGCAGAAAAATACCGATCGCGCCGATAGACAAAACGACCTTCGTTCTTCGTACCCCCCAAAATTCAAGCGTTAGCAGTTCGGAAAACGAAAGCGCGGCAAAAACCGAGCCTACGGGAATAAGGTGGAGCGTATAAAAGTTATGGTCCATCACCTTTTGGGGAAGGATGAGAAAAAACAGTATGACGGTGCCAAGCCATGCGTAGAAAAATCCGCGTTCGTACCGAGGCCGCCCCGCCATAGCCACTATACCGGCGATGAGCGCTACGAATCCAAGCGGTGTAAAATCAATCCCGCTTACGTAGTCAAGAAGCGTCTTATAGAAATTGAACGACGAAAGATACGCCAACTGTCGCCCTTTCGTATAGAGCATCTGCACAAACATATTGGTGTACACGTTATCGTAACAGAGCGTGGCGTATAGGGTGTAACCGTACCAGAGAAATGGAATAAAAAGCACAAGGCACGCATAAAAAATGCATTTTGGCTTGAGGAAAAACAACCTGCCGTAGGAGAGATAAAAAATATAGGCGGCCGGAATCAAGAGATAGAGCGTGTGGATCCGGCTAAGAACGGCGAATGAGGCGGCGAATGCCGAAACAAAAAAACGCCATAGCGACGGCCGCTCATAGTCACTGTAAAGCATATAAAGCGCGAGCACGACGAGGAAAACCGAACAGGCCTCATCCATAAACGATTGGCCGTATATTATGCTGACGGGAGAAAAAGCGTAAATGAACGCCGCCGTAAGGGCAATCGTCTTATTTAGGATTTTCTTTACGAAGAAATACAATACCACAACGGTCAAGATCGAAAAAAACACCGCCTGAAGCCTTCCCCACACCTCAAGGCTCCCTCCGAAAACAGCGTACGGCACGGCGGCGACAAACGCGCTTACCGGATACGCGAGCAAATGCAGAGACGGTTTGCCCATGATGAGCACGTTAAGCTTAATGTTAAGGAGATCCAAAAAATGCTCCCGCGCCATAAAGCGGGCCATCATTGCCCACAATGTCTGATAGGACGAAAAATTCCCCAGGAATGGGCGGTCGATGCCGAGTAACCTAAAACATATTCCTCCGGCCATGATAGCAAACAAGCCGAGGTTTTGTTTCAGTCTTTGCAAGAAACTCATCATCTCTCCTCTTATCCGATATAGGCAAAGGCCCTTTTAACGATAAACATAAACTGCTCGAAGCTCCTGATTTGCGTGAGCAAATTCCAGAGTATCGAGGGTCTTAGGTAAAACTCAAGATGCGCTCGCTTTTGCATCGCCTTTAGGCTTTCTTTGCTGATGCCGGCCGGAGAATATGAAACCTCGGCCTGAAAGGCATGCTCCCAATTAAGAGCCCCTATCTCCCCTTGTCTCACAAGCTCGTCATAAGATTCGGTCGAAGGCAGCGGAATAAAATTATAAAATTGCACCCTTGAAAGAGGCAGTTCCTTCGCCAGCCTGATTGTGGCCTCCATCTCCTCTTTAGTCTCACTCGGAAGGCCTAATATGAAAAAGCCATTAACATCCATACCGGCATTTTTCACCATCCAGACCTGTTCTTTGATCTGGGCTACGGTAAAACCTTTTTTCACCTTTTTAAGCATACGGTCGGAACCCGATTCTATGCCGACAGAAATATAATAGCAGCCGGATCTTTTCATTAGTTTAACAGTTTCCGCATCGAGGCGGTCAAGCCTGAGACCATTCGGACAACACCAGCTCAGGTTAGGATTATAATCGATAATGGCCTTGCAAAACTCCCTGACAAACGACCTGTCCATGGAAAAATTATCATCCAAAATATGAAACTCCCGCACGCCGTAGTTTTCAGCCAAATGCCTTATTTCGGCCATAACATTCGGAAGAGAACGTGTCCTAATTTTTCTGCCGCCAACCACATTACCGGCGCAAAAAGTGCACCTGTAAGGACAGCCGCGCGTTGCCATAATCGGGGCGATCGGAGACTGCCGGAAGATCACCCCCTGCGGCGCATCCGGATACGTCCTCGGATCCATCAATTCCCAGGCCGGCATATCAAATTTGTCTAAATCCTCCACAAAAATCTGTTCATTAACAATGACCCTTGCTCCTTCCCTGCGGATCAGGCCTGCGATCGTGGAAAGCTCAAGCCCGTATTCGCCCCCTAAGCGGCGCACTAACATCGGCAGACCGACCTCAGCTTCGCCCTTAAACCCAAAATCGATACTCCCGCCAAGATAGTTAAAGGTCTCTTCCGGAATAGCGGATATATGAGGCCCGCCGACAATTGTCGTTATATCTCTCCTGTAATTTTTAATGAGCCCCAACGATTCCTTAACCGAAGGAATATCGTGAGTGAACGCCGTAAAACCGACCACGTCAGGACAGTATCCTTTGATATAGGCGATGAGTTCCGACTGCCCCATCTTCTCTTTAACGCAGCTGAGTATCCGGACGCTGACCCCGATTTTACTAAGGGCCGACGCCAAATATCCCAAACCAAGCAGAGGAACACAATTAAGAACCAATTTATCCGACGTAACCGGTCTTACTAATAATACTTTCATTTTGACTTTTTACTTTTGACTTTTTACTTTTTTAAGCTCCCGCATCTCAAGCCATATACGAGTGAGCTCACGCAAAGTCCTCGGAATATATTTGAATGAAACCGTACTTTTCCCCGCTTGCCTCGGGAAATGAGGCACCCCAACCTCCACTATGCGAAAACCGTAAAAGTTGGCCTTGACCAAAATCTCGGTATTCACGAAGAAATCTTTCGACCGGACTTCGATCTTGTCAAAAACATGCCGTCTGAATACCTTAAAGGCGCAGTCTATATCCTTTACGTTTAAATCAAAGATAAACCCCACGAGGCTGTTGAACCCCCACGAAAGAAATCGCCTGAGAAAGGGATCCTGCCTGTCTATACGGTAACCGATCAAAAGATCAACCGTATCTGTCCTTATAATGGGAAGCATCACATCAAGTCCCGTAATATCGAACTGTCTGTCCGCGTCGGTAAAGAAAAGATATTCATAGCGCCCCGCCTTAAACCCGTCCCTCAAAGAGCGGCCGTATCCCTGATTCGTCTCGTGGTCGATAAGCCGAATGCGAGAATCCCTGAAGGATTTAACTATATCGCGCGTCTTGTCGCGCGAACCGTCGTTTACGACAATGATTTCGTACTCGATTGACTTATCGGAGAAATATTTCAGTACGTCATTAATCGCGTGGGCGATATTTGCCTCTTCGTTGTAGGCGGGGAGTACTATGGATATACCGTCTTTTGTAGTCATGCTGTTACCCTTTGTCTTTGGGTGCTTTTATGTACCCGGTACCGCATCCAAGCAGTACCAGGTACATAAAAGCAGATACCTGAACAAGTTACTCTATCTCGTAAATCTCGATAATCTCACCGTTAGAGCGGCGCGAGAAAATTTCCTTATCAAGCGAAGGCGCACCGGTCCTGATGTTCTTCGCGTTAAAGGGCCGGCGTACCGAATTATCCATGTAAGGCGTGAAAACTTTAATGAGCCTTCCTTTTTTTACAAGTTCGCCGTAGAAAGGTACCGCCTCGTCATAACCGGACCAATATTTCGCCACGCAGACATATTTTATCCCATTTTTTCTAAGCGCCCCTAAATTCCGCGGTATAACCGGCTCGGTAAGGATAAATTTCGGCGTATTGTTTTCTTCGCCTTCGCCTACAAGGTAATAGAGTTTGTAGCGTTTATCCCCCGCCTTAACGAGACTTAAAAGCGCATTCAGCTTCTCGTTCTTCTTCGCGAAATGCTTATCCCCCACGCGGATCAGGTCTTTCTTGGCTGCGATCTGTTCCGCCACAGGCGCAAGCGCCGGACAGAAAAAAGAATGATCCAGCGCAACTGCCATACCGGACGGAATCGTTGCCTCAATCCACTCCTTCGCCTCTGTCCTTGTGTCCTTTCTTGTGAATAGATAATCAACTACCGCCGACTTCGCCGCCGTAGGAACAACCAAAAGAATGAGAAATACGATAAACGGAGCCCTCAGCCATTTCGCCTTGTTTAACAAAACCTTATCGAAAACGTATGCCGCCGTGATACCTCCCGCCAAAACCAGAAAAGGAATAAGCGGAATGACGTAGCGGTCGTGGATCTGGCTAAAACGCGTCAGGGTGATATAAAACAACACAGGAAACGACAAAAGAATTAAACCCCGCTTACCCAAAATAAACGGACAGAATACCAAACCGAAAAGGCACCACAGAAGAAAAAGCCCCCCTATACCTTGCGCGAGCGAATAACTGAAATGATGGAGCCATCCAGACGAACCCTGCGCGTGTGTCTCGGCGAAGAAGCTCGTCCAAAACGTCTGCCAGTCCAGAATAAAAAACGGATTACATACGACAAAAACCGCAAAAATCGTAATTACGCTGATCCACAATTCCTTTTTCCATAAGGCGAGAAACCAATCGCGCGCGGGTTCGCGGAGCAAATGGGCAAGTAGCAAAGCGACAAAGACGAGGCAGCCATTATACTTAAAAGCCGTCGCAAGGCCGATCCAAAGACCGGCCAGGACATAATCGCGCGTCTTACCCGAATCATAAATCTTAAGGCTCCATAAAAACGCGAGGACAATCAGAAGCGTGAGTGTGACATCGAGATAAAGATAATGCGAATCCCTCACGTGGAGGAAAGAAACGCTCAGGAAAAGGGCCGACAAAACACCGGCCTCACGTGAAAAAAGTCTTTTCGCCGTAAAATAGACGGCCAATATAGTCAGGACTCCGGTAACCAGACCGAAACTTATCCGCCCTATTAAATAAAAAACGCTCGGATCACTGAAGAATTCTATCTTAAAAACCTGTAAATCCGGGAAAAATCCGAACAGCTTCCCCAAAAGAAAATAGGCGCCGTATTCAAAGAAAAGGATATATGACGCGAGCGGAGGAATCTGGAAATAATGGGGATTCAAATCCCCCGTGCCGTAGGCAACGGCACGGTTTACGATGTTCGGCTCGTCGGCGTGGTAAAGATAAGGCAGGCCAAAATTTATCCCCGCCGCCCGCAAAGCGAAACCGAGGGCGATAATGCACAACATCATAACTATAACTTTACCCGAAAGCTTATCGTTCATGCTATCAGTTAACCTGGACTTTAAGTTTTTATAGGGGGCGCACCCCTGTGCAACCACTTTATTCTGATAAGATCAAAAAACATCTTTACCGAATCGGAAATAAGCCCGACTTTGCTGTGGGGTGAATTCACCCAATTAACGGGAATCTCCTTAATCTTGTAACCGAGCTTCTGGGCAAGATAGATGATTTCGGCGTCAAAGGAGAAACCCCGAAGCTGCTGGCGACCGAAAAGTTCCCGTGCCGCGGGATGGCGGAAGCACTTGAAT
>JAQTRP010000025.1:15730-22810 GCA_028711765.1 Candidatus Omnitrophota bacterium | reverse complement strand
GCTTTCTGTATGCCAGTCTCTTGTTGAAGGACACCATGGCATGATCGAGGTTGAAAGCCAACCCGGAAAGGGAACAACTTTCACGGTTAAACTGCCCGTTAAAAGGAGAGGATAAAATGGGAGATAGAATAAGACTCTTAATTATCGATGACGATGTGGAGCAGTGCAAAACATTAAAGAACATCCTTGATAAAAAAGGGTATGAGACATTTGTGGCCAGCAGTTCTCAGGCGGCGATTGCGTTTGTAAGAAAAGAAAAAGTCGACCTTATTTTCATAGATTTGATTTTAAAGGGCGACAAAAACGGCGTGGAGATATTTAAAGAAATTAAAAGTATCGCCCCGGGCACGAAGGCGATCTTATTTACCGGCTACGGACCGGAGGAAGAAAGAAAGCTCCTTATGAAAGCGGCGGAGGAGGGAATGATAGACGAAATTTTGCGCAAGCCTGTATGGCCGGAGGAGATGATAAAGGCGATTGAAAAACACACAGGAGGGAAGAAAGATGTCTGAGAAAACCAGAATACTCATAGTCGATGACGAGGCAAATTTCCGCAATACTCTTTCTAAAGTATTGGCGGCAAAGGGGTACGAGACAACAACGGCGGAGAGTGGTTTAAAGGCCCTGGAGCTGATGAAAGAGAGGGAGTTTGACGCGGTTTTGATGGATATCAAGATGCCGGTTATGAACGGGGTGGAGACTTATAAAAAGATGAAATCTGCCGCGCCGCGCAGTGTCGTGATTCTGATGACCGCCTATTCCGTGGATGAGCTGATAAAGGACGCGATCAAAGAAGGCGTCTACGCCGTAGTCCGCAAACCTTTCAACATCGAGACAATCATAAATATGCTGGAGAAATCAAAAAACGGCGCGTTTATAGCCATAGTAGATGACGATCCCAATATCAGCAAAACGATGAAAAGCGTTTTGGAAAGAGAAGGCTACAGCGTAAACTCCTGCCTTACGGGTGAAGAGGCCATCACTTTAGCTAAAGAGAGGCACTATGATGTTTTCTTCATCGATATGAAACTACCAGCCTTAAACGGCCTCGAAGTATATCTGGAGATCAGGAAGATAAATCCGAAGACTGTGGTAGTGGTGATGACCGCGTACCGTCAGGAAGTGGATGACTTGGTAAAACAAGCCATGGAAAAAGGTGCCTACGCCTGTCTCTATAAACCCTTTGATATGGATGAGGCCCTCAAGATAATCACCGCTGTAGCTAAAAAGAAGTAGTAGGGAACAGGCATGCTACGTAAACCGTTGGTCGGTGTACCAGGTACACAAATTTAACCGACGGTCATAAATTTAGCCGCTTCGGTATCGCAAATCGGGCACTTGGCAAACGTAATTACTTCAACGACGTTTCCGCATACAGGGCACACACTTAAGTCTTTTTTCGAGCCTTTCCACGCCTCCAAATTGTCCAGTGCCTTCCTGTATAATTCCGCGTGGACTGCTTCCGCCCGCCCGGCATCTTCGAACGCGTCTATGGCGCCTTTGATGTTTTCCTTTTTCGCCTGCGCGAGAAATTCGGGATACATAATATCCTTCTCGTAAGTTTCGCCCTTCAAGGCCGCTTCCAGATTTTCTTTTGTAGTTTTGATAACGGGCGTTTCGATTTTCGCCTCCGGCATGCCGCCAAGCTCTCTGATTACTTTCGCGTGGTGTTCGAAATGAACCTGCTCCGCCCGCGCTGCAGCCCTGAATAGGCTCGCTGCTTTTCCGTAATTTTCCTCATCCGCTTTTTGGGCGAACGCGAGGTAGCGTGTGTGGGCGTTGCTTTCACCGTTAAAGGCGGTCATAAGATTGTCCAGCGTGGTTTTAGCCGCCGGTGAAGTCGCTTCCTCCGCGTTTACTAAAGCGGTTATAGCAAGAAACGCCAGCGAAAAGAAAACAATGCCTGTCAGCGTTTTGCATACGGTTTTTTTGCCCGTCATATTTTTCTCCCTCGGTTTATTTAAACAGTTTTAGTTGGCTGAATCAAACAGTTGTTATTATAACATCAAAATCGCGCGCCGCAAAGGCGGTGTCTGTTCAGGACAGCTGAAGGGTTGCGTTTTAGATATAATCTCATTTCGGGTGCCTTGTTTTGTGTACCCGGTACCGGATCCAAGGGTTGCCTTTACGTACCTGGTACCGATCCCATTAATCCGGTACCAGGTACGTAAAGGTGCGCTCGCAGGTACTTATGAAACCAGCTCCAGGTACGTAAACTAAGCCAATATCCCTACTAAAGTAAGTGCAAATTTAGGACGATTGAGGTATTATATCAGGGTCAATCGCAGGGGGAAATTGCATGATTTGTTTTACTAATACCAAAATAAGGAAAATCTTACGCAGTATCGCGTTAGCTGCTATACTTTCCTTTGTCTCTCTAAAACCCGTTTTTTCCCAAAATCCGCCACCTGTGCCTTCAGGGCAGGATACAAGCGCTCAGGCGCAGCGTTTTGAAACAGAAGTAGAGCAAAAGAAACGCGCCATTGAGCGCAAAAAGCCGAAGGCCCCGGAAATAGAAGTTGAGGAACCCACTGCCCCTCCGTCCGCCGAAGAGACTATCGTCTTCACCCTGAGCGACATAACGGTAACGGATTGCACCGTTTTTAAGCCGGAGGAATTGCGGCCGCTTTACGAGTCATACCTCGGCAAGCAGGTGAGTTTTAAAGAGATACAGGAGATCGCCGACAAGATAAAGGCCAAGTATCACGAAAAGGGTTATCTCACGACGATCGCCTATATCCCCGAGCAGGAAATCAAGGAAGGAAAGGTAGAGATTAAAGTCGCGGAAGGCAGGATGGGCGAGCTCAAAATTGACGGGAACAAGAGTTTCTCCACCTCCCAGCTTGAGAGGTATTTCCACACAAAAAAAAACGAAATCCTGAATATAAAGAAACTCCAGCGGGACATCCTGAGACTGAATCAAAATCCCGATCTTGAGATAAAGTCAATCATATCAGCGGGTAAAGAGCCGGGTACTTCAGACGTAACGCTTAAGGTAACCGAGAGGTTTCCCTACCACGTCGGCGGAGGTTTTGACAATCAAGGCACACGGCTTTCAGGAAAGCCGAGGGCGCTTATTACTTTCCGTTCCACAAACGTGACCGGCCACATGGATTCGCTTTACGCGAACACGCTTTTTGCGGCCCGTTCCTTCGGTGAATCCGTGATGTATTCTCTGCCCGTAAATACTTACGGCACAAGGATTGGCTTTAATTTCGCCTATTTTAAAAGCAAACTCGGCGCGGAGTATAAGCAATATAATATCAAAGGCAATACAACGATTTACACGCCGCACATCCAGCAGGAAATTTATCTCTCCGAGGATATGCAAGTCGATTCAGATTTTGGACTTGAGATCAAATGCATCAGAAAGAGAATCGAAGGAAACCTCACGGCGAGCGACCAGCTCAGGCAGCCTTATTTCAGTTTCGATATCACGAAACTCGACAGGCTCTTCGGCGGGGGGCAGACTACTTACTCTCCTCTGTTCAAATTCGGAGTACCGCACTTCTTGGGCGGTTCCAAGCACAATCATCCCACATCGAGCAGGCCGGGCACGGGAGGATTCTTTTTCAAGTACGAACACTCGCTGCGCAGGATGCAGCGCATGCCGTTTGAGAGTTATGCTATATTGCGGTCAGCCTTGCAGCTTACCTCACATACGCTGACGCCATCTGAACAGTTCAGCCTTGGCGGCGCAAACTATATCAGGGGTTATCCCGAGGGCGATTACCTCGCGGATGAAGGTGCTAGCCTGAACGCGGACTGGCTGTTCCCCATGTACCTTTTCCCGAAGGAATGGAAGCTGCCTTATTCCGATACGCCTCTGCGCAATCAGGTTGAGCCCGTTCTCTTCATGGATATAGGCGGCGGCAGGATGAAGAATGTTGTGGCGGGCGAGCATCGCGTTAGGTTCCTTATGGGCTTGGGAGGTGGTTTCAGAGTTCGTATCGCCCGCAATATCTTCGCGAGATTTGAATGGGCCGATCGTGTCGGTGATAAACGAACCGGCGCCGCGGCTCCTTCTTCCTTCCACGTAAGCATCCAGTGCGAAACATAGTTTGACATCATGTACCTGGTACCGGTTTCATGGATCCGGTACCAGGTACATGATGTAGTAGGGAACAGGCATGCCTGTTCCCTACGTAACCCATTGTAAGATAACATTCCGTAGTAGTTTCCCACATTTCTCCGATTCAAATCCATTCTCATTTCAAAACACCGGATTAGTGTTTTTCTACCGTTGTAACTCCTTTGTTTTAAGTAGGTAGCATTATTTCGTCTTCGCCGCTTTGTAAGTGAAGTCCAAAACGGGTATAATTTAATTGTGATGGCCGATAACTAATACATTATAAAAGGATTTAGATAATGTTAATTATGATTGCCAGTGAATACAAGCGAGTGATTTCGGGAAGTCCTGCGAGGATGAAACTGCATAAAGGTGCTATAAGGTTCAGGAATATGATAGCCTTTATGGTTTTGTTCTCGATGATGGTAGTGGCGCCTTCCGCATTCGCTCTTCCCGAGGGAGAACAAGTTGAAGCGGGCGATGTTACCGTCGAAAGACCGAACGACACCACCCTCAACGTTACCGCCGGCAACAATGCCGTCATAAATTTCAATTCGTTTAACATCGCCCAGAATGAAACAGTGAACTTTTTCCAGCCATCGGCTTCGGCTACCTGCCTGAGCAGGGTGACGGGTCCCGATGCCAGCCAGATTTTTGGAACTCTTAACGCCAACGGAGTCCTCTTCCTCGTCAACCCGAACGGAATCAACTTCGCGCCGTCCGCCCAAGTCAACGTCAACGTCCTCGTTGCCTCGACGCTCGATATTTCGACCAACAACTTTTTGAACCAGACCTATATCTTCGAGCACGATCCGGACTTCGCTTATAACCAGATTGTCAACGAAGGCCGTATCGACGCCACCTCGGTTGCCCTTATAGCGAGCAGCGTGAGTAATACAGGCATTATACAGGCGCAGGCCGGAACGGTACATCTTACATCGGGCGATAAGGTTACGGTTGCTTTTGACATGAGGGGCATGATACAGGTCGAAATTAACGAGGAAACGAGCGGAAAGGTGTTTGACGCGGCCGGCAATACCGTAAAGGACGCGGTGGCCACCTCAGGCCAGATTGAGGCTACGCAGGTTATTTTAAGCGCCAAGACGGCAAAAGACATATTTGAGCACGCCGTAAACCACACGGGTGTGACAAAAGCGACCAAAATGGTGTCTGTCGACGGGGTTATAAAGATTGTCGCGAACCGCGATGTGCAGGTTTCGGGCACCCTTGAGGCGGATGACGGTATAGAGGTAACTTCAGAAACTAATATTACGAGCGACAAGGATTTGAACGTTAAAGGTGATATTACTATATCAACTAATAATAACATAGAAATAAATAGTATTATTAAATCTACGTCAGGAAATATATCGCTATTTGCTGACTATGACGGCGACGGCGTTGGCCATTTCACCCAGTCGGCCGGCTCTATCGAAACTTCAGGATTCGGAAATATCCTTATCGACGGCTCCGGCACAATGACTCTTAAGGGCAGTATTATTACGGAGTACGGTTATATCAAGATCGGCAGCCGGAGGGCGCCGGAAAGCATAGAAGGAAATCCGTGCTACGTTCACAAAGAAGGCGATTTTGAGATCACAAACAAATATGACGAAAACGAGACAAAGGTCCTCGAGACGGCGCGGGGCGATATTCTGAGGTACGGCAGCGGGGGAGGCCTTACCTTAGAAGCCCGGCTCGGGGCGATAAGGGATCTTACGCCCACACCCATCGAGGCAAGCCAGATAAGCCTTATAGCGAATAGTTTTGACGTCCGCACGACCAGCCCCAAGATCGATATCTACAGGAATCTCGGAGACATAAGCATAACAAATTGCACCACCGCTAACGGGGTGGTGGCTATAGAAGGCGAGGGCGTGAAAATAAGTTATCTTGTCTCAAGCGACTTCACACTTAAGTCCGACGGCGCTATAGATTTCTCCGAAACAGTGATACTGCCGGCGGCAAGCGTTACCCTCATAGCCAATAGATTCGGCACTTTTTCACACCCCGTAACTATAGACGCGGCAAGCATTAAGATACACCGCTTAAACGGAGAGATTCAAATCTATGATTGCAGTGGACTAGGAACAAACGTGACTATGCGCGGCCCTCCTCTCGATGGTTGGGGAGCAATTGTGTATCCGAGATTATCCCATCTCACCGTAGAAGCAGAGAGTGTCGTAGTGTCGGGCTCTGAACCTGCCTATTTCTATGGTGATATTTCCTTCCAAAACTTCACATGCACCGTTCCCGGTAAAGAACTGTATTTTGAGGCCGGCAGAACATTCACTTTTACGGGCAGTCTTCATATCGAAGGCCAAGCCGGCGGCTATCCCGTCTATCTCCGCTCGACTGTCGAGGGCGAAACTTGGTACATCAAGGTTGAGTCGGAGACTTACTCATTAATCAGGGTGGCGGTCGGAGAGTCCTATAATCTTGGGTCGGAAATCCTCTATGCCAGCCCGTCTTTGAACAAGGGGGGTAATACGGGGTGGGACCTTAACACCGTCTACTGGATCGGGGCGGGTGGGGACGACAACTGGTCAACCGCCGCAAACTGGGATCCTGGTATACCGGGTGCCAGCGACGCGGTGGTATTTGACGGGGTCGAACACGGGATTACCCCCAGTCAGCAGCCCAATAAGGCCTCGACTATGGAAACCAGCTATACCATTCTTTCTCTTACCATAAACGGCTATACAGGTGCGACAGCCATATTGACTCTAAATGGCACACTTACTTGCACGGATACTACTGGTGCCAGCTTTAGCCAGTCTTCAGGGACAATCGCGGGCAGTGGTACTATAAAGGTTAAAGGCGCCGTTACGGGCGGAGCGGCCGGCAGTTGGACAGGCGGTACTTTGGAGTTTAATGGCGGTGCCGCCCAAGTTTGGACACCCGGCAGCGTGGCTTGGTATAACGTGAAGATCAATAACACTAACGCCGCTTCCAGTCACATCACAGTCGATACCTCTACCGCCAACGTTACCCACGACTTCACATATACC
>JAQTRP010000025.1:0-15630 GCA_028711765.1 Candidatus Omnitrophota bacterium | reverse complement strand
AGCCGGAGGCGGTCAAATCACAGTAAGCTACAACGTCACCGCCACAAGCGGCACATGGAACACGGGCACCCTTGTGTTGGATGGCGGCGGCGCCCAAGTTTGGACACCCGGCAGCGTGGCTTGGTATAACGTGAAGATCAATAACACTAACGCCGCTTCCAGTCACATCACAGTCGATACCTCTACCGCCAACGTTACCCACGACTTCACATATACCGATGGGCTCGGTCTCGATACCAGCAACGGCGGCGCCATAAATGTGGATGGGGATATAATCGTGGATAGTACGGGCGCCAGAGGCGGTACCGTTACAATTACCTTAGATGGTAGTGGGGACCAAGAGATTAATTACACTGCCGCAGGCACACTTCCAAATCTTACAATAAATAAGAGTACGGGCAACGTTACGGTAAACGCGAGCTCCAATCCCGTAGAAATCGGCGTCGGCAGCGCAACCGGCGCTTTCACAATCACGGCAACCGGCTCAGGCACCTTCGACCTTAACGGCAGGACAATCAGCTGCGGCGCAACAAACGGTTCCGCCACATTAACCGCGGGCACGCTCGACCTCAACGGCGGTACGATAGACGCCTATAACTTCACCCAGAACGGCGGTGTGATAAACGATACAGCCGGAGGCGGTCAAATCACAGTAAGCTACAACGTCACCGCCACAAGCGGCACATGGAACACGGGCACCCTTGTGTTGGATGGCGGCGGCGCCCAAGTTTGGACACCCGGCAGCGTGGCTTGGTATGACGTGAATATAAACAATAATTGTAGCAGTAGTGGTCACGTCAGTGTCGATACCTCTACCGCCGATATCACTCATAATCTCATATATACCGACGCGATCGGCCTTGATACCAGCAACGGCGGCGCAATAACCGTGGACGGCAATGTAACTCTCGCGAGCACTGCTAACTTGGGCGGCACCGTGACGATTACTTTGGACGGGACAGGCGACCAGCAGATTTCGGTCGCAGCCGGCGGCAAGTTCCCGAATTATCTTGCGATAAACAAGAATTCCGGAGTAGCGAGTCTCGCCTCAGCCCTCACCGTGCCCACAAGCCTCACCATAACTGCCGGTACTCTTTATACTGCTGGCTACAATCTTACGGTTACTGCCGGCACGTTTGATAATAATGGCACCTTGCGGCTTAGAGGTGATGAGGCGACGCTTTCTTTTACTAAGGATACGGATTCCGGGACGGTGGAATACTGTGGAAGTGGTTCCGGTAGTTATACCCCGGGCGCCTATGGGAATGAATATAACAATCTTTTGATTAATTCTACCGGTGCGGGCGGCGACACGTTCAAAGCAGCGGGGTCCGTAACAATAAACGGCAATCTGACAGTGACAAAAGGCACCTTTGACGCCGATGATCAGACGGTAAATATTAAGGGCAATACCGTGATAAACGGCGGTACTTTTAAGACAGGCACAAACACCATAACCTTCGGAGACGCCGCCGGAGATTCCGTAACGATATCAAGCGGAACACTTGAGATTGAATCGGACGATACGACAACCGATATCGTCAAGACCGCCAATACTTGGACAAACTCGGGTGGCACGATTACGTATAAAGCCGGAAGCGCCGTTGATACGGTTCTTCTGTCAGCGCTTTCAAGCTATTATAACCTTACAATCAATTCTTCCGGCTCTACCTATAGAGTCGACGGCAATATAACGGTTACCAATAACCTTACGATTACAGCAGGCACGCTTAGTATGGATGTTTACGCCTTAAGCGTGGGCAATACAGCCACTATAGATACCTCAACTTCAGCTTCAGCCACTCTCAGTTGGAGCCAGCGCAGGACTTTCTACGACGCCGTCAACTCCAAATATTGGGCGTTTTACTATAATGGAAGCGCGATAGAATACTCGAACTCCACGGACGGTTCTACCTGGACAAGCAGAGGTACTATCTCCGACTACGATACTGCGAACTTCACCCTTACCTATAAGAGTATCGGCGATCCTGCCGTCGGTTACGTATTCCTCGCCTCGGAAGACGACAGCTACGACATCAATATTATTAAGGGCACGATGGCTACGGATTCAATCTCATTCGGAAGCGAATACACCGCCCTTAACGGTTCTTCCACAAGCGATAAGTATACTCATCCATCAGTAGCCCTTGACGCTGATAACTATATCTGGGTCGCGGCCATATATGATGCAGGAACAGCGTTTGCCGACCATTATCAGGCGTATACGATCAAATCTACCAGCGCCAACGATGTCTCCTCATGGCCTGTCAGCGGCACGGCAGTAGGCGCAAAGACGAGCACGATGACGGAACTCATCATATTACCCCAGACAGGCTCGAATATGTATCTTTTGGCAAGTACCGCTTCTTACAATATCGTCGGCTACAGCTATAACGGTTCTTCATGGTCGGATGCAAATACGGGAGGAGATTACTCGTGGTTTACTTTCACAAACGGGATATCGAGTACCGTATGGGCTATAACTATTTCTGGGGATAGTATATACATTGGTGGAGACTTTACGGATGCCGGCGGAAATACAGATTGCGATTATATAGCGCTCTGGAATTCGACAGGGTGGCATCCACTGAACACAGGACTTAATAATACAGTTAGAACAATTGCAGTTTCAGGGACTGATTTATATGTAGGCGGAGACTTCACCAACGCCGGTGGAGACAGCAACGCCGATTATATCGCCAAATGGAACGGTTCTTCGTGGAGCGCCTTAGGTACAACGCCGTTTGCTTCCGGCGGCTATGTATACGCAATTGCCGTTAAGGACGCGAGCAACATATATGTTGGCGGAAAATTTGTCAACGCGGGCGGAGACACAGACGCCGATTACATCGCCAAATGGAACGGCTCGGACACTTGGAGCGCCGTAGGAAACGCGACGATAGCCGCAAGCACTTACGTGTATGCAGTTGTCGTATCGGGCAACGATGTGTATATCGGCGGCAGTTTTATAAATTTGGGTGACGCAAGCGGCGATTACATATCGCGCTTAGACACAACCACCAACACTTGGAATTCATTGGGAACGGGAGTTAACGGCATCGTATGGGCGATTGCGGTCGGGGGGAGCAATATATACGCGGGTGGGGCGTTTACCACAGCAGGCGGGGTCGCTAGAGCTCGTATAGCATATTGGAACGGCTCGAGCTGGAATACGATGGGAAGCGGCGCCAACAACACTGTATTTTCGATCGCTGCTGTTTCGGCAACCGAAGTGTATATAGGAGGGCAGTTTACCAATGCTACCTATATTCGCATTGCCCAATGGAATGGTTCTGCTTTTAGCGCTTTAGGCACGGGAATACCTGCAGGTATAGTGTATGCGCTTGCCGTTTCCGGAAGCGACGTATATGCCGGAGGAACCTTCACAAATGCCGGCGGAAATTCAGCCGCGGATTACATAGCGCGTTACGACGGCTCGAGCTGGAACTCATTCTGCGCGGATTTATTCAACGGGACGATAAGGGCAATCGCAATATCGGGAAGTAATATTTATATAGGTGGGGAATTTACCGACGTAGGAGGTAATACCTTAGCCGACTACCTTGTAAAGTGGGATGGCACGACTTGGAGCCCTCTTGGCTCGACAGCCATAAGTTCCTCAGTATATTCTCTATGCCTTGTATCGGATAGCGAGATATACGCGGGAGGAGCTTTCATCAATTTGGGCAACGCCTCCGGCGATTATATTGCTAAATGGAACGGCTCCAGCTGGACTAATCTTGGGACGGGAGGGAGTGCTAGTGGCTATGTATATGCACTTACTATGTCAGGTACTACCCTTTATGCGGGCGGGGCGTTTACTTTGATGGGTGGGATTGCCAGCACGGTCCGTATCGCCAAGTGGAACGGTTCTGCTTGGAGCGCCATCGGAACCGGTATAGGCAGCGGTTATGTATACGCAATAGGGGTTGTTTCATCCAGCGAAATCTACGCCGGCGGTACGTTTACACAAGCGGGAGGCGATACCACCATATCGTACCTTGCAAAGTGGAACGGCTCGGCATGGAGCAAGGTCGCGGCATCCAATCCGAGCACTACCGTATGGGCGATAGCCGTTTCGGGCAGCGATGTGTATATCGGCGGTGCTTTTACGAATTTTGGGGACACAAACGGTGATTATATCGTCAAATGGGACGGTTCAACCTTAAGCTCGCTCGGTACAGGATGTGTCGGTGGTTATGTGTATTCTATTGCGGTTTCAGGTACGGATGTGTACGTAGGAGGCAGTTTTTCCTCCGTGGGTGGCGTTGCAAATACGGGTGATATTGCATGTTGGGATACAACAGAATCAGCCTGGAAGGCAGTAGAAAGCGGACTTAATGCAGGCAGTTATGGCGTGCGGGCGATTACTATTTCGGGTACAAATATGTATGTGGGCGGTGATTTTACCTATATCGTAGGCGAAGAAATAGGCTCGCCTTATTTAGCCAAGTACGGTCTTGCGGCGGCATCTAACTGCGATTCCTCTACCGAGATTTCGGCCATATCCGATTCTTCCGGTAATATCCATATGATTTACACAGATTCGAGTGATGACCTGAAGTATAAGGAATACACCTCCGGTTCGTGGACTTCCGTGGTAACACTGAGAACCGGTACTGTGGCGAGCCCATCGCTTTCCTATGATTCCTCAAGCGGTGCTTTATTCGCTTTCTGGGTAGAGTCTAACAACATTTATTACAAGAACGGCGCATCGCCTTACACAGCAGCAGGCTGGAGCGGCACTCCTACTTCTTTGTATTCCGCCGATACCAATACCTATCTCAGCACCGCTTACAATACGAACGGTTCCAATCTTCTCATTACCTGGACAAGCTATACGGGTGGAGTTTATAACGTTAAAGGCTCGGTCCTTGATATATCTACGTTTAGTGCCAGCGTAGGTGGGAACTGGTCGAATTCCGATACCTTCACCGCCGGTCATGGCGCAGTTACGTTTAACGGTTCAGGGACGCAAGAAGTTACGACGGGCGGCGACGCCTTCTATGACCTTACGGTGAGCAAATCCGCGGGAACCGCTTCTCTGCAGGATGCGGCAACGGTGGGTAATGACTTTATCGTATCGGGCGGCACTTTAGATGCCAATGATCAGACGCTGACGATAGACGGCGATACCACGATTAGCGGTGGTACTCTTAAGACAGGCACAGGTACCATAACTTTCGGTAACGCGTATGGTGATACGGTAACAATATCAAGCGGCGGCCTTGAAATCGAGTCTGATAGCACAACTGCTGATATCGTAAAGAACGCCGGTACTTGGACAAATTCAGGCGGCACTATCACGTATAATGCGGGAAGCGTCGTTGACACAAAGCTCCTATCGAGCCTGTCTCCTTACTATAATCTTACAATAAATTCTTCCGGTTCCACTTACGCGGCCGACGGCAGCATAACCGTCACAAATGATCTTACGATTACGGCCGGTGCCCTCAGTATACCGGATGTTTACACGTTTGCTATCGATACCTCAACCTCCGCTTCTGCTACCCTCAACTGGGGCCAGCGCAGGACTTTCTACGACACCGTCTATTCAAAATATTGGGCATTTTACTATAACGGAAGTGCAATAGAATACTCGAATTCTTCCGACGGCTCTTCGTGGACGACAAGAGGCACCATATCCGACTATGATACCGCAAACTTTGCTCTTACCTACAAAAACATCTCAGGCGCAGGTTACGTATTTCTTGCTTCCGAAGATGACAGTTATGATGTCAATATTGTCCGCGGGACAGTAGGGTCGAATGCGATTAGTTTCGGGACCGAGTACACGGTGTTCAACGGTTCTTCGACAAGCGATATGTATATTCATCCTTCGGTTGCGCTTGATGAAAATAACTATATTTGGGTAGCCGCCATAAAGGACAGCGGAGCAGAATCCATCTACCGTTATGAGGCGTACGCCGTTAAATCAACAAGTGCCAATGATGTCTCCTCGTGGGGCACGGCTTCCGCTGTAGGCGAGCAATCGAGTACCGTAGCAGAACTCGTCATAGTGCCCCAGACAGGCTCGAATATGTATCTTTTAGCAAGCGCCAGCTCTTCTAATGTCGTCGGCTACAGCTATGACGGTTCTTCATGGTCGGACGCCAATGCCGGAGGAGATTATTCATGGTTTAGCTTCGCGGGTGGGATACCATATGCGTCTACTATATATGCTATAGTCATTTCAGGCAGCAACGTTTATGTAGGAGGAGATTTTACGAGTGCAGGAGGAGACGGAAGCTGTGATTATATTATGTATTGGGATGGCACAAGCTGGCATGCGATGGGAACAGGACTGAATAATTACGTGAGAGCAATTGCTATTTCGGGAACCGATGTATATGTGGGCGGCGCTTTTACTACCGCAGGCGGGAGCGCTTGTCAATATATCGCCCGCTGGGACGGCTCAAGTTGGAATAGTCTTGGCTCAAGCACGGCGTTGAATAACGCTGTGTTTGCGATTGCCATCAAGGATTCGAGCAACATATACATAGGCGGATACTTCACCAACGTCGGTGGCAGCACAAGCATCAAGTATATTGCGAAATGGAACGGTTCGGATACTTGGAGCGCCGTAGGAAACGCTATACCGAGTAGTTACTTGTATGCGATTACCGTATCGGGAGATAATGTTTATGTCGGAGGCAATTTTACCGATTTAGGAGATGCAAGCGGCGATTATATATCGCGTTTGGATACGACAAATAATACGTGGAATTCGATGGGTTCAGGCGCAGCCGGCGGCGCAGTACGGGCAATTTCAATTGCAGGAAGCAATGTTTATGCGGGCGGGGATTTTACTTCCGCAGGCGGTGTTACAAATACAACCCGCATTGCTTATTGGAACGGCTCGGTCTGGAATGCCATGGGCACAGGGGCTAATTCGTCTGTATATGCAATTAGTGCCGTCTCGACCAGCGAAGTATATGCGGGTGGGGCATTCAGCCAAATGGGTGGAATTACCAACACAGCCTACATTGCAAAATGGAACGGCTCTACATGGAACGCATTGGGCACAGGGGCAGGCGGTTCTGTATACGTGATTGCTGTATCAGGAAGCAATGTATATGCCGGGGGAAATTTCAAAAACGCGGGGGGAAATTCCTGGGCTGACTATATGGCGTATTATGATGGCGCAAGTTGGAACTCATTCGGAAAAATAGGGTTGTTTAATGATTCAATATTGGTGATCGCAGTTTCGGGAAGTAATGTCTATATAGGAGGAAATTTTACCGATGCAGGAGGTAATACCTTGGCTGATTACCTTGTAAGATGGGATGGCAGCACGTGGAACGCCCTTGGTGACACCGCCTTAAGCGGAGCGGTATATGCTCTATACCTTGTATCGGATAGCGAGATATACGCGGGAGGAGCTTTCACCAACTTGGGCAACGCCTCCGGTGATTATATTGCCAAGTGGGACGGCTTCAGCTGGACCAATCTTGGGACGGGAGGGAATAGTACTGTATTCACTCTTACTATGTCAGGTACCGACCTTTACGCAGGCGGAGCTTTTACTTCTATGGGAGGAGATACAACTTGCATAAGGATAGCTAAGTGGAACGGTTCAACTTGGAGCTCAGTAGGTACGGAGATAAGCAATGGTGCCGTTCGGGCAATTGGTGTTGTTTCGGCAAGCGAGATATATGCAGGAGGAAGTTTCTATCAAATAGGGAGCGACTCTGCTAACTATATCGCAAAATGGAACGGCTCGAGTTGGAATATGGTAGGTTCAGCCACTGCTCTGGGTCAATCTGCTTATGCGCTCGCTATTTACGGAGGCAATGTTTATGTCGGAGGAAGTTTTGTTAACGCCGGCGGAGACACAAACGCTGATTACATTGCATTGTGGAACGGCTCGAGTTGGAGCGCCCTTAGCACAAGTTCGTTGTCCGGCGGCACCGTATATTCTATTGTAGTCTCAGGTACGGATTTGTATGTAAGCGGTGCGTTCGGGAGTGCAGGCGGCGCGGCAAACACAAGATATGTGGTGCGATGGGATACGACCAATTCAACTTGGAACGGTTTGGGCGACGGTGGTGTTAATAGAGCTTCCGGGAACATGGTGTATGCTATCGCAGTTTCGGGAACCGATGTATACACAGGTTGTCTTACAAGGTACGGTTATGCCGCAGCATCGGGCGTCGATAGCTCAAGCGAGATCTCGGCCCTGTCCGATTCCCCCGGCAATATCCACATGATTTACACTGACGCAAGCGATGACCTTACGTATAAAGAATATACTTCCGGTTCGTGGGGCTCGGCAGTAACGTTAAGGACTGGAACCGTGACAAGTCCGTCGCTTTCGATTGACTCCGGTTCATCGTCTTTATTCGCTTGTTGGGTGGAATCGAACACTATCTATTATAAGGTAGGAGCCTCTCCTTATGAGAGCGGAGATTGGGATTCGAATGCCACGTCTTTATATTCTACCGGTACCAATACATATCTTACTTCCACTTACGAAGCATCCGGCGCGGGGCTTCTAACTATGTGGACGAGCGATACACCATCTACCTATACAATTAAGACATCGGCCTTCAAAAACAGCCTGAATATTAAGGGAGATACTACGATAAACGGCGGTACTCTTAAGACAGGTACGAACACCATAACTTTCGGTGACTCATCTGAAGATACGGTTGCGATATCAAGTGGCAGCCTTGAAATCGAGTCGGACGATACGACGGCCGACATCGTAAAGAACGCCGGCACTTGGACAAACTCCGGCGGAACGATTAAATATTGCGGAAGCTCGGTTACGACAAATGTCCTGTCGGCACTTTCTCCTTATTATAACCTCACGATAGACTCGGCAGGCTCGACTTACAGCCTTGACGGTAATATTACGGTAAACGGTACTCTTAGCCTTACGGACGGCGTCCTTAATTCTAACAAAGTTAGCGCCAACGGCGATGTTACAGTCGGCGCCGGCTGGGACGGCAGTAACAGCAATTACGACATAACCGGCTCGGGCGCGCAGCTTATAACAGGAACCGGTACGTCATTCACCTCAGGCACGGTTACAGTGGCCAATACAGGTGAAGCCACATTAGGGGCGGACACCACCATTACCAATCTCAGTATTAGCGCAGGCGGTACCTTCAACTGCGCCAATTTTGCCTTTAGTTCCACCACATTTTTAGTAACAGGTACCCTTAAGCTAACGGGCGATAAGGCGGTATCTACACCCACTCTCTATGACGGCTCGACGGTGGAATATACAGCCTCATCCCTCACAAGAGACATTAAGGACTGGATCTACACAGACGCCATATTAAAGATATCGGGCGCCGGCACATTCACTCTTCCCGCGAGCTTATCCTGTAAGGGTATAGACATAGACGCGGGCACGCTCACTCAATCGTCTACTTATACTATAACTGCGGGAAGTTCCGGTATCGATCAATCCGGCGGTACCTTCACGGGCGGCTCAGGGACAATAGATGTAAACGGCAGCGTGAGCCTCACGGGCGGCACCTTTACCTCTACCACAGGCACAATGACGGTATTGGGCGACTGGACTAATACAAACGGAGGTTTTGTCCACAATGGCGGCACAGTCAAATTTGACGGCTCAGCCGCCCAGGCGATTAAATCAGACGGAGATGAGTGGTCAACCCTTGAAATTGCCAATACCTCAGGCGTCGATATAGGTGTAACCTTCAGCGATGGCTTCAAGACAGCCGTATTAACCTGCACCACTCAGGATGCCAAGCTCATATTCCACGCGGGCGCAAACTATGAAGTAACAACCACCCTTACATTAACAGGTGCCACAGACCACCGTATACTCCTGAGAAGCTCTTCTGAACATACAGCGTGGAACTTCAAAGTCTCTCAGGCCAGTCCTTCGGTTTCTTACGTTAATGTTGAGGATTCAGACGCATCCACGGGCAATGCGATTGACGCGATGACCGATTGTTACGACGCGGGCGGCAACACCCACTGGAACTTTACACCTGTCGGCATCACCATATCGGGCACCATATACACCAATGAGCTGGAGACAGGGAATATAGGCGCAGATAAAACAATCGCCCTCTCCGTAAACGGCGGCCCTAAGACAACCGTTGAAACCACAACAGGCGGTGTATTCACATTTTACACTGTAACAGTCGCGGCTAATCAAACAGTTATCATATTCATAGACGGCGAATCAGAGCACGCCAACCTCGTGACTCAGGCAAAAGACGCGACCACCGGTATTACAAGCCTCAAGATGTACACCGATAAGATTGTCTTAAGGCATGAGACCACAGGCCCGATGACGAACGCCCTCCTTTTGACAGCCAGAGGCTCGCTTGATCCCGAGATTCAATATACCGTCGCTGATGGCAACGCCGACTTCGCCGATGGCTTTGAGGTTTGGATTGAAACGGCTATGATGTATACGCCGGGCGGGACAGTTGAAGCGGATGATTTCGAGATAAGGGCTTCTTCGGCCACGTTTACTGCCGCGGCCTACGCCGTTACCATTCACGGTTCGTTGAAAATAGATGCCGCGGGTGTGTTCACCTCATCCGGCACGGTTACGTTTGACAAGGCGAATGGTACACAGACTCTGGACGCGGGCGGCAACGCCATTCCCACACTCACTCATTCAGGGGCGGGAACGCTTCAGCTGTTGAGTGCTCTGACGGCGGATACCAATCTTACCAATTCGGCTGGCACGCTTGACTTAAATGGCCAGAGCCTCTCGGCAAGCGGCACATTCGCGGTAACAGGCGGGACGCTTAAATTAACAGGTGATGAGACGGCAGTCGGCGGCGGCGCGTTACCCACGCCAGCCCTTAGCGACGGTTCCACGGTGGAATATACAGCCGCATTACTCACAAGAGACATTCAAGACTGGACTTATACCGATGCCATCTTAAAGATATCAGGCGCCGGCACATTCACTCTTCCCGCAAACCTCGCCTGCAAGGGTATGGATATAGACGCGGGCACGCTCGATGCCAGCGATAAGACCTTGTCGATAAGCGGTAACACGACAATAGACGGCGGTACTTTTAAGACGGGGATAAATACAATTACCTTTGGAGACGGTATCGGCACCGATACCGTTACTATATCCAGCGGTACCCTTGTGATTGAATCCGATGATACAATCAATGATTTAATCATTAATGCTGGCACCTGGACAAATTCTGGCGGAACGATTGATTATAGCGGAGTCTCGGTTACATCGAGTGTTTTAACGGCACTGTCTCCTTATTATAATATCACTTTTTCTGCAAGCGAGTGGACGCTTCAAGGGAACGTGACGGTAAAAAACGTCTTCAGGGTAACAACCGGTGAATTCATCTCCGGAACAAACAACACCGTTACTTTGGAAGGTGTGAGCGCAGAGTACATCGTTGATAATGTAGCCAATACCAACTGGACAGGCGGCACGTTGAATATCCAGTCCGATGCAACCCAGACGCTTCCCACCGGCGAAGATTATAACAATCTCCAGCTTGGCAGGTACGCCGAGACAGGCACCACGATCTATGATCTTCTGGATTCCGGATGTACTATTAATGGTAGCTGGACGATCGATACCGACCCGGACTATGGCTGTGCCAAAGTCAAGCTGACGGCATCGAGTGCAACCGGCGTCAATAGGATTTACGATGGTACTACAACCGCGACCGTCAGCGGCTTCTCGGATAACCATTTTACCGGCAAGTATGCGGACTACCACTATAACTACACGGCGACATTTACCGATAGAAATGTCGATGACGGTAAGACGGTGAATCTTAGCGATGTAGCGTTGGACGGTACCGATGCCGACAAGTATTATCTCGCTTCAGCGCCATCCACGACTACAGCCAACGTGACCCCGAAAGAGATAGTGGTCACGGGTATCACCGCGGGCGGCACCCAGATCTATAACGGCACCGTAAACGTCACCTCCTCATTCGGCGGTACCGCGGCATTCCTCTCGGAGGCCGCGGGCGGCCCGACGGACGACGGCAAGTATTATACGGTAGACACCATCGCGGCCACGGGCAATGTGACGGGCACATTCTCGGACGACAGAAACGTAGGCACCGCGAAACCTATCACCACCTCCGGCATCACACAGGGTACAGGCGAAGGCTACGGCAATTATACGGTCGCCCAGCAGGAGGGTTTGACGGCTAGCGTCACTCCGGCGGCGTTGACAGTCACGGCGACGGGCGTGAATAAGGTTTACGACGGAAATACTACTGCGACAGTAACCCTCTCGGATAACCGATACGTCATTGATACGTTCTCTGACAGCTACAGCAGTGCTTCCTTTGCCAATCCGGATGTTGGGACGGACAAGACAATCACTGTGATCGGTATTTCAATCGGCGGTACCGGTGCCGGTAATTATGCGCTTGGTTCAACGACAGCGTTCACCACCGCTAATATAACAGGTAATGAACCCAAGCCGCCCGCTCCGGCACCTGAATCAACGTTGAACGTTTACACCCTCGAATCGCTATTGAAGCCTATGGAATTAATGATGCCGATGTCGATCGGATCAAGCGAAACCGTATACATGGCGGAGGGTGCTATGGTTGCTGCGCCCGCGATTATACCGGTTACCATGCCGGCAGCGGCAGCCGTACCGTCAGCCATACCGGCCAGCCTTACAATTTCGCCGGCCCTGGTGCAGCTGCTCCTCGAGGGCGGATTACTGCCGACCTCCGGTATCACGCTACCTGTTACGCAGCCGACATTCACAGGCGTTGCCGCACCCGCGGCCAAGGAAGCCTTTACTGCTCTTGTGCCCGAAGAGCTTCTTCCTATGTTACTTCCCGAACTGCCTTTTGAGGGAACAACAGCCGGATTAGTATTAGAGCAACCTCTCAGCCCAGGAACATTTGATGGAGTTTTCTCTTACGCTACTTTGCCAGGACCTTTAGCCGAGAAGCCTTTAATAGAAATAGCCGCGGAGAAATTTGGGCTTGAACTGCCTTTCAGAAAGGAAATTTCTACTTCAGCCTTGCCTCAGCCTCTGGTTCTTTCACCGATTACGGAAGAGATGTTTAGAAAAGCCACAAGCGAGGGGGTTTTACCCAAACCGCTTCCTGGATTTATTTTTGGAGAGGCGAAGGCGACTTCGATATTGCAAGAGCCGCTTAGCCACGAGATATTCAGGGGAGCCGCGCCGTCAGCGGTCCTGTCTCAGCCTGTGACTGAGCGGGTCTTCAACGAAGCTTATCCTATATCGTTTATGCCGGAATTGATACCCGAGCTTCCTTTTGAGGGAGCGAAGGCAACCTCGTTTTTATCTGAGCCTGTATCGCCTCGGGTATTCGATAGCGCGATGCCCTTCGGCGATATGCCTCAGACGGTAAATAAGGAAGCCTTCACTGATATTATGCCCGAAGCCGTGTTGCCCATCAGGCCAAGTTTTGACGGAGTAGGTTCAATGTCAACCCTGCCCGAGCCGGTGACAGAGATATTCAAAGACATAATGCCTCAGGCCGAGCTTCCTCAGGTGGTAACGACTGAAACATTCAGAGGCATCGCTCCGGAATCCGTCATGCCGCTCAGGCCGGACTTTGAAGGTATAGCCTCGAAGTCTATTATGCCTCAGACTGTAACGCCTCAAGTATTCAGTGACGCTCTGCCTCAGGCTGTTTTGCCTGAGCGTGCCGTTTCATCGACTCTTAGGGAGGCAGTTCCGACATCGGCTTTACCTAAACCTGTAGAGCCGAAGGCATTTGAGGATGTGCTGCCTTCAACCGATATTCCTCCGCGCGTCAGCGAGGAAATATTTAGGGCTATAGCGCCTCAGGTAACTTTACCAGAACCCGTGTCGCCCGAAGCGTTCAAAGATATACTGCCTCAGTCGGTCCTGCCCGAAGGGCTTTTTGAGGGAACGGTCGTGGAGTCTAAGTTAGAGAAGCCGGTCAATCCTATAATCTTTGAAGAGGCTACAGTTGAGGCTAAGGTGAAAGTGATGTTTCCGGAAGGGCAGGAAGTTATCACTACTTACAGCGTCGGAGTTCCCCTTGGCGCGGAAGAGCCCGTGATGGAACCTCGCGTTAAGTCAGAAGAAGAGGAAGAAGAAAGAGAAGAAGAGGAAAAACAGTAGTAAAATTCGTGACCCATCCTAATTTCTACAAGAAGGACATAATAATGTACCTGGTACCGGTTTCGCGGGTCCGGTACCAGGTACATTATTGCAAACCAAGTGCACAAAGGCCTAGTTTATTTAATATAGGATGTATCCCGGATTTTAACTATTCTATTCGGAAATTCAGCGCCTTGATCGTACGCCTGCCAATATTTAACGTAACCTGATAAGAGCCTACGGGCAAAGTTTTACCTTCGGGCATTGAGAGAGAGACGCTTCCGGAGCCTTCTCTCCGCGGGATAGAGAAGTTGTAATCAAGAATGTGGATATTGTCGGTTGTGTAATACCACTTTGCCACTATTTTGGTATCGATCTTCGCGTTTTTCCACTGGAACCAACAGCACACCTTCGATGTTTGCTTAGGGAATAGACTTGTTACTTGGATTGGCATCAGGCTTTCGTTCACGCCGGTTGCCGTTTTGGCGTCCGTTATGGTGATACCGGCAGGCCAGAGGAAACATCCGGATAGGACAAAAAGGGTAAGACAAAAGGCTAATGCGCTTTGCACGCCTTTTTTATTCACTTTTACCTCCATTGCAAGTCATAAGTGCCTATGAAATATAAATATACCACTCAATAATATATCGTCTCTTTATCTAAAAACAATAGATAAATTTTTTTGCTGATAAGGGGGCACAGGAATACGGCTATGGGGAAAATCGAGTAATTATACACATAGCCCATAGCGAAAAAGATGTAACTTGCCGCGAAGAACGCCGCTACTTCCGCTACGATTAAAAGAATAGCTATTTTCGGTCTCATAATTGTCACAATAACGGAGGACAGGATTATTCCTAAGACAAGGGCTATGCGGCACAAATATTTCGGCGAGTTCCTGAGGAAGTCGTGGGCATAAAGTGTAAGGAAGGCGTTCGCGTTTAAGGTAAGCCCCGGCAGCCAGCCGATCGGGGTGTTGTGCAGGTCTCCGAATACGGAGGATGAAAAGCCGACCAGCACAATTTTATCTTTTACTATTGCGGGGTCGAAATCGCCGTCCAGCGCTTTGGAGAAGGAGAGCCTTCTGAAATCCAACGTGTGCGCGCGGAAGTGAATCAGAAAAGACTTCGTGTTTTTACTTACCGGCACGATCCATTTTTCGCCGTCTTTCGCCTTAAAGGAAATCGTGGAATTCTTTGTCTCAAACGATGACAGGTCGATTTCTTTCACTTCCTTTAGTATCCGCATCTCCCACGAAAAGAAGCCCCTCGTGGCTTCCTTGTCGCTCACAAGGTAGGTGAGATTCTTCCGCGTTACGCCGTCCGGGTCCTGAAATTTTGTTATGATGCCCGATGGGGCTCCGTTGCTTAGGCCCGTGTTTGTCGAAAACTCAATCGAGCCTTCCTCGTTGATTGTGGCTGCGAGTACAGATTTGCCTTCACTCTCAAAGGCCCGCTTAAGGAGCGTATCGTCTTCGGGCGTTGATTTACCCAGGAATACAAAGTCGAAGGCTATTACCCGCGCGCCGGCTTGTTTGAGGTTTTCAATCACTTTGGCGAAGAAAGATCTCGGATAGG
>JAQTRP010000024.1:7802-22868 GCA_028711765.1 Candidatus Omnitrophota bacterium | reverse complement strand
CGGCACGAAACTCATTGTAAGTTTGCTTTACGGGATATGTTATGAAACTTCCGCGGCTTAAAATCAGGAACTTGAGCTCTGAATTTCCGGTCATTCAGGCGGGGATGGGTGTGCGCGTTGGAATGGCGCCCTTGGCTTCGGCGGTTATCAAATGCGGCGGGATGGGAACCATCGCCAGCGTGGGTTTGGGGGACATTGAAAAATCGAAAAGTAATTACGAAGAGGAATCCTGCGAGCTTTTGGCCAAAGAGATTCGGGAAGCCCGTCGCCTGACAGGCGGGCGCAGGCCGTTGGGCGTAAACATTATGGTAGCGTTGTCGGTTTATGAAGCGGTTGTGCGCGCTGCCGCCCAGGAAAAAGTCGACTTCATCATTTCGGGCGCGGGGCTTCCTATTTACCTGCCTGGTTATGTGGGTGATCACGATATTGCGTTGATACCGGTTATTTCTTCGGGCCGCGCCTTAGATGTAGTTATGAAGGCTTGGAAGCGCCGGTATAATCGCGAGCCCGATGCTGTGATTATCGAAAGCCCGTTATGCGGCGGGCATCTCGGATTCTCCATGGAACAGCTGGCGCATCCCGAAACGAGGTCTATCGAAATTTTACTGAAGGAAGTGCAGGAGGTTTTGCGGAATTACAATAGCAAAATACCGGTTCTGGCTGCGGGCGCGATTTCAAACCGCGAAGATATCGAAGCTATGATCCGCCTTGGTTTTGACGGCGTCCAAATCGGGACGCGCTTTATCTGTCTTGAAGAGAGCGGGATGGCTCGGACCGGAAAAGAGCTGTATGTCAAGGCCAAGCCGGAGGATGTGGTAGTAATCCAAAGCCCCGTGGGCCTGCCTGTGCGTGTCTTGAAGACGCCATTGGTGGATCGCATACTAGCCGGGAAAAAGGAGCCGTTTTATTGTCCCTATCTGTGTCTGCGTACCTGTGATCGCAACGTTGTCCCTTTCTGTATTGCGAAAGCCCTTCTCGATGCCTGGCGGGGTGATGCGGAAAACGGACTTTTTATGACCGGCTGTGACGTGGAAGGCGTGACGGAAATCGTCTCGACCCAGGATTTCTTCAACACGCTAAAAGGGGAGACAGCCCCCGCGGCAGCAAAACCTTCCTTTACTAAATCCGGCCTCTCCCGCTGAAAATATAAAATATTTTCCAAACCGGAACAGATCTTGTTGAATTGACGAGGTGCAAAATGGTTCGTGTCTCCGAAATTGCCCAGCGTCTCAAGGGCGAGGTAATAGGCGCGCCGGACATTGAAATCCGGGGAGTTAACGGTTTTGAATTAGCCGAGCCGGACGAGCTTACCTTTGCCGAAAAAGATTATTTGTCAAGACTTGGCGAGACCCGTGCCGCCTGCGTAATTGTCCCCAAAGAATTTAAAGGGCCTTCCTCAAAAACGCTGGTCAAAGTTGCAAACCCTAAAGAGGCCTTCCTCGCGGTCATCTATTTTTTCTACAAGCCGGAGAAATATCTCCCCGGAATCGATCCGCGTGCCGTGATCGGTCAGCGGGTAAAATTGGGCGAGAATGTGACGGTCTCGCCGTGTGCCGTTATCGGGGATGACGCCCAAATAGGGGACCGCACCGTTATCGAAGCGGGGGCGGTGGTGGGAAAGCGCGTCAAGGTAGGTTCGGATACGATTATTTATGCCAATGTGACCCTCTATCATGACGTGAGGATCGGAAATCGCGTCACCATACACAGCGGAACGGTTATTGGTTCGGACGGATTTGGTTTTGTGGAGAAAGATAGTATTCAGATCAAAGTTCCGCAGACGGGAACAGTGGTGATTGAAGATGATGTCGAGATTGGGTCTAACGTGTCGGTGGATCGCGCTACTTTTGGGGCAACCGTCATTGGGAAAGGCACCAAACTCGACAACATAATCCAAATTGCGCACAATTGTCAGATCGGCAAGAATGTTTTGATCGCCGGACAATCAGGAATGGCCGGCGGGGCGATAATTGAAGACAATGTGGTAATCGCCGCCCAAGTCGGAATTAAAGACCACGTTCGAATCGGAAAAAGGGCCGTTATCGGCGCGAAGAGCGCCGTCAAGGACGACGTCCCTCCGGGAGTGACCTACATCGGTATTCCGGCTAAGGATGCCCGGATTGTTGCCAAAGAATGGGCAATTCTTTCCCGTCTTGCCAAAAAACGCGATAAGGGTAAATAAACCCGCTAGAACCACGGCGGCATTCCCTTATAACTGATTCCATAGCCCATCAGGTACCTGGCACCGGGTTCATGGATCCGGTGCCAGGTACCTCACGATATTCCAAACATGCGTTTAAACCCTTTCTTATTGTGTTTTTTGCCTCCTCTTGCGTTGACAAAGGTTCGGGGTTGTGGTAAATTCAATGAGGCTACGACTTATAAACTAGAAATGACCATAAGTCGTATAGCCGAATTGACCCTTGACATTTTTCTTTGAAAAATGTCAAGGGTTTAATTCGCACGGCAACTTACATTCACTGGCGTTCCGTAAGTTGCGTGCTCATTAAAAGGAGGTTCTCTATGGCGAAGAAGAGACCCGAAATGGAAGAAAAGATTCTTGACGTTGATGCCAGCATGCAAGGCACGATTGTCTTTAAGGATCCCGTCAATCTTCGTATAAACGGGAGCTTCGAAGGGAAGCTGGATACCCGGGGAAACCTCACCATCGGCGAAAACGCAACTGTAAAGGCCGACATTATAGGAGACTCGATTGTTATCGCCGGAAATGTAAGCGGTAATATCACAGCCATGCAGGGCCTTTCAATAATCGCTCCGGCCGAAGTTAACGGGAGTATAGAGACGCCGCTGCTTTCTATCGCGGAGGGCGCCATAGTCAACGGGAAGCTTGCCATGCAGACGGCGAGGGCTCAGTCGCTTTCGGATTCCGATATTTTGAGCCTCCGCGATGTCGCTCAGTACCTCGAGGTTGATACGGCGGTCATCGAGGATTGGGCCGCGAAGAAAAAGATTCCGGGCGCATGGGACGGCAAAGAATGGCATTTTCAGAAGGCCGAGATCGATCACTGGATTCAGGAAGAACGCGTTAAGGTCTGATTGATTATGTAGGAAATATTAGCCATCAGCGGTAGCCGTTAGCGTTAGATAATGGCGGCCGTCATTTTATACCATCCAACCTCCAAGCCGAATTCACAGAAATCAAGATTGGGACCGTATTTTAGACATGCTGAACATTAACGAGGTAATAAATTATTTGGGAGTCGATCGATCGCGTATTGAGGAGCTTATCCGCAAAAAGAAGCTCCGTGCCTATCGCATAGGCGGCACTTACATCCGTTTTCGAAAGGAAGAAGTGGAAGGGCTTATACCGCACGTTAGGCGCACGCAGCAGCTGGGGCCCCTCAGTATTTTTGATCGCGTGAGGGATTTCTGGCGTTATTATAATTTTTACATTTTATCTTTCGTTTTTGTGGCATTGCTTTTGTTCGCGCTTGTTCACGGATAGCGCGCCCGCATAGGAACTTTCGAAATGGCTACAAAGTTAACGCGCGAAGGTTTTGAAAAGCTGAAAGCGGATTTAAACCGGTTAAAGACGGTCAAGCGTAAAGAGATAATCCATGCGGTCAAGGAAGCGCGCGCCCATGGTGATCTCTCCGAGAATGCCGAATATGATGTTGCGAAGGAAGAGCAGTACAAGCTTGAGAGGCGGATTACAGAACTTGAAACGCAACTTTCTCACGTTGAGATAATTGACAATGAGGCGATGGGGACGGACCGCGCCTATTTGGGCGCCCGCCTGACGCTTGAGGAGCTGGCTGCGGCTCGTACAGTTTCTTACGTATTAGTATCAAAGGAGGAGGCCGATCTCGCTAAAGGAAAGATTTCCATCGATTCGCCGGTAGGGCGCGCTCTTCTCGGTAAGAAAGTAGGGGAGGTTGTCGCCGTTACCCTTCCCCGCGGGACGATCCAGTATAAAATCACCAAGATAGAACGGTAGGCAATCCCTCCATGATTATTCGAACGGGTGTTGATGTTTGCAGTATCCGCCGGATCCAAAACGCCATAAAAAGCGGCGGAAGCAATTTTCTAAGGCGGGTATTTACCGCCCGCGAGATCGAGTACTGCGATTCGAAGCGCGCCACGCGATTTCAGCATTACGCGGTCCGGTTTGCCGCCAAAGAAGCGTTTTTGAAAGCGGTGGCGAGCGCCCCGAAGCCCCTTATTCTCAGAGACGTCGAGGTGACGCGTCTTCCATCGGGCAGGCCCGCACTTATTTTGTCGGCGGCGGTAAAAAAAGAAGCCCGTATCTCGGGGGACACAAAAATTATCCTCAGCATGTCACACGAAAAAGACTTTGCCGTATCCCTTGTTATTTTGTTTACTATGCCCAAAACGCTGTCCCGTTCGCCCCGGAAGCATTAGGAGTTCCATCGGTCGTGCGCTATCGTGCAAGGCGATACTTAATTGTTAATGCCGACGATTTCAATCTTACGGAAGGGGTGAACCGCGGGATAATTACCTCGCACAAGGAAGGCCTCGTAAGCAGCACAACCGTTTTTGTGAATTTCCCGTTTAATCACTTGTGGGTAAAGACCCTGAGGGCGGTAAAGCGACTGGGCGTCGGTCTTCACCTCAATGTTGTCATTGGAAATCCGGTTTCACCGCGTGATGAAGCGAAGGCACTTTTAAACGAAAAAGGCGAGTTCCGGTGGCGCAGCGGGGAAATTAAAAGACCTTTCCCGTTGGAGGAAATCCACAGGGAATTTGACGTGCAGATTAAACTTTTTAAGAAAACATTCTCGCGCTTTCCGACCCATCTCGATACCCACTACCATATCCACAAAGAAAAAGAAATTTTCGCGATAATCCTAGACCTCTCGCACAAGTACCGTTTGCCTTTCAGATTGAGCCCTTTTCTTTCGGAAGAGGAGAGACAGCGCCTGAGGCGTCGTGGGATTATTCTCGCCCATCGCCTTCTCGGGGATACCAGCTTCCAATCTTACTGGACACGGAAAAAGCTCGAGGATACAATCAAAGACTTACCGGCCGGGATAAGCGAGCTTATGGTTCATCCCGGTTATGCCGACAAGCCCCTCGCTAAGGTGAGCTCTCTTACAAAACAGCGCGCTTTGGAGCTCAGGCTTCTGTGTTCCGAACGCCTGCTGTCTTTAGTGAAGAAAAACGGTATTCACATCACGCATTACGGTAATTTGAAACGATGGTAATATCGTTGTGCGTATTGCGTATAGCGTATCACGCAAAAGGCAGAAGAATATAAGATATTACTGGTATGCAGATTTTTTGGAGTTTTATTTTTGAGGAGCACAAGCAATAAACGCAGCACGCAATACCTGCCTGCCGGCAAGGCAGGCACACCACGCAATACGGAATTTCTATGAAGATATTACTCACGAACGATGACGGAATTCATGCCGAGGGATTGCGGATCCTGAGGAAGCGGTTGGAACGCGATCACGAATGTGTCGTTGTCGCTCCGCTCAGCCAGCGGTCTGCGATCGGCCATGCCATAACGCTGGGTGAGGTTATAGAAATTGAGGAAGTTAGAGAGCGGGGAAGGCTCTACGGTTATGGTGTGCTTGGCACGCCGGCGGATTGCGTCAAGTTTGCGTTGTGCAAATTGTTTAAGGCCAAGAGGCTGCCGGATTTGATTATCTCGGGGATAAACCGCGGGCCGAACGCGGGCGTAAGTATTTTTTATTCCGGCACCGTCTCGGCCGCCCGCGAGGGATTGATCGCAGGCATTCCCTCGATGGCGGTTTCGGTAGCCGATTTTGAAGGCGGGGATTATCGGGGCGCCGCTCGCCTGGCGGGGAAGCTCACCGTATTATACGGGAAAGGACTGATCCCCCGTGATATAATGCTCAATGTGAACATGCCCTATCGAAGAAGATCGCGCCGTTCACGACCCGTGCGGGTAACGAAACAGGCAGTCTCGCGTTTTATGGAGCGTTTTATAAAAAAGGGGAGTTCCCGCGCCCGCAAGCGTTTTATGCTCGCCGGAGAAATTGTGATGCTTCATTCGGACGGTTTTAGCGATCAGGAGGCGATAGACGAAGGCCGTGTGTCAATCACGCCGCTCAAGCTCGATCTTACCGATCACGGTGCTATGCGTGTACTCGAGTCTGTTCTTAAGGATAACAGGTTAGTTTGACGAAGGGGTTTCTTTTATGGTGAGAAAAGTAACTTTCGCGGTTATTATCGTAACTTTTCTTTTGGCGGCGGCGGTTTATTCCGACGAAATATACCTCAAAAAAGGAGGTTCTATCGAAGGCGAGATAACCGAGCGCAACGACAAGGCCGTTACCGTTAAAGTCGAAGACGGCACAATCGTCCTCGGTTTGAATGAAGTCGATAGAATTGTGCCCAAAGAGATAAAGAAGAAATCGGATAAAGCGAAGAAGAAACCGTCGAGGAAGATCAGGATTAATTTTGTATCCGTATTACAGTGGTTTCAGGGCAAGGCCTGCTTGATTCATCAGAATATTTTCCGGTGTTTCGAACGCTGGAATTGGTTTAACCGGATATGCCGCAATTCCGGGGTGATACAGTTTAAGTCCGAACACAAATTTCTGTTTGAATTTATCGTATATTTCACCGTATTCTCGGTCATTATCGTTGTATGCGCAGTGATAAGAGGTGTTGTGCGGGGGATTCTGGGTATTTTCTTTAAGAGGTTCAGGACTTGAGGGTTGTTGCGGTATCAACCTGCCATTGAACTGTCAAGCGTCTCGAAGACAATCGTTACGAGGTTATTGCATTTGGGGCATTTTATCTGCTTGAAGGCCTGAATATTGTCGTGTTTCGGGCGGTACATAATGCTCAACACTTTAGTTACGAAGGAGGACTCTTCTCCTGTCCACTCGCAGGCCGAACATGTATATGTGGTTCTTATCATCTTAATCCTTTTGATTAACTGTTATAACGCCGTCTGTTAGATAGATTTAACCCTGAGGTATGCTACGTATCGGCTATATGGATTTAGACTTTAGCCTGTTTTTGGCTGACATTGCTTCCAATTATTATATTAAAGGTATTGGAACAGATTGACGATAATATATTCCATAAACAGCCCGAAATTTAGGGCTTGCGGCCTTAAAAAATAAGTGATATCATTTCCTCGATGAGGACGGATCTTTTAGTAACCTTTTAAATAGGGAGGTGAGTAATAATGAAACGGGGGATAATTGTTTTAGCAGTCATCATTATAAGTGCCATTATTATTCAGGTGCCTGTATTTGCTGCTCCGTATTGGAATGAAACGGGGCGCAAGACTCTTAACGGAGTCAAGAATGTTACTTCTTCTCCGGCTGAAGTTGTGATCGCGCTTGGCAGTAAGGATCAGCTTGCCGGTGCCCCGATCGGCGTTCGGCAGTTAGGCCTGGCGGGCATAGGTCTTTTAAACGGACTTAAGCGCGCGGCGCAAGGCGTTGCGGAATTAGCGTTGGCACTTGTTCCGAATAAGGACGCTAAGTTCTGCGAACCCGAAACTCTGTTTTAACGATTGTTTTCATAATTTATACATTTTGCTGTTTTCAGTCGATATAAATGTATCGTAAAATTGGGGAGGTGAACTAATGATCAAGTTAATTTCTATCGTGTTAGCAATTTTTGTTGCGGTTGCATTTATGCCGGTACCTGCATTCTCTGACGAGCCTGTCCAACCTATAGCGAAGGAAAAGTCAAAAAAGACAGCTACAGTCACACCGACGGCCAGCGCTCCCGCTGAGCAAGCGACACTTACTCAGGCGGAGTACGAAGCCAATATGAAGAAAACATTGGATCGCGGTTATCGTAATATGTTGTTTTCACCGGGCGAAGTAGTGATTGGTATCCAAGATAATACGAAGCCGGGTACGATTCCTGTTGTTAACGTTTTTTGGGGATTTGGAATGGGACTTCTTAAGGGTATGCGTCGTTTGGGCAGCGGCAGTTGGGACGTTGTCGCTGCTTTTATACCCCATCAGCAGCAGGGTATGCCGGTTAATCCCGAGACCATAGCGTAGTTTTCGATATTTAGTTGCAGTTTATAAAAAAGCCATAGCTTTTCAGCTATGGCTTTTTTCTTTTTCAGAGGGTTCTGGTTCGCTCTTGGTTTTACGATGTACGTGGGTAATAACAGGGAGGGACTGTTTTCTTTGTGATATTTCTTTTTACTATATACTATAGACTATCAACTAAAGACTGCTTTTAAAATGCCGGGAGTGGGAGTCGGCGCTTCGCCTTTCGGCGAAGTCGGCCACCCGCTTTGCTTATGCTGCTCCTCTTCGTCGCAGCTTTTCCTCGCCTTGCTCGGCGCAAAGCTCCCTTCGACCCCCAGATTTATTCGAGTTTATTTCTCAGAGGTTTTGTTTTTGAGGGTTTTACGAACGACGATTCACGAACTACGATGGACGGAATTAATGCCGGGAGTGGGAGTCGGCGCTTCGCCCTTCGGCGAAGTCGGCCACCCGCTTTGCTGACGCTGCTCCTCTTCGTCGCAGCTTTTCCTCGCCTCGCTCGGCGCAAAGCTCCCTTCGACTCCCAATTTATTATATAAAATCTGAAGTGCCGGGAGTGGGAGTCGGCGCTTCGCCCTTCGGCGAAGTCGGCCACCCGCTTTGCTGACGCTGCTCCTCTTCGTCGCAGCTTTTCCTCGCCTCGCTCGGCGCAAAGCTCCCTTCGACTCCCAATTTATTATATAAAATCTGAAGTGCCGGGAGTGGGAGTCGAACCCACATGGGCGGTAAAGCCCACCGGATTTTGAGTCCGGCGCGTCTGCCAGTTTCACCATCCCGGCATGGAAGGCGTTCAATCTTGAGCGAGTCCGCCAATAATTGCGGCGGGCGAGTCGAAGGAATGGTGGAGATGACGGGGGTCGAACCCGTGGCCTCGACAATGCCATTGTCGCGCTCTCCCAACTGAGCTACATCCCCACCGGAATTAGCGTATAGCGTATGGCGTATAGTAAATAGGAAAACCGAAAGTTATCCTATTCGCTATATGCTGATTTTCTGAATTCTATAGAAGCCCTTCGGGAGTGTCAAGGTGATTATATACAGAGATTGTATTGACCGGAAAATTAGCCCATGTTACAATCGCGTAACAATTTACGACGATGAACGATTATAAAGTAAAGAAAAGTTATCCCTTCGACGCCATAGAGCCCAAATGGCAGAAGTTTTGGGAAGATCAGGGTTTGTTCAGGGTTGACGTTGATAATCCTGTCTCCAAATATTACTGCCTCGTTATGTTTCCGTATCCATCGGCGGCTCTTCACGTTGGGCACGGCCGTAATTACATAATCGGCGACGCCGTCGCGCGTTACAAAATGATGCGCGGTTTCTGCGTCCTAAGCACGATGGGATTCGACGCCTTTGGTCTTCCCGCTGAAAACGCCGCGATTAAAGGCGGCCTCCATCCTAAGGTTTCCACGCTTAACAATATTGCGAATATGAAGCGCCAGCTCCATCAGTGGGGCTGTGGTTATGACTGGCCGAAAGAAGTTATCTCTTGCCTTCCCGAATATTACAAGTGGACACAATGGGTTTTTCTTAAGCTTTACGAAAAAGGCCTTGCCTATAAGAAGCGCCAGGCGGTGAACTGGTGCCCCTCATGCCAGACGACTCTGGCGAACGAGCAGGTGGTTGACGGCAGCTGCGAACGCTGCGAAACTAAAGTCATCGAAAAGGAACTCGAGCAATGGTTTTTTAAGATTACCTCGTACGCGGACAGGCTGCTTGAGGATCTTTCTCTCCTCGAGGGCTGGCCCGAACGCGTCAGGACAATGCAGGCAAATTGGATCGGCAAAAGCCACGGTGTCGATATAAGTTTTCCCGTTGTGGACGAGAAGGAACCCCTTCACTGTTTCACGACGCGCGTGGATACGATTTTCGGCGCGACCTATATCGTCCTTGCGCCCGAACATCCGCGGCTCGGGAGCCTGCTTCGCGCAGTTGATAATCGCGCCGAGGTCGAGCGAGCCGTCTCGGGAATGAAGGCCCAGGATATTATCACGCGTACCAGTACCGAGACGGAAAAAGTAGGCGTCTTTACCGGGCGGTATGCAATTAATCCGATGACGGGGGAGAAGATTCCCATTTGGGTTGGCAATTACGTCCTTATGGAGTACGGGACAGGCTCGATTATGTGTGTCCCCGCCCACGATGAACGCGATTTCCAGTTTGCGAAACGTTATAGCCTCCCGATAAGAGTTGTAATCGATAGGCCGCGAGATCCGCTTGATGTAAAAAGTATGTCCGGTGCCTATGTGGAAGAAGGCGTCATGGTTAACTCAGGGCCTTTCAACGGTATTTCGTCAAGGGAGGCGATGGAGAAGATCGCAGACGATATGGAGAAGCGCAAGATCGGGAAAAGGACGGTGAATTACCGCTTGAAGGACTGGCTGATTTCGCGGCAGCGTTACTGGGGCGCTCCCATTCCGATTATCTATTGCAAAAAATGCGGCATCGTTCCGGTTCCGGAAAAGGACCTACCCGTTGTCCTTCCCGACGATGTCAAGTTCCAGCCCACAGGCGTAAGTCCCCTGAAGGGTGACGAGGGATTCAAACACGCGAAATGTCCGAAGTGCAAAAGCGAGGCCGAGCGGGAAGTCGACACAATGGACACCTTTGTTGATTCAAGCTGGTATTTCCTGCGCTATCTTTCGGCGGATGATCCCAAGAAACCCTTCGATTCGAAACGGGTCAATAATTGGCTTCCTGTGGATCAGTATATAGGTGGCGTCGAGCACGCGATTCTGCACCTTTTATATTCGCGGTTTATCGTCAAGGTTTTTTACGATTTAAATTTGGTATCGTTTAAGGAACCGTTCCAGCGACTTTTTACGCAGGGCATGATCATAAAAGACGGCGCGAAGATGTCGAAGTCAAAGGGCAACGTGGTCAGCCCCGATGAGCTGATAGAGCGTTACGGGGTCGATACCGTCAGGCTCTACACCTTGTTTATCGGGCCTCCGGAAAAGGACGCAGAGTGGAATGATCAGGGTGTCGAGGGGGCCTACCGCTTTCTCGGCCGCTTCTGGCGTTTGGTGGATGGCATAAATGATTGGAATGTAGAAGGAAAAGTCGAAGCCAATGTGTTGCGTCGCATGGCCCACGAGACCATAAAGAAAGTGACGGACGATCTCGAGGGCGATTTCCATTTTAATACGGCGATTAGCACGATAATGGAACTTTTGAACGCGGTTTATCAATTTAGACCGAAGGACGAAACCGATCGGGCACTGCTCAAAGAGTGCGCTAAGACTATGGTGCTGCTCCTTTCGCCGTTTACCCCTCATATTTGCGAGGAACTCTGGCGAAGACTGGGGCATAAAGCGAGCGTCCTGAAAGAATCCTGGCCCCGCTACGAAGAGAAACACTTAGTGCGTGAGGAACTTGAGATCGCGGTACAAGTGACCGGCCGTGTCAGGTCCAGAATTGTTGTCCCCGCCGATATCAGCGAAGAAGAGCTAAAGCAAAAGGCTTTAAATGACGAAAAGGTAAAGAGTTGGATTGAAGGTAAGCAGATTAAAACCGTTATCATCGTACCTAAACGCCTCGTCAACATCGTCATTTGATGCGCACCGTAACTATCCGCCACAAAAAGATTTGCCTAGACGGCAAAGAAATTCCTCTCATAAGCGGCGAGGTACATTACTGGCGGCTAAATCCCCGCTACTGGAGTTCCGTCCTCGAACTCGTCGAGAAGATGGGGCTCGATATCATTTCCACCTATGTCCCGTGGGGCTTCCATGAAATAAAGCGCGGGGAATATGATTTTACAGGCAAGACCGATCCCGCGCGCGACCTGAGGGGTTTTCTTGAACTAACGCACCGGCGCAAGCTATGGGTGATTATCCGGCCCGGCCCTTACATCTACAGCGAGTGGCCCCACGAAGGTGTTCCTGCCTACACGCACAAGTATCACAGGCTCCACCCCAAATTCCAGGAATTGGCAATCCCTTACATAAAGAAGGTCTGCTCGATAATCCGGCCGTATCTGGCTACGCAGCCGAAAGGTCATATCCTCATGCTTCAGGCGGATAACGAAATCGATCCGTGGCCTGATTTATTCGGCAGTCAGTATGGGCTTGTGGGCAAGCCCGGCCTCTTTCAGGATTTTCTCAAGCGGAAATATGACAAGTCAATCCGTAAACTTAACGATAATTGGGGGACACGCTACCGCAAATTTGAGGAGGCGGGGCCTTTTATAGCCTGCATGCTCAAGGAATTCCGCGGGCTCCCGCTTAAGGGCGACCGCGAGCTCAGGCGCAATCTCGATTATTTCGAATTTAAGTATTTCTATTCTGTGGAATACGCGAAGTGGATCGTAAAACAGTACCGCGCCTCGGGCATCGATGTGCCGGTTTATCTCAATCTGTATCCTTTCTTTTACGCCCACGACTGGGCGGCGATGGAATCGGTCGCAGATATGACGGGAATCGATCTTTATCCAAGCAATGAATTCGCCGAAGACGAGCACGAACAAAGAAAATTCATAGACAAAGTCCGCTATATGAGGACTTATGCTAAGGTCCCGTTCATAGCGGAATTCGAGGCAGGCACGTGGCATATGCGACACTATGAGTCGGGAGCGCTCACGCCGAATCACTACCGGCTTATAGCGCTTTCGGCTATGCTCGGCGGCGTCGCGGGTTGGAACTGGTACATGCTTGTCAACCGCGATAATTGGTATATGTCGCCGATCAACGAGTGGGGAAGGCCGAGGGGAGAACTTTACAACGTCTTTAAGGATTTGGTGACTGTTTTTAGGAAAATCGATCCGCCGACGCTTGAAAAACTGTGCGATGTTTCCGTTACTTTTAATACGCTCCAGTATGCCGCACGCACGGTCTCACTCGACAGGACGATTCCTTATGTCCTGCACGGCGCTGACATAGACTATGAGCTTTACGACGCCAATATCGGGGCCATCGGCAAAAAAATTATTTTCTATTCGGGTAATCAATGGATGGGCGAGCGGGCACAGCGAAAATTGCTCGAACAAGTTAAATCCGGAAGTGTTCTTGTTGCTTTTCAGGATTTTCCGAGGAAAGACGACAATTTCAGGGATTGTAACCTGCTTGGCTTTGAGGAACCTACCCGCACGCTTTTTGAGTTTAAAAAGAAATTTACCGTGGAACTCGCGCGGGGGCTCGAGACTGAGATCACAAGCTCGGTCTATGTTTTCAGCAAGGTTAAGGGCAAGCGTTTTACGGCGGTTATTCCGGGATACGGCAGGCAGACTATAGGTTATATGAGAAAGGTGGGCCGTGGTACTATCCTCCATCTTGGTGTTGAGCCAGATTCCGATCTCGTGTTTAAGATTTTGAAGTTTTTCCGTATCCCGCTTCATGTTATCTCGCCGACGCGCGAGGTAAAAACAGCTCTCTTCAGGCGGAAAAATAAATATTATTTGATAGCCGTCAACAACGGCAATGAGGATAAGAGCGCGACAGTGGTCATTCATCATAAGCCGCTTGCCGATAAGAAGTTACGGGCTCAAGATCTCTTCAGCGGCAAGACTTATTCGGTCACGAAGGCTAAAGAGCCAACATTTAGTTTTGAGATAGGCCGGAAGGATGGTAAAATGTTCGGCGTAAACATAGCGTGATTACATGGGACTTCTTTTATGTATGAGCGATTCTTTGGTCTGAACGAACCGCCGTTTAACGTAACGCCCGATCCGAAGTTTGTCTATTTCAGCAAGAAACACCAGGACGCCTTCGCTAGCCTTGTTTATGGGATCGAGTACAAAAAGGGCTTCATCGAGATTACGGGTGAGATAGGGGCGGGAAAGACGACGCTCTGCCGGACGTTTTTAAGCCGGATGGGTAACAAGATCAGGTCGGCGATGATCTTTAACCCCAATCTTTCCGACGCGCAGCTGCTCGCGACCATAGTGGAGGACTTCGGTATCAAGCCGCGCAGCAAAAATAAAAAAGCTTATTTTGACGGTCTCAACAGTTTCTTGTTGGATGAATTGGCCTCATCGAGGACGGCTGTGCTGATCATTGACGAGGCCCAGAATTTAAAGCCCCGCTCACTCGAACAGATAAGGCTTCTTTCCAATCTCGAGACCGACCGCGAGAAACTGCTCCAGATCGTTCTTGTCGGCCAGCCCGAACTGCGCGAGATACTGAGTGATTCTTCGCTCGTTCAGCTGAGGCAGCGGATCGGCATAAGGTTTCATTTGTCGGCGCTTGATAGAACTGAGACGGAAGAATATATCACACACCGGATCAAGGTAGCGGGTGGCGAGGGGAAGTTACTTTTTGCTCCCTCGGCCATCGATTACATATACCGGTATTCCAAAGGGATCCCGCGCTTAATCAACGTATTGTGCGACAAATCTCTGCTTGCCGCTTTTGTCAAAGAGGCCTCTGAGGTACATGAGGGGCTGGTTGAAGCGGCGCAAAACGAAATCGAAGGAGTGTTGGTCTGATGAGTATTATCAACGAGGCGCTCAAGAAAGCCGGGAATGTAAATAAACCGGAACCCCCTTCGCTTATGCCGCTGGAGAAAGTATTCGAGCCATTTCGCGGTGTCACGCCGGAAGAAAAAACCATCGTTCCGGAGGACAAAATCAAGGTATCTCCCAGGCCTGCTGTTACGAAAAGTCCTGCTGTCAAAAAGAAAGCGAACTTTGGGTGGCTTCTCCCATCCGTCGTGTTAGCGGGGATTGTTATTGTCGCTCTCTTAGTTTTTAAATATGGGTCATCTATTTATATACCGCTTGCCGGGGATAGCCCGAAGTCCAACATTTCTCTACCTTCTCCCGCTCAGCCGGTTAGTTCCGAGAGCGCGCTTCAGGCTAAGCCCGAGACTAACTTGATGAGCAATTTGTTTAACTTGAAACCAGAGCCGAAACCTGCGGAGACGCTCGGTAATCGCCAGTTTCTGCTTACGGGTATCAGCAATTCCGGCGGCTCACGAGCAGCGATTATAAATGGTGAAGTGGTTGAAGAAAGCGGTTCGGTGGACGGCGCGCGTGTGATTTCTATCACAGACAGGGAAGTGGATTTACAAACCAGAGACAAGACAATCACTTTGACTCTAGACTAATTTGTGCTGCCTTTATGTACCTGGTACCGGTCCCATTAAT
>JAQTRP010000024.1:0-7702 GCA_028711765.1 Candidatus Omnitrophota bacterium | reverse complement strand
GTGGACGGCGCGCGTGTGATTTCTATCACAGACAGGGAAGTGGATTTACAAACCAGAGACAAGACAATCACTTTGACTCTAGACTAATTTGTGCTGCCTTTATGTACCTGGTACCGGTCCCATTAATGCGGTACCAGGTACGTAAAGGCGCACAGCTTTTGTTTTAATTTTTACTTTTGCCTTTTTACTTTTGATTTTTCTTCCACCCCTCAGTTCCGTTTTTTTGTTTTAATGTTTTAATTTTGCATTTTTATTTTTTACTTTTGATTTTTCTTCCCGCCCCTCGGAAAGATTGTTTTTTAGTGCGGCATCCTTTTCTTGTGATCGCAATCCCGTTTGCGGCAGGTATTCTCTTATCACGCTGGCAGGCCCCGCCCGTTGCTTTTTGGATAGCACTCTTCGCTGTGTGCGTTATACTTCTCTTGGCGGCGAGGGGACAACGTCTTTTATTCATTCTCTGCGTCTGTCTATTCCTGTCAGGTTATATGCGCGGAGAAACCTCGAGTTATTTTCCGTCGAATCACATCGTTCATAATTTCCCCAAAGCTAAAGCGGTGTGCGAAGGTAAGGTGATAACTCTCCCTGTCTCGCGCACAAACGGCAGGAGGCATTCACTCAGTTTCAGGATGAGGCTTGAGAGCGTTTATTCCGAGAGTGTGGCGAAAGAGCTGATAGGCGATGTCCAGGTTTTCCACTATGGCGCGAGCGGGGATGAAGTTTGCGTCGGGGATTATGTGCGGATAAGAGGCGAGCTTATACGTCCCCGGCAGGCCACAAATCCTGGGGAACTGGATTACAGGCGTTATCTCGAGAAAGACAATGTTTTCGCCGTACTTCGCTCATATGGTTCGGGCAGCTTGCGCGTTACGGGATTGGGCGGTGGGTTGGCCGTAGCGGTAGAAAAGCTGCGCTTTGAGATTAAGCGCCGCATAGATCGGATCTTGCCTTATCCGGAAAACGAGCTGTTATCCGCTCTCGTTATCGGTGAGCGGAGCGGAGTGTCCTATGACGTGAGAAATCTTTTTATGCGGACGGCGACAACGCACCTTCTCGCGATCAGCGGCCTCCATGTTTCGGTGATAGCGGGATTTTTTTACGCGTTTAACCGCTTTTTCGGAATGCCGCAGAAACTTAATGCGGCCCTCTCCGTAGCGATCCTCTGCGCCTACGCCGCGGTCGCAGGCGGCAACCCGCCGATCCAGCGGGCGGCGATAATGAGCGGGATATTTTTTGTGGGTGTTCTTATCGAGAGGGAAAGAAACCTGATCAACGCGATAGCCGTTGCTTTCTTTCTGATAATCGCCGCAAACCCGCGGGCAATTTATCAGGTCGGGTTCCAGCTTTCTTTTATTTCCATAACCTCAATCGTTTTACTTACGCCGCACCTTGAGAAATTTTTCCTTGGCCGGTTGAAACCGCCCGAAGCAACGTCTCTTTTAAGAATACCGTTTGTATTTTTGCGTTTTACGGTCGGCCTCATCGTGAGCACTCTCGCCGCCACCATAGGGGCGTTTCCCGTTGTCAGTTATTATTTCAATCTCTTCTCGCCCGTGGGCATTATCGCGAATCTCATTGCCATTCCGGCCATGCTTTATGGTCTGGTGATGGGGATCACGGCGCTTACCGTAAGCTGTGTCAGCGTCTGTCTTGGGACGGCCTTAGGATGGGGCGCTGTCTTTCTTTTCCGCTTAACGGTTTATTGCCTCGGTGTCTTCTCGAGGATTCCTTTCGGGACATGGTCGATACCATCGCCGCCCCTTTGGATTATCTTGCTTTACTATGCGACCATCCTCTGGCTTCTTTTCATGAAGTTTCGTGCCCGGCCTTACCTTAAGTGGTGCGCGGCAGCTGCCATCTGGCTAATTGCCGGTGTCACATTCGCGGCGGGATCTTTTAAGGACGATCTCGTCATGACTTTCTTGGATACCGGCCGGGCCCAAGCGCTTCACCTTAAGTTTGGCGCCGATAAGCACTGGCTCATCAACTCGGGCCGTGGGAAGCCTGCCGACAACGGCCGATGGATTGTCGCGCCGTTTTTAAGAAAACAGGGTGTCCAGCGCCTTACGGGGGTCATAACGACGGATATCACGGCTAAAAACTGTGGGGGCCTTCGGTTTGTCGCGAAGGAATTTCCGTGCGGGTACTTTTTTATTCATCCTTTATGGGATTTTTCCCGCGACCGGAAGGCCTTAATCGATTCCTTAAAGGGAAGCAAGACCGACATAATCCGCCTGAGCAGCACAAATTACGTGTATTGTCCTCATGAAAATTCTTCATTCCGGATTATGTTCGACAGGGTCCGCCGTCCGCTGGCTGTCCGTTTGGATTACGGAAGTTTCAGGGCGCTGCTCATTCCGGATGGGGATTCGAGTCTCTTTAGCAATCGTCCGCAGGTACCATGTACCGGGTACGCGAATCCGGTACCCAGTACCTGGTTGGATGGGAAATGTGACCTTATATGGCTGCCCGGCAACGGAAAATGGATGGGGGAAGAGGAAAATGTGTTTTTAAGGAAGCTGCGGCCGCGTTTTGCCGTCGCGAGCGGTTCGCGGGATCGCGTTGATGAAAAACTCAAAGCTATCCTTGACGAGATTGGCTGTATCCTGCTTGACACATCGGGATTTGGCGCTATTTCGGTCCGCACCGACGGAAAAGAGATTAATATTAGCACCTTTAAGGATAGCCCTCGTTTATCGGACACTCTTTAACCTAAGCTATTTGCAGATAATGCGTTAGGATTCGGGATACGCACCTTAATGCCTTGACAATAAAGGCGGGGCTATGTTATAGTTAGCGCCTGATTTTAAGTAAATCTCAATATATAAATATTAACAATCCTTTAACGTGAATTTCCACCGCCTATTTCATTTACAGTCATTTCCAGCGTTGCGGCCCTTCCTCATAGGATGCCTTATCGCAGCTTTCTTGCTTTGCAGTTCTCCCGCGTTTGCTTACTGGATTTGGTCTCCCGAGACCGGCAAGTTCGTCAACCCCGAAGGCGCGGTTGAGGATACCGCCGAGGAGCAATATCAGTACGCCTTAACTTTTGTCAAAGACGGCAATTATGATAAGGCCACCGACGAGCTGAAGAATCTCATCAAGAAATATCCCGGGGCCCGCGTCGCGCCGGAGGCGCAGTATAAACTCGGAATAGTATATGAGGAAAAACGCGATTACTACGCCGCTTTTCAGGCCTATCAGAAAGTCATAGAGAACTATCCCCAGAGCGACCGCATAAACGAGGTGATCGAGCGCCAGTTCAAGATAGGTAATCTTTATTTGTCGGGCAGGCGCGATAAGGTTCTGGGCGTGGCAATGATGCCGGCGCTCCCGCGCGCGGCCGAAATTTTCAAGCAGATCTCCGAGAGCGCCCCTTTCAGCGGCTACGGCGAGAAATCACTCTTTAATCTTGCCGTCGCCTATAAAAAACAGGGGTTGTACGAGGAGGCGATGACGACACTCCAGAAATTTATCGATAATTACCCTGATTCTACCTTGATTAACGACGCGAAATATCAGATGGCGGAGACCACCTTCGAGCGTTCGCAGAAGGTCGACCGCGACCAGCGCGCCCTCGACGATGCCCAACAGAGATTTGAAGATTTCCTCAAGGAATATCCCGATACAACGGTTACCGACAAGGCGAAGAAACTCAAGCTTGAGATCGACGAGAAGAACGCCGAGAAAAATTTCAAGATCGGCCAGTATTACGAAAAAGACGGCTATCTCGACAGCGCCCTCATTTACTATCAGGATGTCGCCGAAAATTATCCAAACACCTCTTGGGGTAAGCTTGCCCAGGAGCGGATTGGGGCGGTGAAAGAGCCCGGTAAATTCATCAAGGCCAAGGAAGAGGCGATTTACGATGAGCTCGCGGGTATTGAGCGTGAGCGCAAGGCTATCCTGGGAAAGGGCGTGACCGCTAAGGGCGAGGAGACCGTAGCGGCGGTGGATAAGAAGCGCACCGAGATCGAGGCCCGCCGCAGGGAACTGGAAGGGGAACTTTCGAATCTCAAGCGCAAAAAAGAAGAAGGCGTCGAACGCCGCTGGCAGGCGATAAAGCGCAAAGAAGAAGAGCTTAAGGGCAACGAGAAGAAATTAAAGGAGAAGATGAAGGCCCTTAAAAATAATCCGTCCGAAGACCTGAAGCGGGCTTTTGACAGGTGGTCCCAGTCGCTGGAGGCCGAGAAGATCGCCCTTGATAGAGAGAAAGTGGATCTCCGTAACCTTGAGAAGGAACTGGGAATCGCCGACCGGGGTATTATGGAAAAGATGCTGCCCTTTATGGCGAAGGAGGGTGACCTTGCCGAGCTTTATCAGTTTAAGGCCAAAGAAATACTTCAGCTCGAGACTGATTTCGGGAGAATCAAACTGCGTAAGGAGGAGCTCACCGTCGCGAAGCGCGGCCTGCTGGAAAGGCGCGCGGCGTTAGACGATGAAGAACTCGCGCTCTTCCGCGAGAAAGAAACCTTTGAGGCCAAGGAGACAGGAGAAAAAGAAAGCCTCAAAAAGGAAGAGCTCATGGCGAATGAAGAGCGTGAGAAACTTTTGGCGCTCATCGCAAAGTACGAGAAAAAGAAAACACTTTATAAGAGCGTCAAGGGTTCGCCGTTCCTTGGTATTCTTCAGGCGTCAAGCGTTGCCGTCGCCCAGTCGGTAGATTTTATTTTACCCATTAAAATTAAAGGAAAGACGCCCGAGATCGAGCTTGCCGCCCTCCTCGAAGAGCGGGAACACCTTAACACAAGGATCGAAGATCAGCGCGCGATTATCAGTTCTATTCTGCGCTCTTTCGATGAGGAACTCGAGGTCTCGTCCGTTGGCGCTCCGTCGGCGGATACTTTGGTAAAAGAAGCCCCTGCGATCGACTCGTCTGACAGCGCCAAGGTCCGCAAGTCCATCAAGGCTATGCAGAGGGAAATTAGAAAGCGGTATGAGGAAATAGAAGACAGGGCAAAAGCAAAATCGAGGAGCGTTGACGAACTTGAGGAGGTCTTGCACGGTAAGAAACCTTCTTTGGCTTACCAGTTAAGCGGTCCGGCGCGGCTCTTTCAGGCCTTTCTGTTCGGGCTTCCGGATAAGGAAGCAAGGGTTAAAGAGGAAGCGGAGGATGCGAATATCGCGAAGGCCTCGGCCGACAGTAACCGTGCAAAGGCCCTCAGAGATGAAATCGAGATGCAGAATCTCCTTATCCAGGCGAGATATGAGGAGATCCAGGAGCTCGAGAAGACGCTTGAAGAACTTGAGGCGAGGATTAAGAAAGAAGGGAAGACAGTCAAGGTTCGTTCGCTCCTTATCGATAAGCCGATACTTTTCGTGGGGGATGCGCTCAGGCTTGCAAGCGGCATTATCCCCAAGAAGGACGAGAAAGAACTTTTGGTTGATAGATTAGATAAGCATACCCGGGCGCTGCATGGGCTTGAGGCAAGATTGGTGCAGCTAAACGATGCGATCCAAAACCTTGAGAAGAGCGTGGAAGAAGAAGAAAACGGCGATAAGCAAGCTCTGCCCCAGAAAGCCGATATGAAAGACGAGAAAAAGGAACTTCCGGCCCAAGACAGCATCACCGGAAAGTCAGAGGAAGAAACGCCACCCGCCGCTGGGCCCAAAGAAATAGCGGAGGGCAAAAAAGAAGGCGCGCCTTCTCCAGGTGCCGTTAAGGAAACGGAGGCTGTCGAAGTTGTCAAACCTTCAAAGAAGAGGCCCGATGCGAAGAAGCTAGAGAAGGAACTCAGTGTTCTTAAGGAGCGCATCGAGCTCAAAAAGCAGCTCTACGAAAGCCGTAAAAAGGTTTCCGAAAGCCACAAAAAGCGCTTTACCGCAAGCAAGGAAACGAAGAAGCTTTGGAGAGAGATCGAGCGGCGCGAGAAGGAAATTGCGAAACAGAAGTCATTTTACGCGGCTGAAATCCGTAAACTTGACGAGCGCATCGCGAAGACACTTGAGCTCGCGGTGGCAACGCTTACCGAGGAGATAAAACTCGTTAAAGAGAAAAAGGATAAACTTGGCGGCAAGCTCGATGAGTTTGACAGACGCCATGACAGCCGGGCCGCTGTCCTTAAAGAAGAAATGGACAGGCTCTCTAAATATATGCGTGAGGTGGAGGCATCGCGCGGCGCGCTTGAGAGCGAAGTTCGGGAGCTCGGACTCAATATGAAGAAGGGAAAATAGATGAGGACATTTTTACTGAAGACGTTAACTTTTGGACTGTGTGGTTTGTTCCTAATTTCAGGTTGCGGCTACACCAATAAAACCCAGCTTCCCTCTGATATGAGGCGGATTCATGTCCCTACTTTCAAGAATGCCATGTCCGTTTCAACCACATTTACCTATGAGGCCGGACTCGAGTCTAAAGTAACCAACGCCATCATCAATAGGCTAATCTTTGACGGTAACCTCAAAGTGGTGGATTCCGTTGAAGAAGCAGATATGCTGCTTTTGGGAGAGATTAAACGCTACGAACAAGAGCCGATCGGTTTTAATTCGGATGAGGGAATAAGGGAATTCCGCCTTTTTATCGTGACGAAATTTACCATGAAGAATCTCCACACCAATGAAATTATGTGGACAGAAGACGATTTTTGCGCAAGTTCCCAGTACTTTACCGCGGACATCGCCAACCAGCAGTCCGCTACAAACCGCGCCATCCAGACCTTGGCCACTTACGTTGTCAACCGGATCGTCGAAGACTGGTGACAATGCCCGATTCTACGCCGCTTATCTATCTGATTACCGGCGAGCCTTTCCTGTGCGAGCAAAAGGCGAGGAAGCTTATGGATTCTTTTTCCAACAGTTCCGCGGTTTCTATCATTCGCTATTTCGCCGATGAAACCAAGCCGGAAGAACTCCTCGGTGAACTTACCTCCTTCCCGCTTTTTGCGTCAAAGCAGATTGTGCACATAAAGCGCATCGAGCTTTTAACGAAGGACGCGAAAAATTCTCTACTTAAATATATCGGGTGCCCAAACGATTTCACGCTTCTTATTTTAGAAGGCGGCAGTTTCGACGGTCGGGATGAGTTTTTCCGGATTCTTTCGGCGAAGTGTAAGGTTATAAACTACACGGCAAAAGATAAGCCGTCTTTGGCGTCGCTTATTAAACAGAAGATAGAAGCGTCTCATAAAAGAATAGAACCGGACGCCTTGCGGCTCCTCGAGGAACGTTCCGGCGACGATCTTTTCCTTCTCGATAACGCGGTCGACAACCTTATCCTCTACGGCGGGGAGAAAGAGGTTTTGGATTCGGACATGGTCCGCCGCGTAACGGAGGAATTCCTTAGTTTTGACAACTTTGAGCTGACCGATTCTTTGCTCGGCAAAAATCCGGATAAGGCGCTGCGCGTATTCCGCCATCTTTTGGAAAGGCGTTCGTCAACGAAGGGCGACGCGATAGGGATGGTAATCGGCATGATTAACTGGCAGCTCAGAAAGCTTCTCGATAGGAGAGGTGGACAATTTCCGAGGGAGACGGTTGAGGGGGCGATTGCACGGTTATTTCAGCTTGATTTTGATATCACGCGCGGCATTGTTCAGCCGACTGAGGGACTAGAAGCCATGATTGTGGAGCTTGCCACTTCAAAGCAGGGAATAGTTGATAGTCGATAGTGAATAGTGCATGTGGAAGGGCAGAGAATAAAATTCTTTTTACTGTCTACTATTCACTAACGACTATTTACTGCTTCTAAGGTGTTTTGCAACGCGGG
>JAQTRP010000115.1 GCA_028711765.1 Candidatus Omnitrophota bacterium | reverse complement strand
GCCGAGGAAATCTATCGCGAAACCGAGGAGAAACAGAAGGCGATACTCAGGGAAATAAACAGACTTAAGGCGTTGTTTGTTAATCCTACGCCGCGCGTTAACAGCCTGCTTGACAGTTTGGGGGAAGCGCCGCTTAATAAACCCGTGTCTTTGGAAAGCTTGCTCAAACGCCCCTTTTTGCATTACGGCAATCTCACGGATTTTGGCGGGGGAAACGGAGGCGCGTCTCCGGCGGTGGCGCGGCAGGTTGAGATAAATATAAAATATCAGGGTTACATCGAGCGTGGGGAACGCGAGATCGCGCACTTTCATTCGCTTGAGCAGGTCAGGGTTCCGGATAATTTCGATTTCAGCGGGCTTGTGAATTTATCACGCGAGGTCAGGGAAAAACTATCGCGTTTCAGACCCGTCTCTTTAGGCCAGGCGTCGCGCATATCGGGCATTACGCCCGCCTCGCTTGGCGTTTTGGCGATTTACCTTGAGAAGCAAAGACGGGAAAAACTCAAAGTTTAAAAATCAAAGCGCAAAACCAAAGCGCAAAAGTCAAAAATATCACATCTGCAAAATCTTACAGCTTAGTTTTGAATTTTAAATTTCAATTTTGCATTTTTCGCTTTAATCTTTGACTTATCTCGCTACTTTTGATGAATTGCAAGGTTTACTATGGCCAACTTACATTATCTTACAGAAGATATACCCGGAATCGGAGGCAGGCTTTATGCCGAGCCGGAGGACTTTTTCGTGGAGGAGATTCCTCTTTACCGCCCCGCCGGCGCCGGCGAACATGTTTACTGCGAAATCGAGAAGCGCGATCTTACGACGCGTGAGGCGATTAGCCGCATCTCGCGGGCCCTTTCGGTTAAAGAAAGGGAAATAGGCGCCGCCGGTAATAAAGACAAGCACACCGTGAGCCGCCAGATGCTTTCTATACGCGGTGTCTCGGAACGCGATGTCGAAAAACTCGAAATTCCGGGGATTAAGATTCTTTGGGTGCGCCGCCACAATAATAAGCTTCGCATAGGACACCTTGAGGGCAATCGTTTCCGTATCCGCGTCCGCGACCTCGAGAGCGTGGACGAAAGCAATCTCACGAAGACGCTCGATATTTTAACGAAGCGCGGCGTCCCGAACTATTTTGGCTATCAGCGCTTCGGCCGCGCCGGCGATTCGCACCTTATAGGCCGCGCGCTGCTTGTCGGCAACGACAAAGAGGTTATAGATCGGCTCGGCGGCGATTCCGGGACTTACTTCATGGGTCCAAGGCGCGACATCAGATCTATAAAGCGCGACTTCAGGTATTTTTTCGTTCACGCCTATCAATCCCACCTTTTTAACAAATGCCTCGAGAAAAGGCTCAGCGATTTCGACGCCTTATGGAAGGGAGATCTTGCCTATAAACACGACAACGGCGCGGTCTTCCGCGTGGAAGACGCCGAAAAAGAGGCCGATCGGCTTGGGCGCTTTGAGATCAGCCCATCGGGCCCTCTTTTTGGCCATAAGATGATCGAGCCTGAGGGCAGGGAAAAGGCGATCGAGGACGAGGTGCTCTCGGCAGAGGGCGTGGCGCCTGATATTTTAAGTATGAGGTTCAAGGAAGCCGACATTAAAGGCGTGCGCCGCTCTTATCGCTTTCCGGTCAAGGAACTCAAGTGGGAGCATAGTGACAAGAGCGTTATCTTTTCCTTTGTCCTTCCCAAGGGTTGCTACGCCACCTCGTTCCTGAGGGAGATTATGAAGACACAATAATGTACCTCGTAGTAATGTACCTGGTACTGCTTGGATACGGTACCAGGTACATTACTACGGACTGCGGGTCCGGTACCAGGTACATTATTGCGATAAGCTTTAAGCTGTAAGCTAATTTCGTAAAAATCCCGAGGCGAAACTTTGTTTGAAGATTTCGTAAGACCTTCTATAATATACCTTAAAGCTTACAACTTATAGCTTACAGCTGAAATGAGCCATGCAGCCCTTAACTGAAAACGCCAAATATATCCTGAAAAGCCGTTATCTCCTCAAGAACGAGGCCGGCGAGGTTATAGAGACGTCTGAAGAAATGTTCAAGCGCGTCGCCCGCCACGTTGCCCAAGCCGAGAAAAATTACAAAAGCCCGAAGAAAACGGATGGTTGGGAAGAAGCCTTTTTCGGGGCGATGTCAAATCTCGAATTTCTCCCTAATTCGCCTACCTTAATGAATGCGGGCACCGACGTAGGCCAGCTTTCCGCCTGTTTTGTCCTTCCGGTAGAAGATTCGATCGCCGGCATTTTCCGCGGCGTCCACGAGATGGCGATTATTCACAAATCCGGCGGAGGGACAGGATTTTCCTTCTCCCACCTGCGGCCTAAAAGCGACGTGGTGCATTCCACCGGCGGAGTTGCCTCAGGCCCCATTTCTTTTATGCGCGTCTACGATACCTCCGCCGATGTGATCAAGCAGGGAGGCCGCCGCCGTGGCGCGAATATGGGAATTTTAAGAGTGGACCATCCGGATATTATGGAATTCATCCACGCCAAGGAGGAGGCGGGGGTCCTCGACAATTTCAATCTTTCCGTTGCCGTGACGGATGATTTTATGAAGCGCGCGCGCCAGGACCAGACTTTTACGCTAAAGAATCCGCGCACCGGCCTCACCGTTCAGGAACTCCGGGCGCGGGATATCTTCCACGCGATATCAAAAGCGGCGCACGCGACGGGAGACCCCGGACTTATTTTCCTGGATGAGATAAACCGTAATAATTCCGTGCCCCAACTCGGCGCGCTTGAAGCGACAAACCCCTGCGGCGAGCAGCCGCTCCTCGCTTATGAGTCCTGCAATCTCGGCTCTATTAATCTCTCTCGCCTCGTCGAAAACGGCGAAATCAATTGGGATAAACTCGAATACCTCATCGAGCTTGGGGTGCGTTTTCTTGACGATGTAATCGACGTTAACCGCTATCCGGTCGATTCAATCGGCGAGCTTACCCGCGCGAACCGGAAAATAGGCCTCGGCGTGATGGGTTTTGCCGAGATGCTCATTCAGATGAACGAGCCTTATCATTCCGAGAAGGCCCTGGGTGTCGCGGAAGAACTTATGCGTTTTATCGAGGAAAGATCGCATTCTGTCTCGAAGAAGCTCGGTGCCGAGCGCGGATCGTTCCCCAATTTTAAAGACAGCCGTTGGCAGATAGAGGGTTATGGCACAATGAGGAACGCCACTGTTACCACTATTGCGCCTACCGGCACTATCGGACTTATCGCGGGGACATCAAGCGGCATAGAGCCCATATTTGCCGTAAGCTACACGCGCCGGACCGCAGAGGGTACGGAACTTGAGGAGACCGATCCCTATCTTGCGAGCGTCCTCAAGGATTTTGGCGTGAATCCCGAGCCGATACTTAAAAAACTCAAGGGAAAAGGAACGATTTCGGACATAAAAGAAGTCCCTGAAGATGTCCGGAAGCTTTTCAAGACCGCCCTTGAGATTCCGTCCGAGTTTCACGTACGCATGCAGGCCGCCTTCCAAAAGTACACGGACAATGCCGTCTCTAAGACGATCAACCTGCCGGAGGGCGCGACCGTCGAAGAAGTCGAGCGCGCGTTTATGAGCGCCTTCGATCTTCATTGCAAGGGCATCACTGTTTATCGCTACGGCACCAAGAAAGACCAGGTGCTCAGGCTCGGACTTTCCGCGGAAGAGACAACCCCGCGCCGCGGCCCGCTTAAAGTGGGCTGCGAGTTCAACGGCGACTGCCGAGTATGCTCTGTTTAATGAGCGCATAACTTATGGAGTGTAACGACATAAGTTATATGCGCGAATTAAATCTCGCCGAAGCCAGCCCCAACAGTACGCGGCGCAAGGCGAAGGCGGATAATATTAGAAGCGGCTTGGTTTATTTCTCGCACGGACGCCAATTTTTCCTTCATCTCTAAAAGATATCCGGTCTAAAAAACAACTGGGTTGGTTTGCTTTTCGAAGGGCGTCTGAAGGCTTCGAGGCGCACGGTGACCAGCCGAGAAGCCGGAAGCGAGTGCCGCCTGTCTCGCTGGGACAGGCGGTACGTCCCTGAGAAAAGCAAACCAACCCAGCTAATAGCGAGCCGTTGAGTGATGGTGTCGCGGGGTCGTGTCTTTACATCGCACATTTCGATTCGATTTGTAAAATATAAAGACACGACCCCAAATACGCGCTATACTCTCATTCAAATGAAGGGAAAAAGAATGACGAAGAAGATCATTAGCTATGTTGTTCTCCTGTGCGTCCTGTTGGTATTCCCGGCGTGTACTGTGACGCCCCCGAAATATCCGACCTCAAACTATTTGCGCATAATTAACAACCAATTTGCAAAAACGGAATATGGGACCATTCATTACATAAAGAAAGGTGAGGGCAAAGATACCATTATTCTTGTCCACGGCGGGTGTTCGTGGCTTTATTCCTTTCATTGTAATATTGATCCACTCGCGGAGAAATTTACCGTTTTCGCGTTCGACTTTCCCGGTTCGGGTTACTCGACGTATACCGAGAAGATGAAATTTAATTTCGACGGATACGCCAAAGCCCTGCTTGCGTTCATGGATTCGCAAAATATCAAATCAGCCCATCTTGCGGGGGATTGTTGGGGCGGGCGCTGGGCCCTTTATTTCGCCATAGACTATCCGGAGAGGGTGAAAAGCATTATCGTCGCGAACTCGCCGGTATATTCGAAATATGAAATCGCCGGCATCGACCTCCTTAAGATACCCATCTTGGGTGAAATGGCGCTGTTTCTTGTCAACGAAAGTTCTATTAGAGAACATCTTGAAAAATGTTACTACCATAAAGATATGGTCACTAAAGAAAACGTAAGAGAGTTCGCGGCCCCACTTTTTGTCAAGGATAGCTTAAATGTCCAGCTAAAGACTATCAGAAAGACGAGACTTAGCGAACTTACAAGCCGGTTGCATGAGTTAAAGAGGCCGGTTCTTATTGTGTGGAGCAGGAATGACGGTTTCTACGATATAAAATGCGCCTATGAACTTAAGCGCGATATTCCCAACTCGGAACTATTGATCGTGGAAGAGAGCGGACATAATATCTACGACGACTCTTATGAGAAGATGAATAAGATCATAGCTAATTTCTGCTCCAAGACAGCAAAATAAGAACGATCCGATTTTTCCTAAGGGTTATTTTTACTTACAGCTTAAAGCTTATAGCTTACAGCAGCCTCTTTTTAGGTTGAAATCCGGCCCCAATTGGATAAGATAGTGTCTTCCAATTGGGGTTTTTGTTTATAAAACTTAACAACGAGGATGGAAAAGATGGTTGATCAAAACGTAGAGTCGCTTATGAAGAAA
>JAQTRP010000023.1 GCA_028711765.1 Candidatus Omnitrophota bacterium | reverse complement strand
TTATCAGGGAGGCCGTGGAGAAAAAGATATCTTTGGTAGAGATTATTCCCGGCAAAGGGAGCGGCCAGTTAAAGAAGCATGTTTTGCGCTTTTTAGATAGGCCGGAGATAAAAAAGCTCTATCATCGAATGGAAAAAGACGATAAAAATTTCGGAAGAATCTTTCTCCATTTCAGGTTTTGAGTAAGCCCCGAACCACGTAGGGTTCGGGGTGTGCAAGGGGAGAGAATAGAAAACTGTAGAAAAGGCAGACCGTCATTGCGATCCGCCAAGGTTTGTGGCGGAGAAGCAATCTCAGCTGTAAGTTTGTCTGTTCTTGCCATACATAATAAGTTACAATCCAAATAATCTAGTTTAACGCTACCAACTTTGGAATCAGTGTCACTAAGCAATAAGTTAGATTTACGTTAACATTGAGGGGTTCTTTAGGATGAGTACAACTTTATCGGCGCACAAGAAGAAGATTGCAATATACGCAAAGTATCTTTTTAACAAAGCCAAAAGCGAGTGTGAGCACTACAATAATTATCATAGGTTCCATACTGGTATAATTCTCCTGCATGATGCAGTTGATCTAGTGTTAGCCTTAATATACGAAGCCGAGAAACTTCCTAAGGGCATCAACGCACGAGCGTATGAGTCCATGCTCCTTGATATTGACGAAAACTTAAGAAAGAGGAAAGAGCAGTTAGAAAGTAAGACGGACTTGCAAGTTTTGAACCAAATACGGAATGACGTTAAGCACAAAGCATTATTCTTTGATGCCAGCCGATATACGCATTTACCAGGGCAGGTAGAGAAGTTTATGCGTAAAGAAATGAAAGGGTTCTTTGATATAGATTTTGACGCTCTTAGCCTAAGAGACCTCGTAACCGATGATAGCCACAAGAAAATGATTGACGAAATGGAAAGATTGCTCGAGGTAGGTGATAAGAAAGGCGCTATTGTGAAGATGGCTAAGATTGCATTTGATATTTTTGAGGATCCAGAGTTTCTAGGCGGTACACTTGGAAGGATCCTTAAGCGAGACAGAGGGACACTATTACCAAACTATGACAAACCAGTTATTCCTTCAAACGAAGCAACAGTTAAACTATTAGAACTAGGAATTGAGCCTCAAGATTATTATTACTTCAAGGAACTGACGCCGAGTTTTATTTGGAACAATGTTGATAATAGACCCGAGTGTCATTGGAACTTCGTTTCTGACATAGAGGATAATTGGACAGAAGCGAACCTTACATTCTGCAAAGGTTTAGTTGTTGATTTGATAGTAAAATGCGAAGAAAAGAGAAGCAGGTTCGAAACGCCCCACGATTTCTTGGAGTGCTACGAGTATGTAGTTGAGCCAAAGGGCGAAGAAGCTATCTTTTACAAGTATGAGCCAGACGTTCCCGAAGGTAGAAAGCTGTTTGGGCTTTCGCCCAAGAAAGTAGTCGAAGTTCATAAATTAAAGAAGGGGGAAAAACTGTATGGAGTTGTTTTAAATTTATACAAGAGTGAATTGACAGTTTTAAGCGAAGGGCTTCCTCATGATTCTTCCACACGGTTGGGTAAGGGATTTGTCAGAGCCGATGGTGTGATGTTAAAGAAAAGAAACAAGAAAACCGGGAGAATCACAGATTTGGAATTATAGCCATTAGACCCAATTTAGCTTATTTGCTTCGTAAGTTTTTAACTTATGATTTTGTTACCGGTGACTGACGACTGAAAACTGAGGTCGGAATTATGAGCAAGAAAATCATTGCGATAATAGGGAGTTATAGAAAGAACGGGATTACGGATGAGGCGGTTGATGTTATTTTGGGGGCCCTCCGGCAGAAGGGGGCGGAGACTGAAAAGATACATTTGACCGATAAGCGTATTGAGTTTTGCACGAACTGCCGGTGCTGCACGCAAGATAAGGCCGAAGAAAGGCGGGGGAAGTGTGTATTTAACGACGATATGAACGGTCTCCTTTCCAAGATAGACGCCGCCGACGGCATAATTTTAGCCTCACCGATTAATCTTTCCGACGCGACCGCGATTATGAAAAGATTTGTAGAAAGGCTCATAGTTTATACATATTGGCCGTGGGGTAGGATGATTCCCGAACTCAGAGTAAAGAAACGGAACAAAAAAGCCGTAACGATAACTTCAAGCAGCTGCTACGGCTGGATCGGGAAGATTATAATGCCGGGCGCGGCGAACTTGATGAAACGCACGGCGGCGCTTACGGGCGCTAAGGTTGTGAAGTCGCTTCATTTCGGGCGGGTTTGTATGGCAAAGGGCCAGAAGCTTAGCGAGAAAGAGCGCAACCTTGCGGCCTCGTGCGCCGATGTTATTTGTTAATGGGTGTCTTAATGTATCTGGGCACAATAGTGTACCTGGTACCGAACCCGTGAATCCGGTACCAGGTACACTATTGTGGTACCGGACCCATTAATCCGGTACCAGGTACATAAAAGCGATCCGTCTTCGCCTATGTTGGGCGGGCCTACGGGGCAAGCTGCGGTGGATTCAATTCGTCCGCCACAATTATTGGCGGACTCATTTAAGGAGGAAAGCGATGAAAAAAGTATTGTTTTTGGTTGTTGTCGCGGCGATGGTTTTGGGGATTTCGCTGTGTTCTTTTGCACAGCCGCCATCTTGCCCTATGACGGGAGAAAAAGGCAGGCCCGGCGAGGGAAAAGGAATGAAGAAGGGTCCTGACCCGATGTGTAGCATGATGATGGAGTGCGCTATGGACAAAGAGATGGTTGCCACAAGCGACGGCGGCGTTGTAGTGATGACCGGTGACAAGATTATGAAATACGACAAAGACTTGGTCCTGAAGAAAGAAACGCGGCTCAATCTGGATACGGAAGCAGCCATGAAAGACGCGATGGAAAAGTGCAAGAAGTGCAGGAAAATGATGTGCGAAGAAAAAGCGGAGGAGACTGCTCCTGCGGCCGGCATGGAGGAATAGGGAACAGGCGCAGCAGCACAAGGTTTCAGGGACGGTTCTCAATAACGTATTTATCTCTTTTACTAACCCCGTTGGAGATTAGTGTTAGCCGGTGAGCGGGTTAGCCGGTTGTAATGTTTTCCGTTAAACAAAAGAGGCTTAAGTTGGAATCGTTTCTTTTTACTATCAACTATTCCCTAACGACTATCGACTGTTTTTACTATGGATAGAACGACCATAACCACATTTGTGATGCGGCTCTTATTGGCCGCAAGTCTTGTGCTCGGTCTTTTCTGGACGACGAGCGTTATTCTTGAAGAATCCTTCCGCGGTCTGGTACTTAATCCTTTTCTATATTTTGCGCTGTGGGTACTTATCGTTGTTCTCTTTCTACTCTTAATCGTTACCCGCTGGCCGGATTTTCTTGGGATTCCGGCTTCGGTCTCTTTCCTGAAATTAATCCTGTGGTTTGTTGTATTCACAGCCGTATGGGATATTTTGTTGATGCCCGTTTTCGGTCTTATCGGACATCTCATAGTTGTAGGAAGCTGGCCCGATCCTCATCATGCGGAGGCAGGGATTTTTAACTTCCTGATGGCGCTTTGGCTGCCGCCTTTTTGGGCACCGGCCTTGGGAGTGTTGAGCGTTTGGGCGAAATTCAAAAAGACAAACTAACGACTATCGACTAACCCCGTTGGAGATTAGTGTTAGCCGGTTAGCCGGTGAGCGGGTTAGCCGGTTGTAATGTTTTCCGTTAAACAAAAGAGGCTTAAGTTGGAATCGTTTCTTATTACTATCGACTATTCACTATCAACTAACGACTAATTATTATGGGAATGCTGATTTGTTTTCTGCCGTGGTTAATCTTCTGGATTTTTATCGCGAGAAACGACGTCCAGGTGGCAATATACAGCGGTTTAGGCGCGGCCCTATTCTTCAATCTCGCCGCCATCGCGAGAAAGCAGGTCCCCAAAGCGCTTCAGCTTGGCGCGCTCTTTTTCTTCCTTGCCTCGATGCTGATTGTGCTGTTTGTTGACTTTCACACTTTTAGACACTGGGTCAACCTTGCATCGGCCCTGACGCTGCTTTCCATAACATTTTTCTCGATTATCATCAGAAAGCCCTTCACGCTTCAATTCGCGCGTGAGATGGCCCCCAAGGATAAATGGGGTACGCCGGAGTTTCTCCGCGCCAATTATGTTATCACATGGGTGTGGGTAGGGGTGTTTACCATTAAAACAGCTTTTGCGATGTTGAGACTAGCCGTCCCTTCAGTTCCGGTATGGGCTACTGTATCGGCTTCGCTTTGCGTATTTTTTGCGGCGCTTAAGTTCACATTCTGGTATAAAAACAATAGTAAAGGTTTTGCTGAGTGCTCAAAGGAGGATAGGGTATGAAAAGAATATTAATAGTTTCGGTATTGTTTTTTATTTTAGCCAATTTCATTTTGGTTGCTCAAGCAATGGCTGCGGCGGACACTCCCGATTCGTCGAAGGGCGGTTTCTCGAACGCCGAAATTGACGAGAGACAGGCTGTCGGAGAATGCCCCTCGGAAGAGCATCCCGGCGGCAATATTCCCGACCCCGACAACATGGAAGGCGATGGGTATTACGACGATAACGGTACTTTCCATAATTATTAAAGCTCGGCGGAGAAGCCCATGCACCTTTCCGGCTGGCGGCGGATAACCCTTATTTTTGCCCTCATCGGCATTGCTGTTTCGGCATGTTCTTTCGCCTCGCTGTTTGCGAATGAGCCGACACCGGGCTTTATTATTTTCCTCTGGTTTATCCATGCCCCCGTTACGCTTCTTAGCTGGAATTTTAATATCTCTTACGCGTGGATCCAGGGGCCGCTTAATATCGCGTATTTCGCGTGCCTTGGTTTTGTCTTAGGCATGATAGCGGAGCATTCGCGGCGTAAGTGGTTGTATCTCTCGCTTATGGCAGTCGGTCTCATCGCGGTCCATATCGCGTCCGGTTTTATTATAGCAGTAAGGGTCGCGGATACGATCCAGCAGTTAAACGGGCTCACTTCAATTTATGACTTTTTGGGACGATAAATTATCATGAGCCCTAAATCGTCCTTCCTTAAAAACTACGGTTTTTCGCTCCTCCTCATTTTCTCAATCGCTGTCGGTTCATACCTCGGCGTCATTTTCAAAGCTAAGGCGGTTTTCTTCAAGCCCTTCGGCGATATTTTCCTGAACATGCTTTTTACGGTGGTTGTGCCGATGGTGTTCTTCTCCATGTCGTCGGCGATCGCCGCGATGACGGACTTAAGGCGCCTCGCGAAGATTCTCATCTGGATGATTTTTATCTTTATCCTGACCGGTGTCATAGCCTCGGTGCTGATGGTTATCGGCGTTAAGATTTTTCCGCCCGCCGCCGGTGTGAACATAGCCTTAAGCCCTCCGGTAAACGGCGGTCAAATCAGCGTTATAGAGCAAATTGTCAAGGCGGTCACGGTTACCGATTTTCTGGAGCTTATATCGAAGAAAAATATGCTGGCGCTTATTCTATTTTCCGTCATAGTGGGGCTTGCCGTATCGTCTATCGGCGAGCGGGGCAGGTCTTTCGCCCGGTTTCTTTCATCCGGCAACGAGGTTATGGGCAAGGTGATTTCTTACGTTATGTTATACGCGCCGATAGGCCTCGGGGCTTATTTTGCTTATCTTGTCGGCGTCTTCGGGCCGCAGCTTTTGGGGTCCTACTTCCGGGCGGCGGCGCTTTATTATCCTCTCACCATTTTATATTTCATAATCGGTTTCTCGTTTTACGCCTATCTTGCCGCGCGGTTTAAAGGAGTCAAAACATTCTGGGCGAATATTATTCCGGCTTCACTTACGGCGTGGGCGACGGGGAGCAGTGTCGCGACCATCCCCGCGAATCTCGAGGCCGCGAAAAAAATCGGTGTTCCCGAAGATATCCGCGAGGTAATTATTCCCATAGGCGCTACGATTCACATGGACGGTTCCTGTCTCTCGGCTATTTTGAAGATTGCTCTCCTCTTCGGACTTTTTAAAATGGATTTCTCGGGGCCTTTGACAATTCTGACGGCGATCGGCGTAGCCCTTCTTGCCGGCACGGTTATGAGCGGGATTCCCGGCGGCGGTTTCATCGGCGAGTTGATGATCGTTTCGCTATACGGTTTTCCGATCGAGGCCCTGCCGATTATCTCGATGGTCGGCACTCTCGTCGACCCGCCGGCGACTATGGTAAACGCGATAGGGGACAACGTTTCCAGCATGATGGTCGCCCGCGTCCTCGGCGGCAAGAACTGGATGGCAAAAAGGGTTAGCCAGTCAGCGAGTTAGCCGGTGAGCGGGTTAACCGCGAACCGTTAAGAAATCAGGCTTGATTTTTAAGATTTTTATGCTAATCTTTTATACGTAGGTTAACAGTTGTTAACCTACGTGCTTAAGTTAACAACGTATCGCATTATTCTATAATATGTTAGAATGTGGCAAATAGGTGGTATATGAAAGACACTCAGTATATCAGCATACAAGAGTTGGCGAAGGTTCTCGGGATAAGCAGAATCGCTGTCTATAAGAAGGTCAAGAAAGGCCAAATAAAGGCTGTAAAGATAGGCCGTAGTTTCGCTGTGCCGAAGACGTACGTTTCGCGCATTTTGGGAGGGCCCCTGACAGAGAGCGGTAAGAAGGAAATAGACACGGCTGTAAAAAGGACAGTTAAAGAATACGGCGAAACACTCAGGCTTTTGGGCAGAGATGATTGATGGAAACAGTTAGCCTCAAAGAGGTGGAATATCTTTCTTTCCGGCTGGCTCGAGAAATTTTTTCTTTCAATGAGCCGATACCTGATTTCTCAACACGTTTTCCTAATGTCCTTGAGAGCTGTCTGGCCGTTCCTTTTCAGAGTTTTTCCGGAAAATCCCTGTATCCTAATTTCATATCTAAGGCCGGCATTCTGTTTTACCTGATGGTTAAGAATCATCCCTTTCAGAACGGTAATAAGCGCATCGCTATGACCACGCTCCTTGTTTTCCTCCATAAAAACAAAAAGTGGATTAAGGTTAACGCTCAGGAACTTTACAATTTTACTATGTGGATAGCCGAAAGCCCTCCCAAGCTCAAGACCGAAACGGTAAGTGCAGTTGAGAAATTTCTGGAAACTTATATAATAAATTTGTAAGTACGATAACCGAGCATTAATAAACGAAAGCCGGAGGTTAAAATGAAAAAGCCAAAAATGACGGTGTTTAAAATCAAGAACCGCAGGGGATACGCGGCGATTTGCTCGGGCCATTTGACGGAAGGGAGTAGCGCTGCCGAGGCTCTTTACAGGATGGAAAAGGCGCTGAAGCGCAAGAAGAAGAGGTCGTAAGCCGAGGTAATAGAGGAAAGCGTAAAGCAAGTGCGTGTAACTGTAAAACGTATTTATGGAACGGGGAAAGGCCGGAGGTGATTGAAATGAAAAGAGTATTTGGAGTTTTGTGTTTTATCCTTACGCTGGCCGTGGTTTTCCAAGTATCGGATCTTTACGCCGTACAGATTATCGCTAACAGGACAGGCGCTATCAGAATCGAGTATCCGGACGGGACCACAGATAACGTGGGAATAGATGAGGATGTCAACAACCTGCCTTCCGGCTCAACGGTTTATGCCCTGGACTCAAGCATGACCGTGGCTCCCGTCGATGGATGGATTAAGGTGGTTGTCGGCCCTTCGGTCGCTACCGTAAAAGCAGGCGATGGAATTACGGTACGTTATGACGAGAATAACAGTGCCGCGTGTTTCCACGGTGACAGAGGCCAGGTCAGTGTTGTTACGGGAGATACTACGACTTTAGTTAATAAGAACGAGGACGTGGAAATAACGCTGAATGTGGAAACAGGCATTCCGGAAGTCCATAGGAGATAGCCCAGATTTTACCTGTTTTTACCTGTATAATCGATCCGGCTTAGACGCTGCAATACCGTTTTGACATTATTCCGAACCTGTTGTAATATATGCGCTTATTGTGAAAGAAGCAGAAAGTGGCAGGAAAGTCAAAGCTTAAAGCGCAAAGCGCAAAACCAAAGCTTGAAATTCAAAATTGAAGGCTTATGGTTTTGCGTTTTAATGGAATGTTTTGAACTTTTGCACTTTAATTTTACAGTTTGAGTTTTAAACTTTGAATTTTCTTGCTACTCGTCACTTTAATACAAGACGTACTTAATGCAGGAGTGGTGGAACTGGCAGACACACCAGCTTGAGGGGCTGGCGGTCGCAAGACTATGCGGGTTCAAATCCCGCCTCCTGCACTTTTTAATAACTTAAAATTTAAAGCGAAAAGCGCAAAACCGCAGCTTTAAATTCAAAATTTGTTTTTAAATCTTGAGCTATTTTTGCGTTTTAAATTTTGGTTTTGCATTTTTCGTTTTCTGCTTTGAATCATAATGGTAAATCCCCAAATATTTCGCGAATACGACATCCGCGGGCTCGCGGATAAAGACCTTAGCGACGAGGCCGTGATAGAAATCGCCCGCGCCTACGGTACTTATCTCGGCGAGCGCAAAAAGAAGACAGCCTCACTCGGCCGCGACTGCAGGCTTTCTTCCCCAAGAGTCAGCGACGCCTTTATAGAGGGGCTTCTTTCGACAGGTATCGACGTTACCGATATAGGCGTTGTTACTTCGCCCGTCTTTTATTTTTCCATCGTTCAACTCAAACTTGACGGCGGCGCTATGATTACCGCATCGCACAATCCGCCCGAATTCAACGGCTGCAAGGTCTGCTGGGGCAAAGACACTCTTTACGGCGAAGAGATCCAGCTTATCAGAAAGATGGTCGAGAAGGGGAAGTACGCGACGGGAAGCGGCGAACTCAAGAAGTTTGACATAGTCAGCCCTTATATCAAATTCATGAAAGACAACTTCAAGTTTAAGCGAAAACTCAAGGTCGCCGTCGATGCCGGCAACGGGACGGCCGGCCCCATCGCCCCCCAGATTTTGCGTAACGCGGGCTGTGAGGTAATAGAGCTCTACTGCGACATGGACGGGCGTTTTCCGAACCACATTGCGGATCCCACCGTGCCGAAAAACATGGTGAAACTGATTGAGACGGTGAAGCGGGAGCGCTGCGACGTGGGTATCGGCTATGACGGCGATGCCGACCGTATAGGCGTAGTCGACGACAAGGGGAACCTTATCTACGGCGATCGTCTCCTTATTCTTTACGCCCGCGAAGTCCTCGAGCGTAAGCCTGGCGCAAAAATTATAGGCGAGGTGAAGTCGTCGCAGTATCTCTATAAGGATATCAAGGAGCACGGCGGTGTCCCTATTATGTGGAAGACGGGGCATTCCCTGATTAAGGCGAAGATGAGGGAAGAGAAAGCCGAAATCGCCGGCGAAATGAGCGGCCATATGTTTTTCTCCGACGGCTATTTTGGATTCGATGACGCGATTTACGCCTCTATGCGGTTACTTGCGATTCTCGATAAGACAGGAAAGAGCGTTTCGGAGCTTTTAAGCACCGTTCCCGCCACTTATGTCACGCCCGAAATCCGCATCGAGTGCCCGGACGATAAAAAGTTCAAAGTAGTCGAGCACGCCACTAAATATTTCAAGCAGCACTACGAGGTAATCGATATCGACGGCGCCAGAGTAGTTTTCCCCGACGGGTGGGGGCTTGTGCGTGCCTCCAACACCCAGCCCGCCCTCGTTATGCGCGTCGAGGCCGATACACCCGAGCGCGTCGAGGAAATCAAGGCGATGCTCGAGGCCAAAGTAAAGGAATTCTCAGAATGATCTGGGCGATAATTATGGCCGGCGGGCGCGGCACGCGTTTCTGGCCGAAGAGCCGCTTGGCGCATCCGAAGCAGCTTCTCGATATTGTCGGTGAGAAGACGATGATCGAGGAAACCGTTAATCGTCTCTCGGGCCTTGTCCCTACGGGCCGTATAGTTATTGTAACGCATCGTGATCAGGCAATGGAAGCCCGGCGCCTCCTTAAGAAAGTTCCCAGCAAGAATTTTATTATTGAATCCACCGGGCGGAATACGGCCCCGTGCATTTTGCTTGCATCGCTTTGGATTAAGAAAAGAGATCCGGACGCTATTACGGTCGTTCTGCCGGCCGACCAGATTGTACACGACAAGAGAAATTTCCTGAAAGATATTAAGACTGCTTGCGGCCTCGCCCGTCAGAGAGGTGCGCACGTTACCTTTGGCATCAAACCCGTTTTTCCCGCCACCGGCTACGGCTATATCGAGCGCGGGGAAAATGTTGCGGCCTCTGTTTTTAAGGTCAGGCGTTTCATCGAGAAGCCCGCGGCGAAGACCGCCGAGCGTTTTGTTAAAAGCGGGCGGTATCTCTGGAATAGCGGTATGTTTGTGTGGTCGATTCCGACTATTGTCGAATCGTTTAAGAAATATCTGCCGGCCGTCTTCCGCGCGTTGAAAGACTACGAACAAATCGCAGGGGCCTCAAAAGCGGCAAGTTTCGCTAATCGGGCGTATCGTCGCATCACTCCAATTTCGGTCGATTACGGTATTATGGAAAAGCTAATTAACGAGGCACCATGTACCGGATTAATTAAACCGGTACCTGATACCTGTATTGGCTCGTTTGTTATAAAAGCTCATTTCGACTGGTCTGACTGCGGAAGCTGGAACGAACTCGCGGCCTTTTGGCCGAAGGATGCCTCGGGCAATGCATCGCGCGGAAAAGTCGCTCTCTTAAACAGCCGCGGAAACATATTTTACTCTGAGAAACGCCTTATCGGCGCAGTCGGCCTGCGCGATACCATAGTAGTGGATACCGATGACGCCATTCTTATCTGCCCCAAGAATCACGCTCAGGAAATTAAGCGGCTTGTCGAAACATTAAGTATGGGCAAATTAAAGCGTTACGTGTAGGTTTCATCCATAAATGGTATCTATTCTCCAAGCGGTAATCTTAGGGATTGTTCAGGGGTTCACTGAATTCCTGCCCGTTTCAAGTTCCGGCCATCTTGTTTTTCTGCAAAGCATATTCGGCCTCAAGGAGCCGCCCATATTTTTAGACTGCATGCTCCACGGCGGTACACTTGTCGCCATCCTTGTATATTTCCGCAAGGACATTCTCCTTATAATAAGCGATCTATTTTCCTCCGCGAGGGATCTCTCTCGCGGCATCGATCCGAGAAAGACATTATCGTCTCACCCTTACGCGCAGTTCGCGCTTTTGGTTATTTTGGCGATGGTGCCGACCGTTATTATAGGTTACTTTTTGAGAGATTTTTTTGTATCGCTTTTCGGTTCAATCAGGGCGGTGGGAATCGCGTGGCTCATTAACGGAGTCGTTCTCTGGCTGACCTCAAAAGCTTCCCGTAATCAGGTACCAGGTACCGAATCCGTTAATCCGGTACCTGGTACCTGCGCTGTGGGCGGGAAGAAGGGTATTACCGGCATTAAGGTGCTGGATGCCGTTATCATCGGGACGGCACAAGGCGCGGCAATAGCGCCGGGCATCTCGCGTTCCGGTACGACGATTTCATCCGCGCTTTTTCGTGGTATCGGAGAAGAGTGGGCGGTCAAATTTTCGCTTTTCTTAGCGATTCCCGCCATACTGGCAGGCATCGTTCTTGAGGCGCGCGGATTTTTGGTGAATCCCGATGTGTCGTGGATGGCGGTTGCCGTCGGGACCCTAATCGCGGCCGCCGCGGGATATTTAGCGATTCATTTTCTCATGCGTATTACGCGCCGCGGTGTATTTTTCCGTTTTGCCTATTATTCCTGGGCAATCGGCGTCGCGGCGATTATAGTTTCGTTGGTTAATTAACCGCGTACCAGGTACCGAACCCGTTAATCCGGTACCTGGTACGCGTACTTGAGGCAATGACAGAAATTAATGTAGTTCTTAAACCCGGCAAAGAGAAGCCGGTCCTGGGTCGCCACCCGTGGATTTTTTCGGGGGCAATCGAACTTATCGACGAGGATTTCCGCGACGGCGATATCGTCCGCGTAAGCTCATCGGACAGGCGATTTTTAGGTAAAGGGTTCCTTAGCCCGCGTGCGGATATTGCCGTCAGGCTGCTTACGGTCCGCGATGAGCCTATTGACGGGGATTTCTTTAAGAAACGTTTCGTCCGCGCGAAAGAACTGAGGAGTTTTTCTGCCGATACAAATGCCTATCGCCTGATCAACGCCGAAGGCGATTTTCTGCCGGGCCTTGTAGTTGACCGATACGACGATTATCTGGTTTTGCAGTCGCTCTTTACGGGGCTTAGCCGGTGGGAAGGGATATTCGCGAAACTTCTTAAAGAGATATTTTCACCCAAGGGGATTTACAAAAAGACCGCCTCCGAAGAAACGCGCTCTCAGGGTCCGGGGGCGGGCTTCGAGCACATTTGGGGCGAAGAGTGCCCTTCTTATGTCGAGATTAAAGAGAACGGGCACGCCTTCATCGTGAATATAAGAGAGGGGCAGAAGACCGGTTTTTTTCTTGACCAACGCGAGAATAGGAAACTTGCCGGCGAGCTCGCGAAAGAAAAACGCGTTTTGAACACGTTCGCCTACACCGGCAGCTTTTCGGTATACGCCGCCCAAGGAGGCGCCTCATCTGTCCTTTCGGTAGAATCATCCGAGAGCGCGATCGAGACGGCAAAGGAAAATTTCAGGCGGAACGGCCTTGATCCCGAGAATTTCGGTTTTAAGCGCGCGGACATGCTTGATGAGTTCCGCAAGATGCAGGATAAATTTGACTTGGTCATACTGGATCCGCCCGCATTCGCGAAGAGTAAGAACCACATCATACAGGCGTCGCGCGGTTATAAGGATATCAATATGCAGGCCATCAGGCACATCGCGCCCGACGGGTGGCTTATGACGTTTTCATGCTCGTCATACGTTTCGCACGAGCTCTTTAAACAGATTATATTTGCGGCGGCGAAGGACGCCGGCCGCAATCTTCAGATTATAAGGCGGCTTTCGCCGGGACCGGACCATCCGGTAAGCATTTTTCATCCCGAAGGCGAATACCTCAAGGGATTATTGTGTAGGGTGGAATGAGGCGGCTTGGGAAACTTGCAGCCTTTATGTACCTGGTACCGGATTAACGGGTTCGGTACCAGGTACATAAAGGCAGGAAAATATTATGTTAGGTAAACTTAGAGTTGTCTTGCTTGTCTTAATTTTTACGGGTGGTATGTTTTTGTTCGCCCTCGCTCAGGCCGCCCAGCCGGATATAACCATCAGTCCTTCCGCGATATCTACGAATGCCACGGCACCCATATATGTTACCTTGAAAGGCCGCGGCCTGCCGGAAGGCCTTGGCGCGGAGGATATCTCTTTCAGTGAGAGCGGGAAGGGCAGTATTCGGGTCACTTCCGTCGAGAGGAAGCGCGGCGAATATAAACTCAACTGCGCCCTGGCTATGTTTGTCCGCCCGGGACGGTATCCTTTATTTATCCGCGGCAAGGCAACGACGGCCTTTCTCAGTGTCGTCGAGGTGAAACTCTCGGGCAGTGAGAAAGACCCCGATGCACCGATCGTCTCGGCGCCGATTTCGGGCTCGTCGGGTGAACTTTATATTCCGTCGCGCGGAAAATTCTTTATACACGTCTCGCCGTCCGATGTGCCGGTCAATGTGCTCCTCGCCGCCGAGCCGAATGATAAAAACGGTAACAATGAAACGGGTTCGATCCGGATTGAAAAGGGAAAAGTGCTTGTCACGGGAACGCGCAAAGTGGTTTTTGAACCCTTAAAGAGAAGCGGCGCGAAGAACGATGTGCGTGTAGTTGCCACGCTGGAAGATATGGGCACACCGTGCGCGGAGCGGTTTCTTACTGTTTTTGAGTTTACCGTTCAGCTCGAGCATATGAACTCGGAGCTTTCTCCGTCGAAATTGTTTTTTGAATATATCGGCGAGAAGGATGACCCGTCGCTCAAGGTACTCTTACCTGGCGCCAAGGTTGAGGGAATGAAGGTTTTGGGTGTTAAGGAGCGGATGTTTCTTCCTGCAATCGAGAATCTTGAAAGTGGGGGCGTTACCGCGGCGGCCGCTTACAATCGCCGAGGCACACTGGCAGTATTATCCGAGACTCCGAAAGAAGATTTTTCTATTGTGCCCGGGAAGGCTCCGGATGAAAAGGTGGTATTGACGGATCCAGTCGAGACTTCGGCCCGCATCATGGGTTCATCGATTACAATCGGGACAATTCCCGAAAACTCGTTCGAGGGTAATGTAAAGGCAATAATTATTCTTAAAGAAGAAGTAGAGGGCGATATGCGCGTCTGGGCCGATACGACCGACATACCGAAGGGTTCGAAGACCGCCACCGCGCGGAGTACCGTGAATACCGCCTCTGTGGCGACATCGGGGGCGGCAAAAATATTAAGCGTCGGCGGCATGATTATCGGCCCCGCGATAACCGTGACTTCTTCGTCGATCAAGGCCTTAATGGGCGGAGATGTCTATGCCAAAGCCGAGGCTGAGGCTTATATCGATGTAAAAGGTACAAAGGGTGCCGATATCACGAACCGTTCTTTTCCGGGCTTTACATCCGACGTTAGAGACACGCCCTCAAGGTTGCATTCGGCGCTTGAGATAAGCCCGCGCTCGCTTGGTGGTTTTGACGTCCCGTTTGTCAAAGTGCCGGGGCTTGAGACCGACGAGAAATCCGAGCGTATAGAGTGGACTTTGCGTTTTACGATAGGCAGCGCCGCGGGCGAAGAGGGCGCGTCGATGCACGTTGGGGGATTTTTCCCTACGAGGCTGCTCCTTTATTCGGGCCTTTGGGTATCGGCCGTGCGGGGCAACAACCAGTGTGAGGCGCGGGCATTCCTAAGAACAAAATCTTGGGATACGAGGCTTTTGGTTTATAATTGGGAATAGAAAGTTAGCCAGTTAATGGGTTAGCGGGTGGGCCAGTTAATTCTAAAAACTTAACCGGCTCACGGGCTGACCGGCTAACTCGCTAACAATAGTTGATCCCGAAGGGATAAAAGGTGAGGTTTCGCCTTATGTTTCTAATACTAAGAGAAGCTTTTATAAGTGCGGTGTATGTGGTAATATTTTCTGGTCAGGGACGCATTATTCCAATACAATTGAAAGGTTGAAGAGGATAGAAGGGGATTAGCTGAATACCCCACACTTCCGTGCGGGGAATAAAACTTTATGGATACTGTAGGCGCCTGCCTGCTGGCGAGGCAGGGTAGCCTACAGAGGAATGTGGAGATTATGAGACCTAAAGAAATTAAGAAGTTTTTATTAGGACTTGGTTTAGACGCGAAGGACGGGCATATCCGCGCCACCAAGGGCGAGAATTTTTACCTCTACGGAGGCTCGAAGGAGACACATTCCGAAATGCAGGAAAAAGCGATTAAGTTTAACGAAGAGCTGAAGAAGCGCCACAAAGACTTGGATGACGTTGGCAAGCAGGAGTTTAACGAAATCGCTTCGAAGATAGGTCTTAAGCCAGTAGAAACCAAAAGCAAAAATACCCATTAAAGGAGAAAGTAATGAAGAAAGCATTGATTACCGGTATTACAGGCCAAGACGGCTCATATTTGGCCGAGCTCCTTCTGTCTAAAGGATATGAAGTTCACGGGATCGTAAGGCGGGTTTCTCTGGAAGATCCCGACCACAGGTTGGTCAGGATAAAGCATATCCTTGGGAAGTTAGTGCTTCACGCCGCTTCGCTTGAGAGTTACGCCAGCATGGTGAATATCGTCGAGAAGGTGAAGCCGGACGAGTGTTATCACTTAGCGGCCCAGAGTTTCGTGAGCTATTCCTTTGAGGACGAGTTTTCCACCGTTAACACCAATATCAACGGTACTCATCATGTGCTTTCGGCCGTTAAACACGGTTCGCCAAAGTGCAAATTCTATTTCGCCGCCTCAAGCGAGATGTTCGGGCTTGTGCATGAATCGCCGCAGAAGGAGTCGACGCCGTTTCATCCGCGCTCACCTTACGGAATATCAAAGGTAGCCGGCTACTACCTTACCCAGAATTATCGCGAGGCGTACGGCATATTTGCCTGTAACGGAATTCTCTTTAACCACGAGTCTCCGCGGAGGGGGCTTGAATTTGTGACGAGAAAAATTACCAATACCCTTGCCAAGATCAAACTCGGTTTGGCGAAGGAATTGCCGTTGGGTAACCTCGAGGCGAAGAGGGATTGGGGGCACGCCGAGGATTACGTCAAGGCGATGTGGCTTATGTTACAACAGAACGATCCGGATGATTTTGTGATTGCCACGGGCCGCGCCCATTCCGTGAGGGATTTTCTTGATGTAGCTTTCGGTTATGTGGGGCTTAATTGGAAAGATTATGTCGTGGAGGACAAGAAACTTTACCGGCCCGCGGAGGTAAATGAACTTTTGGGTGATTTTACGAAGGCGAAAAAGAAACTCCATTGGGAGCCGAAGGTTAGCTTTGAGGAGCTCGTCAAAGCGATGGTTGACGCGGACCTTAAATTGGCCGGCAAAGAGGCCGCCCTGAACCGGTAGTGACACGACTGTTCCCGTACGCCCCCTGTACCTGGTACCGGATCCGCGAAACCGGTACCAGGTACAGGGGGCAGAACCAGCGCCAAATACAGGGCTTAAGTTGACATAGGATAATATTTACTTTAATATGCAGTTTAAACCCGGGTACCTGCAAAAGGAATAAAATGAGCGATAGGATATTGAGCGGGATGAGGCCCACGGGTAAGCTCCATTTGGGGCATTTGCTCGGCGCCCTTGAAAATTGGAAGAAATTTCAGGGAAAGGATACCTTTTTTATGATTGCGGACTGGCATGCCTTCTCCTCGGAATATGATTCCGGAAGTCCTGTCAGGGGTTACGTTAACGATGTCCTTATCGACTATCTGGCAAGCGGCCTTGATCCGGCGAAATGCACTATTTTTGTGCAGAGCCACGTGCCCGAGCACGCCGAGTTGGATCTCCTCTTCTCGATGATTACGCCCTTAGGATGGCTTTCGCGGAATCCAACTTATAAGGAGCAGATCAGGGAGCTTAAGGATAAAGAGCTTCATACGCACGGTTTTCTGGGATATCCCGTCCTTCAGGCGGCGGATATCCTTTTATACAAAGCGAATAAGGTGCCTGTCGGCGAGGATCAACTGCCGCACCTTGAGCTAACCCGCGAGATCGCAAGGCGTTTCAACTCGATGTATAAGGAGATTTTTCCGGAGCCGGAGGCGATATTGACCGACGTCCCCAGGCTTCCCGGCACCGACGGCAGGAAGATGAGCAAGAGTTACAACAACGCGATTTATCTTTCAGATTCGCCCGAAACAGTCGATAAAAAGGTAAAAGAAATGATAACAGACCCGGCAAGGAAGCGCCGGAACGATAAAGGGCATCCGGAGGTTTGTTCGATTTTTTATTACCAGAAGCTTTTTAATCCGGGGGCCGTAGCCGAAATAGACAAGACCTGCCGCTCGGGCGAGTTGGGGTGCGTCGATTGCAAGAAGGCCCTGAGCGAGAAGCTGAGGCAATTTCTTGCGCCGGTCTACGAGAAACGTTGCGAGCTGGAAAAAGACAGAAGCGCTGTTGAATCGATAATCGAAGAGGGAGACAAGAAAGCGCGATGGATAGCAGCGAAGACATTCGAGGAAGCGAAACAGGCAGCGGGCTTGTAAATATCCCCGTTAAGCTCCCCGTCTACGAAGGGCCGCTCGATTTACTTCTCGATCTTATCAAGAAGAACGAGATGAATATTTATGATATCGAGATCAACGTCATTACACAGCAGTATCTCGATTATCTGAACGATATGAAGCGGCTTGACCTTGAGATCGCGGGGGAGTTCCTCGTTATGGCGGCGACGCTCATTTATATAAAATCAAAGATGCTGCTGCCGGATGAGGGGCTGGACGAGGAAGACGAAGAGGAGGGAGACCCGAGGGCCGAGCTCGTAAGGAAGCTCCTCGAGTATCAGGCCTTCAAGGAGGCCGCCAAGAGGCTGGGCCTTCTCGAGGATGAGCGGAGCCGGGTGTTCGCTCATCAGGTGGCGGATTATTATCTCGCTCAGGTCGCGGACGAGTCTTTGGCCGATGGGGCGGATATCGACACCTTCAGCGCGAACCTTTTCGATCTCTTGCAGGCGTTTCACAAGGTAATGCAGTCGATTTCGCGCGAGGCATTTCACGAGGTATTCAGTGTCACTATTACGATCGAGGAGAAGATCGCCGAACTTAAGGAGTTGTTGCAGATAAAAAAGGAAATCGTTTTTACCGACCTCTTCAAGCCGCCCTTTACGCGGAACACGCTGATAGTAACTTTTATGGCGCTCTTAGAGGTAGTACGCACGAAATACGCGACTGTTTCACAACAGGGCGCCTTTGGCGAAATTGTTTTAAAGCAAAGGACAAATTTTACGGATGCGGGGAGCCAAGATGTCGAAAGAAGTCAATAAAGAAGAAGCTAACGACAAATTGAAGGAACTAAGAAAAGAGCTCGAGGCCGAGATAGAGGATCAGCTTCCGAAAGAGGACGATTATCTCCGTGTCGAAGTCGAGCGGGCGGTTGATATTTCGCCGGACGATCATGCACGCATAAAGCGCGTGATCGAAGCCCTTCTCTTCGCGAGCGGTCGGCCTCTCACGATACAGGAGTTCCGGAAGGTTCTTAAGAATATCAAGCCCTCGGATATCGAGCGCTTTGTGCGCGAGCTCAAAGAGGAATACGAAAAGGACGGGCGAAGCTTCCGCATAATAGACGTGGCGGAGGGTTATGAGATATCGACGGAGCCGCGTTACGCGCCGTGGATTATGAAACTCGAGCTCCAGAAGCGCGTCAAACAGGCGACTCAAGCGGCGCTTGAGACGCTCGCGATACTCGCTTATAAGCAGCCGGTGACGCGTGTTGAAATAGAAGATTTACGCGGCGTCGACGCCTCAGGCGTGCTTTCTACCTTGCTTGATCGCGGTTTTATTAAGATCGTGGGGAGAAAAGAAGTTCCGGGCCGGCCTCTTCTTTATGGTACGACCGATAAATTTCTCGAGCATTTCGGGCTGAAGTCGCTGAAGGACCTGCCCAATATTTCCGAGATTCGGTCCCTTGTGGAGAGCGCGGTTAAGAAAGAAGACCTCATGCGCAGGGAAAAGATCGTTGAAGATAAAGAGCCCGGGGCCGTGCCGTCCGAAGGAGAGGTACCGACAGAGGCTATGGACGCCGCCCGCAAAGAAGAACAGGAATTAGTAAATAAGGCCTTTTCGGATATAGACAAAATAAGCATTACGGAAGTCGCCCTTCATGAAGAGCTTTCGTCCTTGGGTAACGGTTCAGGCGCTGAGGCCAAAGAGGAGCCGGTCGAAGAGGGTAGTGCTGAGTCTACCGAGAAAGAGGAAAGCGATGAGTCTTGACGAGATAAGAAAGAGAATCGATGCGATAGACGAGAAGCTGATCGAGCTTCTTAACGAGCGCACGCGCTTAGCGTCAAAGATTGGCGAAATAAAGCGCAAGCAGGGCATCGAGGTTTATTCACCCGACCGCGAGAGCGAGATCTATAAGAAAATCGACAGCCTCACTAAGGACGGCCTTTCTTCAGAGGCCCTGAAGACCATATACAGGGAGATTATGTCGGCCTCGCTCGCTATGGAACGTCCTCTTGTCATAGCCTATTTGGGCCCCGAGGCGACGTTTACGCACCTCGCCTCGTTGTCTAAATTCGGTTCGAGCGTCAAATATTTGGCATGCGGTAGTATTTCCGATGTGTTCCGTGAGGTTAACAGGGAAAACGCCGACTACGGCGTCATCCCAATAGAGAATACGATCGAAGGGGCGGTCAGCCATTCGCTGGATATGTTCATCGATTCGGATCTCACGATCTGCTCCGAGATCATATTTGAGATCAGCCATTACCTGATGTCCAATTCCGAGCTTTCGGGTGTGAGGCGTATATATTCCAAAGACCAGGTATTCGGGCAGTGCCGCATCTGGCTTGAGACCAATTTGCCGAAGGCCGAGCTCATCGAGACCTCGAGCACGAGCGAGGCGGCGCGCCGCGCGGCGAAAGAGGACGGGGCGGCGGCGATTGCTTCGAAGCTCGCCGCTACGTTTTACAATCTCAAGGTCCTCGCGGAATCCATAGAGGATTCGCCGCACAACAGGACCCGCTTCCTCGTCATCGGCCGCCAGATTCCGAAACCGACGGGAGAGGACAAGACCTCGATTGTGGTGTCGATCAAGGACAAGGTGGGCGCTCTCTATGAAATGCTCGAGCCGATAAAGCGAAACCGGATCAATATGACGAAGATCGAATCGCGGCCTTCCAAGAAGAAGGCCTGGGATTACTATTTCTTCATCGATCTAGAGGGGCACATTGAGCAAGGGAAACTGAAGAAGACCCTGGATGCGATGGAGAAAAATGTGCGTTTCCTTAAAGTCCTCGGTTCTTATCCAAAGGCGCGCGAGCGTTAGAGAGTGCTCGCGATTCTTGAGTGAGCAGCGCTATGCCGTTACCGTTTAAACCCTATATAGAGCAGATCCGATCCTACGAGCCCGGCAAGCCTATCGAGGAGGTCGAGCGCGAGTTGGGTTTAAAAAAGGTAATCAAAATCGCCTCGAACGAGAATCCCTTGGGTATCTCGCCGAAAGTTTTGCGCGCCGTAAAAAAAGCTCTCCCCAAGGCGTATCTCTATCCCGACATGAACGGGTTTTGCCTTAAAGAGCGCCTGGCGGAAAAGTTAGGTGTTGACCGCGGCGAGATTATCCTCGGGAACGGCTCGGATGATATCCTGGACCTTATCGCGCGGGGCTTTATTTCGCCCGGAGAGAAGGCGGTATCTTCGAAGACCTCGTACCTTCTTTATCCTATCGTCGTCAAGTCGCAGGGCGGGGAATATATCGAAGTCCCCGCGCGGGATTTTAAGTACGACCTCGATGCCATTCGCGACAATATCGACAAGAAGACCAACGTGGTCTTTATTTCTAATCCGAACAACCCGACGGGCACGTATGTCAACCGTAAGGAACTGACCGATTTTCTCGATGCCGTTCCCGACCGTGTCCTTGTCGTCATGGACGAGGCCTACTGCGATTTTGCCGAGGCGAATGATTTCCCGGACGGGGTATTTTTTGTGAAGGTCGGACGGCCGAACGTTATCGTATGCCGCACCTTCTCAAAGTCTTCGGGCCTCGCGGGGCTTAGGGTGGGATACGGACTGGCCAACGCCCGGCTCGCGAGTTATCTTAATAAGTTCAGGCAGCCCTTTAATGTCAACCGCCTGGCGCAGGAAGCCGCCGTGGCGGCGCTCGGCGACGACGATTTCCTTTCGCGGACGAAGGAGGTCGTCTCCGACGGCAAGGAATATCTTTACCGGCAGCTTGACCGGCTTCCTGTACGGTATGTTCCGAGCGAGGCGAATTTTATCCTGATCGATCTCGGCACGGATTCCGCCGAGGCATTCGATTTTTTTATGCGGAAAGGCCTTGTGGTGCGCGATATGAGCTCGTATGAGCTTTACACGTTTATCCGCGTTACAATAGGTCTGCCGAGGCAGAACCGCATTTTCATCAAGATCCTGAAGAAGTTTTTGAAAGAGAAGAAGTTGTAAAGGAACGGTAATGGCAAATTTCAAATGCCAAATTCCAAATGAAATCCAAATCACAAAATCCAAATCAGAAGATTTGTCATTTGGATTTTGTCATTTGGAATTTAAAACTATGGAGATTTTACTATGATCGTCGTGATGAAGCAGACTGCAACGCCGGAACAGATCAACCATATCGTCGAAAAGATTAAAGAGCTGGGCCTTACGGCTAATGTGTCCAGAGGTGTGGAGCGCACTATCATAGGCGTTATAGGCGAAGAAGACAAATTGCGGGTCCAGCCGCTTGAGGTATATCCGGGCGTCGAGAAGGTGATGCCCGTCCTTAAGCCTTACAAGCTCGTGAGCCGCGAGTTTAAGCCGGAAGACAGCGTGATCGATATGGGGAACGGTGTCAGGATAGGCGGTAAGAAGGTTATCATTATGGCGGGGCCGTGCTCTGTGGAAAGCCGCGAGTCGATATGCGGAATCGCGAAGGATGTTAAAAAAGCGGGCGCCGTTTTTCTAAGAGGCGGCGCCTTCAAGCCGCGCACCTCGCCCTATAGTTTTCAGGGGTTGGGTGAAGAGGGCCTTAAGTATTTGAGGGAGGCGGCCGACAAGGAAGGGCTTTTGGTTGTGACTGAGGTGATGGATACGCGGGCGGTGGATCTTGTCGCGAAGTACGCGGATATGCTCCAGGTCGGCGCGCGCAATATGCAGAATTTCGATCTCTTAAAGGAAGTAGGCGCCTCCAAAAAGCCGGTTCTCCTTAAGCGCGGTTTGAGTTCGACTGTTATCGAGCTATTGATGTCGGCGGAGTACATACTTTCCAAGGGAAACTTTAAGGTGGTGTTCTGCGAGCGCGGCATACGCACGTTCGAGACGGCCACTCGCAACACTATCGACATCAGCGCCATTCCCGTGATAAAGCAGCTCTCACATCTTCCCGTGATTGCCGATCCTTCGCACGCCACCGGCAAGTGGGGATATGTCGCGCCGGTTTCTAAGGCCCTGATCGCGGCGGGCGCCGACGGCCTGATAATAGAAGTTCACCCCAATCCGGAAGAGGCAAAGTCCGACGGCGAGCAGTCGCTTCTTCCCGCGAAATTCAGGAAGCTGATGGAAGAACTCAAGCCGGTGGCACAGGCCGTGGGGAGGGAGATCTAAGAAAGTCAAAAGTCAAAGCGAAAAAGTCAAAAGTCAAAGCGAAAAAGTAAAAAGTGGAAAGGTAAAAGTGAAAGATAAGAGAAAGAAAACGTTTGCGGTAGTGGGACTGGGACTGATGGGCGGTTCTCTTGGCCTCGCGCTAAAGAAGCGATTCAAGGGGTGTACCGTCATCGGTATCAGCCGCTCTCAGGCGAAGGTCCGTGAGGCGAAGCGCCGCAGGATGATCAGCTGGGGCACGACCGATATCGGCCGGGGTGTCAAAGACACGGATTTCGTTTTTGTTTGCACCCCCGTCGGTTCGATTCCAAAATATGTGGAGAAAATCGACCGTTCCGCGAAGCCCGGTTGCATCGTTACCGACGTCGGCAGCACTAAAGAGACGCTGATGAAGTGGGCATCGCACAAAAAGTTTCGGGCGATACGCTTTATCGGTTCCCACCCGATGGCCGGCTCTCATGAGACGGGCCTGCGTTACGTGAAAGGGGATCTTTACGATAATTCTCTCGTTTTTATTACCCCCTAATCCGGCACGAGGGCAGA
>JAQTRP010000022.1 GCA_028711765.1 Candidatus Omnitrophota bacterium | reverse complement strand
CACTATCGAACGCATGGGGTCTATCAACAAGATGGCAAAGCTCATTGCCGAGAAAGTTCAAAAATGAAGGTCTGCAAGAGTTGTCTTCTTCCGCAAACTTTTCCTAAAGCGCAAATAGACGCAGCTGGGTTATGCAATTACTGCCGCAGGGGAACAACGTTAGTTGATTACTCTCATGAAGAACCTCGGTTTAAAGCGCTCATAAACGAGATTCAGCATGGCGATCAACCTCGCTATAACTGTCTGGTCAGCTATAGTGGGGGGAAAGACAGCTCATATGTTCTGATTCAAATGAAAAAAAAATATGGCCTACGACCGTTGGCGTTTACTCTTGATAATGGGTTTGTGTCGGAAAAAGCCAAGGAGAATATGAGGCATATATGCGATAATTTGGGTATCGATCTCTTGACCGTTAAACCGGATCCCGAGAAAATGGACGCAGTTTTTAAAGTGGCATTACAGCATAAAATATTTGCAAAAAATGTGATTTCCCGCGTAAGCGCTGCCTGTTATGCATGTATTACCTTCGTGAATTATAAGGCTATTCAGCTGGCTATTGAAAAAGGTTTGAGAATTATTGCCAGTGGTTTTACTCATGGGCAGATTCCAAAAGCCGTTTTTTCTATTAATCCCGACTTTCTGGAGGAAACATTTAAAGATATGAAAAAGCAGCTTTCGGAAAAATTAAACTTTGATGTAGATAAATTTTATCCCAAGATTGATTTTTTGAAACTGAAAAAGGCCCCCGCGCTATATAATGTAAATCCGCTACTTTTTGGAAAATATGACGAGAAAAAGATTATTCAGACAATAAAAAAGTATGGCTGGGAACGTCCCAAGGATACTGATTCTTGTTCAAGTAATTGTTTAATGAACAAGGTTGGTAATTATTATCATTACAAGATGTACGGTTATCATCCCTATCAGTATGAGATATCGTCTTTAATACGTATAGGTTCTATTACAGCCGAAGAAGGGAAAAAGATACTTGCCGATATCCTGATTGACAATAAAGGACGTAACATTATCAAAAAACTCGGACTAAAAGAATAATATGCTATGCTTTTCTAAGAATGAGTTTAAAAATGCGCTGAAAAAATTGGGAATCAAAAAGGGTGACAGGCTGTTTATCCATTCCTACTGTGCTTCTCTGGGCAAGATAGCGGATATTAGAGATGTCATAGATGCTTTTCTTGAAGCCATTGATTTCGAAGGAATTATTGCTATGCCCGCTTATTCTTATTACACTTGGCCTAAAGAGCGATATTTTAACCCCCAAACGACTAAGGCCGAAACAGGTGTCTTGCCAAATGCATTTATCCATTTTAGCAATGTATATCGCACTATTCAGGGTAACCACAGTGTTGCGGTTTGGGGAGACAAGGATAGATGCATCATTCGGGATTGGGTTCCTTCTTCTTTTTCTCATGATTCGACGATTTACAAAACCGTAGAAGAGTGCTTCAAAAATGTAATGATCGGAACATCTTTCTCGACCGGATGCAGTATATTTCATTGCATAGAAGAAGAGCTAAGAGTATCATATCGTTTTTGGAAATCGTTCTCTGGCATTGTTCAAGCAGGAAAAGAGAAAAGGGAATTTGATTTTCCTATGTTTGTGCGGAATCTTGCATATACAGTTGACTTAAGAAGGGCCGAACCCTTCTTAGAAAAGACACCTTTTGTTAAGTCTTGTCACTATAACTATGGTAAACTCGTTGTATTCCCCTTGAAAGATGCATATGATAAGGTAAAAAGTGAATTAGAAAAAAATCCTATGTTATTTATCTCGTCGGTTAAAAAGACATGACCACAAAAATCGGTCGTACCATGTATCAATGGGTTTCTGACATGTTTCCAATTTGCCGAAGTATCACAGGTAGCGGTGTGCGTCAGACGCTTGCATATATAAAAAAGCTTCTACCCGATATGAAGATTTATGAAGTTAAGTCAGGCACAAAAGTGTTTGATTGGACCGTTCCTAATGAATGGAATATAAACGACGCTTATGTGTCCGATGCAAAAGGGAACCGTATCATTGATTTTCAGAGAAATAATCTTCATGTAGTAGGATACTCTGAGCCGATCGATAAAATCGTTGATTTAGCGGAACTCGATAAACACCTTTACTCATTGCCGCAACAACCAGACGCTATTCCTTTTATCACCTCATATTACAAACGCCATTGGGGATTCTGCCTTGCCCATAGCGTTAGAAAGAAATTAAGAACTGGAAAATATCACGTAAAGATTGATAGTGCTTTAAAACCAGGTTTTTTGACGTACGGTGAAATAATTATCCCCGGAAAAACAAAAAAAGAAATTCTTCTTTCAACGTATATTTGTCATCCTTCTATGGCGAACAACGAGTTATCGGGAGTCGCTGTCACGACGAAGTTAGCGCAATGGATTCAGAAGCAAATAAATAGGAAATATACATATCGAATAGTATTTATTCCAGAAACTATAGGTTCCATCACATATTTAAGCATATTTTCAGGCAAAAATTTAAAAATGATGAAAAGGAATGTCATCGCAGGATTTGTTGTGAATTGTGTTGGGGATGATCGAGTGTATTCCTTTTTGCCCTCACGTTTGGGCAACACGCTTGCTGATCGCGTGGCTAAACATGTTCTTGATCACAGCACAGAAGATTATATTAAATGGACATTTCTCGATCGCGGAAGCGATGAGCGCCAATATTGCAGCCCAGGAGTAGATCTGCCCGTTGTTTCTATTATGCGGTCGAAATATGGTTCCTACCCAGAATACCATACCTCTTTAGATAATCTGTCGCTAATATCTCCAAGGGGATTGGAGGGAAGCTATGAGCTCTATTGTAAATGTATCGAAATTTTAGAGCATAATGACATATATAAAATAAAAGTTTTGTGTGAGCCGCAATTGAGCAAAAGAGGTCTTTATCCAACTGTAAGTTCAACGGATACCTTGCGTCAAATACAAGATTTAAGGAACGTTATAGCCTATGCAGATGGCCGGCATGATTTATTATCTATTGCTGAAATAATCGGTAAATATGCAGGAGACCTTATCCCGATAATTAACAGGTTAAAAGATGCCGGTCTAATCGAGGCTATCAGAGCTCCGAGGTCGGCACAATAGTTAAACCTCACGAAAAAGTCTATATTGACAAAAGGACTATTATTTTGTTTGATTAGCTGTATAAGCCTCACACAGTTTGTTAAAAACCGGCCTGGCATCTGCTATTTATCTACTGGCAATTGTTTTCATAAGAATATAAAGGTGTCCGTCCCCCCTACGGATTTGTTTCGAGTTATAAGCTATACCAAATTGGTGCTATCCAAACTCCCACTTTTTCCTGTTTTAAAGTCATTTGTTATAACCAATTCTATCTAAATAAGTTACATCGTTGTATATTCATGGAATTAGAGACTTTTGTATGTTTGTGACGCCTAATGAATAGCATTGACATGTTCTGATAAACCAGCTATCCTATTGCAATTATTCCTGTATATAATACTACTGAGTATAACAGAATTGAAATTACTAGTGCTATTTTTAATGGAGTTAAAAGGAGGTTGATTGGTATGAATGGTAAAAATGTGATTGATATCGAACAAAAGACGTATTCGTCTAGGGGAAAAGAGGTAATTCGTTATTGCACCAAATGTGTCATACCTCACACAAAACCCGATATTCATTTAGATGAGCATGGCGTGTGTAACGCCTGCCGGAGTTATGAAAATAGGAAGAATATTAATTGGAGCAGAAGATATGAAGAACTCAACGATATTTTAAAGAGGTACAGGGGGAAAAGTGGAAATTACTGGGATTGCATCGTTCCTGTTAGTGGCGGCAAAGATAGCACTTTTCAGCTGATCCGCGTCCTCGAGTTGGGTATGAGGCCGCTTTGCGTGAATGCAAAGACATGCGATTTGTCGAATATAGGAAGGAAGAATCTTGAGAACATAAAAGAACTCGGCGTTGACCTTATTGATTTCTCGCCCAATCCGGTTGTCAGAAGGAAACTAAACCGCTTAGCACTGCAGCAAGTAGGAGATATTTCATGGCCGGAACACGTAAGTATTTTTACCATTCCGGTACGAATAGCCGTGCAGTATAGAATACCTTTGATCATTTGGGGAGAAAATTCCCAGAATGAATATGGTGGTCCCGCAGCAGCGGCCGAAAATAATATATTGGATAGAAGATGGCTTGAAGAGTTCGGTGGCCTACTAGGATTGAGGGTGAGCGACCTTGTGGGTCTTGAGGGATTAGTAGAAAATGATTTGATTCCGTATATATATCCATCGAATGAGGAATTACAAAAAATAGGCGTAACCGGTTTTTTTCTGGGATATTTCTTTCCTTGGGATGGCATGACGAATGCGCTTGTTTCGCAGGCGTACGGCCTTGAGACTTATCCTCATACGGTAGAAGGGACGATGCTTAATTACGATAAACTCGATAACTGCCAGCACGGTATACACGATTATTTCAAATTTCTTAAGTTTGGTTTTGCAAGAGCGACAGACCAGGCATGTGTTCATATCCGCAGAGGCAGGATTTCTCGAAAAGACGGTATCGAGATAGTAAGAAGGCTTGACGGAAAGTTTCCCCATTCGTATGTCGGTAAACCCCTTGAAGAAATTCTTAAGCCGTTAGGTCTTAGTATTGATGAGTTTATCAAGATTTGCGACCGTTTTACCAACAAGAAGATTTTTTTGACGGATAACAGGGGGAATCTGATTAAAGATAAAGATAATAATCTGACAAAGGTTAATTACGATAATCCATGATTGACGTTGTCGTTGTTGATTACGGGATGGGTAATTTAGGTTCGGTTAGGCGCTCGTTGGAGGAATGCGGCGCCAAGGTGTTGGTTTCCGGCGATCCCAGCGATTTAGAAAGCGCTTCACGGGTTATCCTTCCCGGCGTTGGCGCGTTTGCTGACGGTATGGCCCATCTTCGGGAACGGGGGTGGATTGAGGCTCTTAAAAGAAATATCCGTGAAGCCCAAATCCCTCTTTTGGGAATTTGCCTAGGGATGCAGCTTTTAGCTGACAAGGGTTATGAAGGCGGCCAGACAGAAGGGCTGGGGCTTGTGCCCGGCGTCGTGAAAAGATTTGAGCCTGGTGAGCCGACGGTAAGAATTCCTCACGTGGGGTGGAATGAAGTGCACATTACGCGACCAAACCCTTTGTTTTCTGGCATTCCGGATAATTGCGATTTCTATTTTGTGCATAGCTATTATTTTGTGTCTGAAGATGATGGTTCTGTTGTCGCGACTACGCCGTTTTGCGGAGGTTTCGCATCGGCCGTTATGGAAGGTTCCGTATTCGGGGTCCAGTTCCATCCTGAAAAAAGTTCGCGCCATGGTTTTTGTTTGCTCAGGAATTTTTTAAAGGTGTGATGAACGCTTATGCTTAAAGTTCGGGTGATACCTACTTTGTTATGGAAAAATGTCGGCTTGGTCAAAGGAATCAGTTTTGATAGCTGGCGCAGGGTCGGCACGATTATGCCGGCAATCAAAGTGTATAACACGCGAGACGTAGACGAGCTCATTGTTGTGGATATTACGGCAACAAACGAGAACCGAGAGCCTGATTATGATTCCGTCGAAGAATTCTCGGCGGAATGCTTTGTGCCTTTGACGGTAGGCGGTGGCATCAGGGCACTAGAGCATATTCGGAACTTGCTTTGCGTTGGCGCGGATAAGGTTTCTATCAATAGCGCGGCGTATACAAACCCAGAGTTGGTCAGCCAAGCTGCGAACCGTTTTGGGTCTCAATGTATTGTGGCAAGCATAGATGCGCAGAGAATGCCGGACGGTTCTTATGAATGTTTCAGTCATTCGGGTACGTGTCCGGCCGGAAGAGAGCCAAGCGCGTGGGCACGGGAACTTGAGCGGCACGGAGCCGGTGAAATTCTCATTACGTCGATCGAGCGCGATGGAACAATGCAGGGGTATGATATCGAACTGATTCAACGAGTTACAGAGAGCGTGACTATTCCCGTAATCGCTTCCGGCGGCGCCGGCAATTATCAACATATGTTTGATGCGATCACAAAAGCCAAGCCTTCCGCGGTAGCGGCAGCTAGCATTTTTCATTTCACGGAGCAAACTCCTTTGGGAGCAAAGCGGTTTCTTGGCGAACGAAATATTCCGGTGCGTAACATTAATTCAGTCCAATCATATATGGATGTAGGGGCAATGTTATCAGAAAGGTAACAGTTTCAAAACGCATGGATTACAAATTTAACCAGAATAGCTTGATCGGTGACCGATGGATAGGGATCCAATATCAGCCTTTCGTTGTTGCTGAAATGTCCGGCAATCACAATCGGTCTTTGGACAAAGCCTTGGCACTTGTAGATGCTGCCGCGCGGGCAGGAGCCCATGCCGTGAAAACTCAAACCTATACGCCGGATACTATAACGCTCGATATCGCCCAGAGGGAGTTTATTATTTCGGACCCCGAAAGCTTATGGAATGGCCGTTCCCTGTATGAACTTTACAGCGAAGCTTATACACCGTGGGAATGGCATGAACCAATTTTTAAGCGTTGTAAGAAGTTGGGGCTTATCTATTTTAGTACACCTTTTGATGCGACAGCCGTTGATTTTCTGGAGACGCTCGAAGTCCCATGTTACAAAATAGCCTCGTTTGAAAATATCGACCTTCCGCTTATTCGCAAAGTGGCGGCCACGGGAAAACCGTTAATCGTTTCTACGGGCATGGCTACGCTTGAAGAGTTGCGGGAAACTGTTGATACCGTATATCGGGAAGGGACGAGAGATCTCATTTTACTCAAGTGCACAAGCGCTTATCCGGCCAAAGCAGAAAACGCTAATCTCCTGACGCTCCCTCATATGCGCGAGCTCTTTCAGTGTCACGTCGGCCTGTCGGATCATACGCTCGGCACCGAAGTTGCCGTCGCAAGTGTGGCGCTGGGCGCTACAGTCATCGAAAAACATCTGAAGCTAGATTTAGAGAGTGAGGGTGTCGATTCGGTCTTCTCTGTCAAACCCGCTGAGCTTCGGGAATTAGTTACCCGAACAGAGAATGCGTGGCGCGCCCTCGGAAGCGTTAAATACGGGCCGACGGAGGCCGAAAAAAAATCATTACCCTTTAGACGTTCTTTGTATGTGGTTAAGGATATAAAGAAAGGCGAGCAGTTAACCAATGAAAATGTGCGCTCCATAAGACCCGGCTATGGATTACCGCCGAAATTTCTTAATGATGTTTTGGGGAAAAGGGTTTCTCGAGATGTTAAACGGGGAACACCGCTTAAATGGGACCTGACTTCTTAATGTTTCTTATTGAATGGACCGTATTATGAAAAAAGCATTCTTTCTAGGGGCCTATGACACCTGTGTGTATGGCGCGAAAGACACCCAGGTAATTTCTCTATTTCCGGATGTATCGTATCGCCTTGATAAGCGTGGCATACGGTATAGTTTACTCGAGTACTATTATGATGAGAGAGATCTGTGGGCAGACGAGAAGCGATATTTCTCAGAGCAACTCGATTGGTTTAAAAACTTTGACGATTTCCTAAAACACCATATTTCCTATTGCAGAAAGCACAGTATTCCTTTGGCGAGCGCAAACTACCTGCGGATTAAATATTTAGTTGACGCGGTTTTAGTCGAGTGTTTTATCCTTTCCAGATTTTTTGAGAAGAATAGTGAGCTTGAGGATATTGTGTATGTTTATAATTGCGGCACAACGCGGGAAGAACATTCCGTATTTGACTTGAAGTACAATCATAAGAAAGTTTTTGGCGAGCTTTTACGCTTATTCTGCGAAAAACACAATATCCATTTTTCCGAACGTTTTACGGAGCGCACGGAAATTATTACAGAAGATACTCCAAATGAAGGTTTTCTTGCCGTACTGTATGATCATTTCTTAAAACCGCATTTCAAAAAGATTCTTACCGTTGTTAGATATGATAAATTTAGGAAATTTCTTAGTCAAAGTGATGAGATGCCCGGTTTGCCCGTTTTGTTTCTCCAGGGAGGTTCTGACGACGTTGATTATCCCCTCAAAAGTCTGGTTAAGAATGGAGCACGCGTGTATGTACGAGAACACGATAGGATTGTGCGCGAAGATACTTTTATTCGAAGTTTGGTAAATACTGGCCGGTTAGAGGGAGGATTTATAAATACTCTAAAAGAGGAATGTGACGCATGTGCTGATAACTTCCGGCAGGATTCCTCCTTAATTGCATGGGTAAACAATAAATGTTCGATTGATGTTTCTTCTGTGGTTATACCATTTTTTAAATATTTTATCGCACACGATTGTTTTCACATCCTCCTAGACGCGGAAAGGATGTATCGTTTTTATAGACAACAGCATGTCAAGTATGTTTTCTCTCGAGAAAGTGCTAATAGGGGTGCGATAGGTTCTCTGATAGCTGCCAAGTATATGGGCGCGGCACAGAGTATCTGTCTGCAACACGCCTCGTTCGCCCTCGATGCGGGAATCGTCGTGATGTTTGAATCTGAAGTATATAACTATAACCTTACACGCGACAATATTACGGAAAGTTATTTTAAGGAAATGCTGAAAAATAAATATAGCGTTGGTTGCAATATTTTGCAGTCACCGCACTATCTTAGGAATGTGACAAAGAAATATCTGCGGAGGAAGAAGAAAGCGGCGCGAGAGAAAATAATGTACGTCGAGAAAAAATTTGCTGACAGATTGCGGTGTATCAACAATATAACATATCCGCTCGTATGGTATTATGAGTTTCAAAAGAAGCTAATAGATTATTTTGCCAAAGAGAGCGGGTTTGATTTTATCTATAAACATTCAAAGTGGCAAACATGGGCTGAAAATTCAATATTGAAATATATAGATGACATGCGCTGTAAACGTATAAGGAAATTCTCGGGGTCTTTTCTTCGTGCATTGACACTTGCGGACAGGGTAATTACCGACATTCCTTCAGGCGCGTTATTTGAGGCCGCTATAGTTGGGAAACCGATTCTTTGTTTATGCCCAGATTACTTCAGGGTGTCAGAAGAGGGTAAGCGTATTTTCGGAAAATCGTTGCGTCAATTTTCTTCAATCAATGATGCAATCTCGATAATAAAAGAGTTTCTAAATTCGGACCCGTCGGACTACATAGTGCCTTCTTTTATTTCTGATGCTGATTTTACCTCAGTTTTTAAGGGTATGTTCGAAAGAGATAAGGCCTTTAAGATAAGAGTGCCCAAAGAAGACATAGCGTGCAGTTATCCTTTGAACTATTTAGTACAAGACTATCGTCCGGATATCGATTACGGAAAAGGTTCCGTTATTTCGCTCACCGGTACCGCTTCCTATGATCTTGGGAAGGCGGGCGTGAAGTATCGTCCCGCTTCTGATTTTTACGACGAAAGCAAACTTCGTTCTGACGAAGATATGATTCTCGCTGAGGAGTATGATTTTTTTGATAAGTTTGACGAGATTCTCCAGAAGGAGATTCCGTATCTCAAAGAAAACGGCATTAGCCTTATGCGCTCACATGCCCTTCGTTTTAAATATATTATCGACTCCTTCATAATGCGGGCGCGGATTTTGAAGGAGGTGTTTAAGCGTGTACAGCACCGCTCGACTGGCTATGTTGCCGACGACTTGCCCGGAACATCCTTGCGCGATATTTACGATTCTTTTGATAGCAACCGAGTATCGTTTACGGGGCTCGTAAAGGCGCTAATACAAGAAAAATCGGATGCCAGCATTAGTCTGCTCCTAAGGAATAAGAATTACCCGAAAAACGAAAGTAACGAGGCATCTTTAAGAAGTGCGATACGCCAAGAAAGGTCGCACAGATTGCGGGAGAATACCGGAACAATTCAAAAAACAAAGAGGTCTACCGAAGGACGCCGATTCTTCATCCAGCCTTTCTTCAAATCGATTTTTAATATCATACGGTACAATAAATTAGCCGCGCGGTTTTCTATACAAAGAAGGCTGGACGGCGAAAAGGTATTGATGCTCAACGCTGGTTCGAGTGCAATCGATAACGTTATCGAACGGCTGATCGCGGAGGGTGCCACTGTTTTTTTTAAGGAAAACTTCAGCGTTAAAAGAATAGATACTTTTTTCGAGAAGGAGGTTTTGCGTCTTTCGGGGCGCAAGGTACCGTTTCAATTGCCTATTACAACCAAAGCAATCCTAAAGAGTTTTTCAGAAAAAACAGATTTTATCAACTGGCTTAATGCAAAGGCCGGTTTGGATATAAGCCACTTGGTCATGCCATATTTTGAATACTTTTTTGACCACATTGTTCCCGCCATGTTAAAGAATGCCGGGCAACTGAAGTCTTTTTACGGGTGCAAAGACATTGGATATGTTATTTCTCGCGATTGTTCTCTAATAAATTCCGCCGAAGGACTTATAGCGGGATCTAACGTAACGAATTTAAGAAAGGTGTGCTTTCAGCACGGCACTGGCGCCCAAGAGCTGTATGAATATTTACCCGATCTTGATATGTTTGATCAATACTTTGCGATGGATTCCCTTTCAGAAAGTTACTTCAAGGATCTTTCTAGTTCGTGGTTTGCGCAAGGAGTGCATGTTTTTCAGTCAGCGCATTATTTAAACCAATGTGTAAGATGGTCTCGAAAACGGCACGGTGCCCTCAAAACTGTCTTATACGTGCCAGCGAAGATCAGCATCGGTATGATGTATTTTAATGGTGTCATCTATCCGACAGACTGGTTTTATGAGTTTCAGAAGTCCCTTCTTGATTTGTTTGGCACAAGGGACGACTACAATTTTATATGGAAATATATTTATGAGCCATGGCAAGAGCGATCCATCTTACGTTATATCCGTGACCGCAATTACCCGAATGTCTTTGCCGAAACAGGTCCGCTTCCGACATATCTTAAAAAGGCGGATCGCGTTATTATGGACTATCCTTCCACGGGTTTGTTTGAAGCTGCTTGCATGGGGCTACCGGTATTCTGCGTATATCGGGATACCCTCAAGATGCGCAGAGAGGCCCAAGATGTGTTTGGAATGTCCCTGAGAGAAATTTCCACGATCGATGAAGCCATTCAGGCATTCTGTTCTTTTCTGGATTCCGATCCGGAAAGATATATTGTGAAAATACCCTTAAAAAATGATGATTTTGTATCGTACTTAAAAGAGAATTGAAGATACCGTATATGATTTCAAGCCGTTCAAAGAAGATTTTGATTGTGTCTCCGCCGTATCGCATATCGCAGAGTACCTTTCCGCTCGGCCCGATGTACATAGCCGCGGTGTTGCGGAAAGCTGGCCACGGGGTGGAAATTATCGATATGGACGTCCTCAATCTTTCAGAGGAGGATTATTGCAGGAGATTGCAAGAGGCGGAATACGATTATCTCTGCACAGGAGGCATGATAACTGCGTGGAATTTTATTGTCTTCACATGTGAGGCCGTGAGAGCGATAAGGCCCGATGCTAAAATCATAGTCGGCGGAGGAATTATCAGCGCGACACCCAAAAGTCTCCTTTCGGTTTCGCAAGCCGACGCGGGTATTGTCGGCGAGGGGGAGGAGACAATACTGGATGTTATTGATGCTTATGAAAATGGTCGCCCGCTTTCTACCGTCGACGGGATTGTTTACCGCGAAGGAGAAGAGCTTACGCAGACAAGCCCAAGGGCCTATATCGAGGATCTCGACTCGCTCCCATTTCCGGCCTGGGATCTTTTTAATGTGGGCGAGACGTATGCCCGTTTCCCATCGCACAATTCTATTTTAAAGGCGCGTCGCTCAGCAACGGTATCTACCACGAGGGGGTGCCCCTTTAATTGCACCTTCTGCTATACGGAAAAAAAAGTGAGACAACGCAGCGTGGGAAGCATTATTGAGGAAATAAAAGAATTAAAGAATCGGTACGGGGTTGGTTATGTACTTTTTGCAGATGACCTTTTTGTGGTAAGAAGAAGCTTGGCCGTTGATTTTTGCAACGAGGTGATTAAGAGCGGGCTTAATATAAAATGGTCGTGTTCAGGGAGATGCAATGTCCTCGATAAGGAATTTCTCCGTCTTTTAAAATCCGCCGGATGCGATGAGATGGGTATAGGTATTGAGTCTGGAAGTCCCACCGTGCTCACGGCTATTCGTAAGAACCAGACGCCGGAACAAATTGTTGACGCGATACGAATGATTCGCGAGACCGGAATAACGCCGGGCGGTACTTTTATTTTGGGATTGCCCCCCGAAACAAGGGAAACTGTCCGCGAGACAGTTGAAATTTACAAAAAGGTTAATCGGTACAGGAAGGCGGTCAATAAGTTTTTTTTCGCGACACCTTATCCCGGGACAGCCCTCTATGAGGATATGCGCGCAAAGGGTAGGATTGCCGACGAGATCGGATTCTTTGAAACGCTTTCAGAAAAAGGGGATGCCGTTAATTTCTGCGTCAATTGTACAGATGCTTTTTCCGATGAGGAACTTATTCAGATAAAGAGGGAAATCGAGGCCGAGGTGTTTGAAGATTTCGTGAGGAAACATCCACTCTCGGCATTGTTTCAGTTTGTAACGCAGAAAACGCCGTGGGGCAAGATTAAATCTTTTATCTTGAAGGTTAAGATGAATGGTTTAAGGAGTAGCCTCCGTTTTTTATGGAAAAAGGTGCTTGTTAAATTGAGGCGTACGACTGACGTATCGCAGCGCTTTTGGAACACTAAGAGGTCATATTCATATCGCCGAGCGATCTCCTGTACAGTGTTCGCGTGCGGCGCAAGCGAAAAGGTGGGTAATAAGTTATCATGAGCAAGAAAAAAGAAATTTTACAGGATGTTGGGTTATATTCGTTTGCCGTTCAGGTGACGCAGCTTGTTACGACTATTACGGCGATCCTCATGCGTAACGTCCTTGGCCCGTTCCAGATGGGTATCTGGGCAACCCTTCAGATAGTCCTGGACTATTCAAAATATACGACGTTGGGGACATCTAATGCGACGACGCGGGAAATTCCATACTACCTTGGTAAAAAAGACGGCAGAGATATGGCGGTGGAAATTGGAAATCAGGTTGCCTCATTCTGGGCTATAACCGCGCTTCTTACGGCTATGGGTGTTTTGGTCTATGCATATCTTTTCCGCGCAAAACTTCCGGCAGTATTGTGCTGGGGGCTTGTTTTTATTTCTGTCATTGTCATATTGCAGAGGCTTAATAACTTACTCATCAACATGCTGAGGGCATACAAGCAGTTTGCCCTGAACAGCTACCAGACGATCTTGTCCGCTATTGTAAATTTGGCTCTTGTGGCAGCGCTGGGCTACAAGTTTAAATTCTATGGTGTTATGTGGGCAATGGTTTTGAGCTTTGTATTTAACAGTATGTTTATCCTTTTGTGTTACCGGTTTAATTTTAAGTTTGTTTTAAATAAGAGACTCTTAGATTTGATAGCGTATGGTTTCCCGTTGATGTTTCTTGAGATAGGTAGTTCTCTGCTGAGGAGCGTCGATAAGATTATTATTATAAAGATGCTTGGGTTTGAGGCTATGGGTTTTTACAGCGTTCCGGTTATGGCTACGGTTTTCTTGACCAAGATTCCGGATTCTATGGTAACGGTTATGGCGCCCCATTTCCACGGAAAATTCGGAGAACGTGATAATATTAAGGATCTAAAGGGGTATGTTGACCAGGCAACTTTTGCATACTATAGCTTTATGCCTCTCATCATCGGTATTTCGTGGATTATAACACCTCTGTTTGTTGCCCTTGTCCTCCCGGAATACACCCGGAGTATTTTTGCCGTCAAATGCCTTATCCTGGGCACGTTTTTCATGGCGCTATCCAATCCGTACCATATGTTTATCATCGTCATCAAGAAATATATGTCTCTTTTCCCTATTATGGCGGCAATCATTGGGTTGGCCGTAGGAGGTGTTGTGCTGGCAATTACCTTGGGGTTTGGCATCGGCGGGGTAGCCGCGGTAATGGTGTTTATCTCTTTCCTTAATTTTCTCTTTTACTACGTGCTTGCAGGCAAATTTCTATACTCGTTTAGTGAGTCTGTGCATATGCTTAAGCATATCCTTCTCAGGTTTGTGTTTATGCTGGCATTGCTTGTGTGCTTGGATGTTTTTGTTCGTTTTGGTACGCCGCTATTACAAACAAGCATCCAGCTCTTTATATTTCTCTTAGCAAATATCCCGTTTCTCTACATGCTAAACAAAAAGTTTGAAATTCTGCGTCATATGAGTCCAAATTTCGGAAATAAGGGAAAAGGGTCTAATGCGGGCGTGGGTGAACTTCCAGCGGAAGCGGAAAGAGAGCAGGAAACATGTTTGCGGTAAACAGTTTATCTATTTCCAGAAGGGTGGCAAAGGCAATTCTCTTTCTTGCCGCGTACGTTGGTATTGCCCTCGCTATGTTTCCTAAGGTTTTTACGCGTGTCTATATAAGCTGGGGCGACCTTTACTCGAGCATATATAGTTGGAATTATTTCTTCAAGCACTGCGTAACCGAGGGCATCTTTCCTTTGTGGGATCCGCTCGTACTATGCGGTATGCCCTGCGGGCTTCGGGCCATAAGCAATTTTGGGATTACCAATATTTTGCTCCTTTTTTTAGATGTCAATAGCGCATGGAATGCGCGGTTAGTGCTGACAACCGCCTTGGCCGGTTGGTGCATGTTTCTATTTCTTGCGAACAACGTAAAGCTTTCGACGGTGTCAGCTTTTCTGGGCGGTTGTATCTTTCTGTCTCTTTCGGTCGATATTTTAAACCATGTTTGGTTTTTTGTGCCGTTGGCGTTCCTTTTTGCAGAACGGTGGCTTTCTTCAAGAAAGTTTTTTTGGACGTTTCTTCTGGGCCTTACCTTAGCGTTTTATTTTCTCAATTCTAACCCGCATTATGTCTTAATAACGTGTTTTTTTCTTTACCTGTATATCGTGTTGATCTTACTTTCTCAGAGAAGCGGTGAAAGAGTGTTTATAGTGTTATTCAAGTCAGCGATACCTTTCGGAATGGCCTTTGGCCTGGTATCGTTTCAGCTTTTGCCGATGCTTGAATTGGCTAGGTTTGCCCACAGGGAGGCCTATAAGTATATTACTCCGATGCTTTCTCCCACCTTCATCGTCGATTGTTTTTATCAGGATTTTTACAGGAGTTCGTTGTGTCCCGATCTTAATTTTATTCCGGGCAGGGTGACATATCAGCTGATGTCTCTGTTGTTCGGGCAGAATCGGTTGTGTATAGCCACCGTTCCATATCTCGGGGTTTTACCATTCTTGTTTTTTCTGGGCATATTTTTCAAGAAAAACAGGACGTTACGTGAAAATATTTTTATGTACTTTTCGGTTTCGACGGTAGCGTATGTGCTGTTCAATCCGCTTGTACAGATTGCCGTTAAGCATGTGCCCCTGCTTGGTACGATGGTGAGCGTGAGCAGGATTTTTCTTATATTCCAATTCTGCGCAGTTGTTTTAATCGCGATTGTTTTCGACGAGTTATTCCTGAAAAGGAAATTTGACGAATTTGACACGAAGAGAATAGCGGCGATAGCAGGATTCGTTCTGTGGGTATTGATTGCAGTAACGTTGATGAAGCTGATTATTTTTTGCTCCCTCTCTTTATTTGGCGGAGGATTCCAATCGCTGATAAAAGATAACATTTTGCCGCGGTTTCTTGAACGTCCTTGGTTTAAGGCCTCTTCCGAATTTTATTATGCCCGCTTAGATCAGCTCGTATCTTTTCTAAAATGTTGGGCATCGCCGTTGAATATGTATTTTATTCCGCAGACTATCGTCATCGCCGTTTCTGCGATTCTATTGTACCTCTTCATCAAAATGAAAGGCCATAGGGGTCTATATGTTGCAGCGGCATTTGCGGTAGTTTTTGTGGATCTGTTTTTTATTAGCACTCAGCATTACCCGTCGGGGGACCTTACGCCTTTCCCGCCGTCTGAGCTGAGGCCGTATTCTCGCGTCGCCAATTTTATTACGATGCAACCGGGTGTTTTTAGGGTAATGCCGCTTCGTGACGATGTCGATGAAAAACATCCGCTTCTCGTTGATACAAGCTCCGCCGATACCCGTTCTATTATTTTCAGACCGGAGTCCAACACGGTATACAATATCGCTACCCCCGAAGGGTACCGCAATCTTATCTTCGACAGGTACATCGAGTTTTTCAGGCTATTAAACAAGGAAGGCGTTAAGGGTCTTTTGATAGGCGAGGTAAGCGTCATTAATGAAAATATTGCCGATCTGATGAATATTAAATATGTTGTTACGAACCGCAGTAAGCAACTTGACGGCGGTTATACAACTGTATACGAGGATGATCACAATAGGGTATTTCTCAACGAGGATGCGCTTGAACGGTTTTTTGTAGTACACAAGGTGAAGACGGTTCAGGACAAGGATCAGGCTCTGGCCGAACTCAAAAAAGAGGATTTTGATTTTTCAAAAGAGGCTATTATCGAGGGGAGCAGTCTGGGCCCGGGCGTTCATACCATCGGTGAGTCTACGGCAAAGGCCGAAGTTTCTGTTATGCGATACATGCCGAACAATATGGAGGTTGAGGTCTTTGCTCCGGATGACGGTTTTTTAGTGCGTACAGATTGCTATTATCCCGGTTGGAGGGCTTTTATAGATGGTATGCCCGCCGCAATTTTCAGGACAGATTACGTCTTTCAGGGGATTAACATTCCGCGCGGCCGGCATAGGATAGCTTTTAAATATGATCCCACGGTATTTAAGGCGGGAATTCTTGTGAGTTGTATCTTTATGGTCTTTGGGGTTGCGTGTCTTTTGGCATTGCGGAATAAGCGATTTTAACGACGCTTATATTGCGCGTTAGTCGATCGCGTAGAGGAGGATATCGTACGTGGTAAAGGATTTAAACTGGCCTTTAATGGAAAATAATATTACGCGTGAGGACCTCGACCGCCTTATTGATTTTTTAAAAGGCGATCCCGTACTGACCCAATCACTAAATGTGCGCGCCTTTGAGGAGGAGTGGTCGCGATGGCTCGGCGTCAAGCACAGTGTTTTTGTAAACTCAGGCGCCTCTGCCAATCTGCTTACTATGACGGTGCTTAAGATTTTATACGGCACCGGAGAAGTCGTAGTACCGACGCTTACCTGGGTTTCTGATATTGCCTCAGTCATTCACTGCGGGCTTAAGCCCGTTTTCGTCGATATTAATCCCCGGAACCTATGCATGGATGAGAATCAAGTGATTAAAAAGTTAAACTCCAGGACAAAAGCCGTTTTTCTTACCCACGTGCAGGGATTTAACGGCTTAAGCGATAGGCTTCTTGAGGAACTTAAAAAACGGAAGATTCCCCTCATTGAGGATGTTTGCGAATCGCACGGCGCTACATTTAAGGGGAGAAAGCTTGGTTCGTTTGGCCTTATCTCCAACTTTTCTTTTTATTTTGCTCACCATATGAGTACCGTCGAGGGGGGAATGATTTGTACTGACGATCCAGAAATATACGAGCTCGCGAGGATATGCCGTTCTCATGGGATGGTTCGAGAATCAACGGATGATACGCTGAAGTCGCGCTATTACAAGGCCCATCCCGATCTCAGTCCCGATTTTATATTTGCCTATCCCGCTTATAACATGCGGAATACCGAAATCGGTGCCGTACTGGGGAGAAACCAGCTAAAGCGGCTTGACGGCAACAACGAGAAACGGATTCGTAATTTCAAGCTGTTTCTGGACAACCTAGACCCCGACAAATATAGAACAGATTTTGATTTGGAAGGGAGCTGCAATTACGCGTTTAACCTCGTATTAAAAAATCCGGATTTTAAATTCTGCGACCGCGTTATGAAGACATTGAGCGAGGCTCGCGTTGAGTTCAGGCGCGGAAGTTCCGGCGGAGGCAACCAACTGCGCCAGCCGTATCTTAAGAGGTTTATTTCTAAAAGCGGGTATAAGAAATATCCCAATATCGACCATATACATTTCTTCGGATTTTACATCGGGAACTATCCCGATCTGCCAAAGCACAAAGTACTTACTTTGTGCGCGATGCTTAATGAGATTAAATAAGGAAGAGATTGCGCTAAACACGTTGCTTGCATGAGAAATACACTCACGCAAATTTACCGGTAAAGGAGAACTGATATGATAATAAGCCGTACTCCCTATAGGATATCCTTTTTTGGCGGAGGCACCGATTACCCCGTGTGGTATCGTGAGCATGGCGGTGCTGTGCTTGCGACAAGCATCGACAAATATTGCTATATTACATGCCGTTATCTGCCGCCTTTTTTCTCCGACCACACGAGCCGTATCGTGTATTCCAAGATCGAGTGCGTTCGGTCGCTTGATGAGATCCAGCACCGCGCAGTCAGGGAAACCTTGAAGTGCATGGATGTGAGGGAGGGGGTCGAAATTCATCATGACGGCGATTTGCCGGCGCGAACGGGGATCGGCTCGAGCTCATCCTTCACCGTGGGCATCATCCACGCCCTCCACGCGTTGCGGCACGAGATGGTGACCAAAATGCAGCTTGCCCAGGAGGCAATCCATATGGAGCGGCACATCCTGAGTGAAAGTGTCGGTTCGCAAGACCAGGTTATAGCCGCATGCGGCGGGTTTAAGAAGATTATCTTTTATCAGGATGACCGTTTTCAGGTTGAGCCGATTATACTAAGCAAAGAAAGGCTGCTTGAGTTTCAGGACCACCTTATGCTTTATTTTACCGGTTTTTCCCGTACCGCGTCGGAAATTGCCGCGAAACAGATCGATACTACGCCCGCCAAGAAGAAAGAGCTCGCGACTATGTACAAAATGGTGGATGAGGCATTGAGTATTTTGACTGGTTCGGCTGATATCTCCGAGCTCGGGAAGCTGCTTGAAGAGGCGTGGAAAGTAAAAAGGAGTTTAACCGACAAGATCTCCACGGGCGCCATCGACGACATATATGAAACGGCGCGCAGGGCGGGCGCTCTGGGCGGAAAGCTGTTGGGCGCCGGCGGCGGCGGCTTTATTCTGCTCTTTGTGCGGCCGGAGGACCAGGAGCGAGTCAAGGAAAAACTAACAAATTTGCTGCTTGTACCTTTCCGTTTCGAGGATAGCGGAAGCCAGATTATTTTTTACGATCCGAGTTCCATCACAAGGGAAGCATGGGTCTCGTATGCCAACGCCGCGGGCGGAATGGAACGGAATAGCGCGAAGGAGCTTAAGATATGATTAAACAAAATCAAATAAAACGCGTTTTAATCACTGGCATTAACGGTTCGGGAGGGAGTTATCTTGCCGAGCACATCGCGGCAAATTATCCCTCAGTTGCGATCCATGGCACATCACGCTGGCATAGTACTACCTCGTCCGCGAACCTGTCAGATGTCGAGGGTAAGGTCTGTCTGCATGAGTGCGATTTGACCGATTTCAGCTCTGTTTTTACGACCCTGAAAGGGTCAAGGCCCGATGTGATATTTCATCTGGCGTCGCATGCGAATGTGCGGACTAGCTTCCTGACGCCGCTTTCGGTTATGCAGAATAACATTATGGGGACCGCCAATCTGCTTGAGGCGGTCCGCCTCCTCGGGATCGACCCGGTTATTCAATTGTGCAGCACCTCTGAGGTGTACGGTCAGGTCGATCCCAAGAACGTTCCCATAAAAGAAGACTGTCCGATGCGTCCCTCAAGCCCTTACGCTGTTTCCAAGGTGTCGCAGGATCTCTTGGGTCTGACCTACTTCAGGAGTTATAACATGAAGATAATCCGGACGCGAATGTTCGCCTATGTGAATCCTCGCCGGCGAGACCTCTTTGCGACCGCTTTTGCGTATCAGGTCGCCCGCATAGAGCAGGGGCTTCAGAAGGAGCTCGTGCATGGCAATCTGGATTCTGTCCGGACTATCATCGATGTGCGGGATGCCATGGAGGCGTATTGGCAGGCCATTATCTATTGTAAGCCGGGAGAAGATTACAACATCGGCGGCAAGACTACCATTACTGTCGGAGAGTTCCTGGAGTTGCTGAAAAAATCAAGCCGGGTTCCTATCGTAAGCCGTATCGACAAGAAATTGCTCAGGCCGTCTGATGTGACGCTTCAAATCCCCAACACGGATAAATTTACGAAGGCCACCGGCTGGAGGCCGAAATACTCTTTCAAAGAGAGCGTTAGCTACCTTCTGGAACATTGCAGAAGGGAAGTATCGCGAGAGATACAAAGAACGGCATTGGTACAATGAACCTCTCCGCCATAAATGACGGAGCATCTTTAATGCTTTTCGGAGAGGTTCATTGCTCCGAAGCCATACTCTGCTTCGCTCAAAAGCTTTCGCTTTGAGCTTCGCAGCAGTTCTCCTTCGCCTTCACCACCGGGCTGAAGTCGGTGTATTCGGCGAAGGAGAATAAATTAAGGAGTAAAGGTAAGTGGCTCAAAAGATAGATGTTCTATTTGTGCATCCTCGGGCTTCGGAGAAGATATACCAGAGCCTGAGCAATGAGTTGAGCGCCATAGAGCCGCCGATATGGGCGGGGTTGTTGGCAAACGGCGTACGAAATAAGGGATATTCCGTTGCCATTATAGATGCCGAGGCGGAGGGTCTCAATTTAGACGATACGGTAAAAGGGATAGGCGCTTATAAACCCCGGCTGGTGGTTTTTGTGGTGTACGGCCAGCAGCCTTCGGCATCAACGCAGAATATGTACGGCGTAAGCCTTTTGTGTTCGGCCTTGAAGGACGCGTATCCTGAACACAAGGTGCTCTTGGTGGGAGGGCACGTCTCGGCCCTTCCTAAACGGACTCTTACGGAAGAAAGGGCGGATTTTGTCGCGCAGGGCGAAGGGCTTTATACGATTGAAGGCCTGATGCAAGGCGATATGGAGGACGCTGCGCATTTGAAAAAAGTACCGGGGCTTTGGTATCGCGAAGGTGAAGAACCGGTATTCACTTTTTCATCGCAGGTTATTTCACAAGATAATCTTTCGCGTGAGCTGCCCGGTATGGCGTGGGATCTGCTTCCTATGCGTAAATACCGCGCGCATAATTGGCACTGCTTCGGCCACGTGAATAAGCGGCAATCATACGCGGCACTTTACACGAGCCTCGGTTGTCCTTTTAGCTGTAGCTTCTGTTGTATCAACGCCCCCTTTGGGAGATCAAGTTTTCGGTACTGGGATCCTCGGTTTATGATTAAGGAATTTGATACCCTGCGTAACCGTTATGGGGTCAAAAATATCAAAATAGCGGACGAGATGTTTGTGCTTAAGGAAGCGCACTTTATGGAACTCTGCCGGATGCTCGTCGAACGCAATTATGGTTTCAATATATGGGCATACGCCCGCATCGATACGGTAAGGCCCGCCTATCTTGATTTATTGAAGAAGGCGGGCGTGAGCTGGCTCGCGCTGGGCATTGAGTCCGGCAGTAAGCACGTGCGGGACGGGGTGTCAAAGGGGCGTTTCGGGCGGAGTGATATCTTTGAGGTAGTCGGACGGATTAAAGACGCGGGGATCAATGTGATTGGTAATTATATTTTTGGTCTGCCCGATGACACGTATGAGACGATGCAGGAAACGCTCGATATGGCGCTTGAACTGAACTGCGAAATGGCAAATTTCTACGTTGCCATGGCCTATCCCGGATCAAAACTGTACGACATGGCAATTCGTAAAGGCTGGAAACTGCCCGAAGGTTGGCTTGGTTATTCCCAGTATGCGTACGAAACATTGCCTTTGCCCACGGAATATCTGAGTGGGGGAGAAGTTCTGGGATTCAGGGATGAGGCGTGGCAGACATATTTTACGGATCCGCGGTATTTGAATTCCGTCGAACGAAGATTTGGCTTCGAAACACTCGAGCACATCAGAGAGATGACGAAATATACGCTTAAACGGAAATATGCGGTAGCCGTCCCGTCTAAACTAAGGACACGAGGATGAAGACTGTTGTGTGCAAGACCGGTACGCAAACGATCGCGGCCTTGAAAGAGAAGGCAAGGTCCGTAAGAAAAGAGACGATCAGGATTCATGGTTTATCTCCCGAGATACGGCTTGCCTCATCGCTTTCAAATATAGAGGTGCTTACGGTGCTCTATTACGGCGGTATTCTCAGATTTGACGCGAAAAATCCGTGCTGGGAAAAGAGGGACCGGTTCATCATGAGTAAAGGACACGGCGGCGTGTCGCTCTATCCTATCCTCGCCGATCTCGGATTTTTCAGAAAGGATGAACTTAACAAGGTTTGCAGTAAAGATTCTTTTTTGGGAGCAATTCCCGATTGCATAGTTCCCGGTTTTGAGACGACAAACGGTTCTCTCGGGCATGGCCTTGGCGTGGCGTGCGGAATGGCCGTTGCCCTTAGGATAAAAAAGATACCGTCGAGAGTTTTCGTCATGGTAGGTGACGGTGAGCTCTATGAGGGCGCGGTGTGGGAGGCTGTTATGTTTGCCGCGCACCACAAACTGGATAATGTAGTGTTGATCGTCGACAACAACACGAAGTGCATGCTCGATTATTGCCGCAAGGTGCTGGATCTTGAGCCTCTCGCGGATAAATTTACAGTCTTTAAGTGGGAAACGCGTTCCGTGGACGGCCACGATATCGAAGAAATTTTATCGGTTATGCGTGAATTGCTGGAAAAACCGACGGGACGGCCCAAGGTATTGATAGCGAACACTATCAAGGGGAAAGGAGTCCCTAAATTGGAGGCGGATCCGTTGTGCCACATAAGGTCCCTCACGCACGACGAGATTGAGCGTATCATTAAGGAGATCTGATGTCTGAGAATGTAAAAGTAATGCGCGATGTTTTGATCAGCGGGATACACGAACGGATGCTCGTTGATAAGAAAATATTTTTCTTATCTGCCGATTTCGGCGCTCCCGTCCTTGACGCGCTGAAAGATACCTTTAAAGACCGATTTATCAATGTCGGGATTGCCGAGCAGAATCTTATCAATGTCTCGACCGGACTTGCGCTTGAGGGATTTACGGTATTTGCGTATGCCATAGCCCCTTTTATAACGATGCGCGCCTATGAGCAGGTGCGGGTCAATCTTGCGCTTCATGCCGAGATTAAAGAACTTAACGTGAACCTCATAGGCGTCGGCGCGGGCCTCAGTTATGATATTTCCGGTCCGACGCACCATTCGCTCGAGGATCTCGCGATCATGAGGCTTCTGCCGAACGTCATGGTATTTTCACCCAGCGACTGTGTGGTTGCTTCGAGCTACCTGGATGTGCTCATCAAATGCAAAAAGCCAAAGTACATCCGGCTGGATGGCAAGCCCGTAGACAGGATTTATCAAACACTCAGCCCTGCAGATATCGACAAC
>JAQTRP010000021.1 GCA_028711765.1 Candidatus Omnitrophota bacterium | reverse complement strand
AAAACCCGTGCCTGGCAGAATTTACAGCGCCTCGGACAGCCGCGCATAATCTCGACTGTCGCGCGCTCATGCACCGTCTTTACAAAGGGAACGACCGGTTTCACCGGAAAGAAGGAGTTTTTAATGTCGCGCAGCGTGGCCTTCTCGATATACTGAGGCGCCTCGGAAGCAGCCGGCTCGATGCTTCCTGCCCCGGACCGCTTATAAAAACGCGGTATATATACGCCTTTGATATCGAGCAGAGAGCGCAGGAACGCCTCTTTGCCCTTCCTCTTTGACGATTTCTTAAAATCGATAAATCTCCGGATAACTTCAGGCAGTGCCTCCTCGCCGTCGCCGATTATGAAAAGGTCGAAGAAATCGGCTATCGGCTCGGGATTGACCGTAGCCTCGCCCCCTCCGATCACGAGTGGTGTAAGGTTCGAGCGGTCTTTCGAAAGAAGCGGAATACCGCCGAACGATAGCATAGAAAGCGCGTTTGTATACGTAAGTTCATAGGCGAGTGAAAATCCGACAAAGTCAAAATCCTTAAGCGGCTTCCTCGATTCGAGGGTAGTTAACGGGATGCGCTTTTCCCTGAGGAGCTTCGCGTAATCAAGCTCGGGCATAAAAACCCGCTCGCAGGAAATAGCGGGGTCTTGATTGAGGAGTTCATAAAGAAGCGCGAAACCCGTGGACGACATCCCGATTTCGTAAAGCTCGGGGTACGCCAAGGCGAAACGGACAGACACCTTGCGCCAGTCTTTTTTCGCGGCGTTGAGCTCGCTGCCGATATATCGCCCGGGCCTTTGGACCTTATCGAGGAGGCAGTTGAGTCTGTAGTTTAAGAGAAGGCGCGATAACATTTTTACCTTTGGGAAATTGTATTGCGTCGTGCGTATTGAGTATTGCGTACAGAAAAAGCGCAAAACTGAAAGCGAAAAGCGCAAAGCTACAGTTCAAAACGCAAAATTGGACGTAGAACGGGCAATTTTTATTTTTAATCTGTGGTTTTGCACTTTTCACTTTGCATTTTACGTAAGACTGCGTACAGAAAAAGCGCAAAACTGAAAGCGAAAAGCGCAAAGCTACAGTTCAAAACGCAAAATTGGACGTAGAACGGGCAATTTTGATTTTTAATCTGTGGTTTTGCACTTTTCACTTTGCATTTTACGTTACGTCCCTATACGCTAGAAAATCGACCGCTCTTTGTAGATGCTGATCAAAAACCCCATCGCGATCATCATCACCACCAAAGAGGAGCCGCCGTAACTCACGAAAGGAAGAGGAATTCCGACGACCGGCATAAGCCCTATCGTCATACCGACGTTGACTAAGATCTGGAAGAAAATCATCGCGACTATGCCCGAGGCAAGAAGCCGCGCCGGCGGGTCGGTAGTACGCTCGATTACGGCAAGAGACCGCCAGACGAGAATGCCGTAGAGAAAAATAAGAACGAGAGAGCCGATAAACCCCCACTCCTCGGCAATCACGCAGAAGATGAAATCCGTGTGGTGCTCGGGAAGAAAGTTAAGCCGGTTCTGCGTGCCCATTAGCCACCCCTTGCCGAAGAGGCCGCCGGAACCCACGGCAATTTTCGACTGTATCGCGGTATAGCCGGCACCAAGGGGATCGATATTGGGGTTCACAAAGACAAGAAGCCTGCGCCTCTGATACTCCTTAAGGAAAAGCCAGAAAACGGGCAGGCTCAGCAATCCCAACGCTATGGAGCCTAATAGATAACGGAAGCGCGCGCCCCACATAAAAAGCATCGTGAACAATATAGGCATAAAGATAAGGGCGGTGCCGAGGTCGGGTTGTTTTATAATCAAAAGCATCGGGAAGGATACGAGTAAGAAACCACCCACGAAGCGCCGGAACTGGTAGAGATTGCCGACCCTGGAGCCGAGGTAATGGGCAAGGGTAAGAATCATCGCGAGTTTGCAGAGCTCGGACGGCTGAATGCCGAAACCGCCGACCGAAATCCAGCGCTGCGCCCCGAGCCGCGTGGCGCCCAATAAATCCACCGCCAAAAGAAGTAAAATTGAAATACCGTAGAGAACGTAAGAAACATTGAGGAACGAACGATAACCTATCGCCACTACGGTGAAAAGAGCGAGGAAGCCTAAGGCGAACCATATTAACTGGCGGAAGGCCAGATTCTGCCCCTCCCCATAGGCCGCGCTGAAGACAAAACATATCCCGGCCAAGGCGACAATCATGGCGCACCAGAAAAGCTCCCAATAAAAACCCCTCGTTAATTTACGCAGCATCGTATAATCCCCTTAATGAGCAACCCTTACGTACCTCGCACCGGCTTAATGGAAAAAGTGAAAAAATCAAAGCGAAAAATGCAAAACCACAATTCAAAGTGCAAAATTGGACGTAGAGCAATTTTGATTTTTAATATGTGATTTTGCGCTTTTCTCTTTGCATTTTGCGCTATCTCACAGCACACGACTCTTTAGGTACCCGAAACCTAAAGGCTACGCAGCATGACATAACTCTTTCCACGCCTGAGCGATTCCTTTTGCCACCCTCGCCGCGATACCTCCCCCCGCCCCGCCGTGCTCGACAAACACCACAACGGCAACCTGGGGATTGTCGGCCGGAAAATAACCCGCGAACCACGCGTGGGCCGTCTTGGGCGGCGCCTGCGCCGTGCCTGTCTTTGCCGCCATCTCGAAATAAGGCACGCGCGCAAAATGCCCCGTGCCGCTATCGGACTGGACAACACGCCTCATCCCTGTCTTAAGCGCCTTGAAAGTTTGGGGCCTAAGGTCTATATGCATTGTGTCGACTTTCTCATCCTTTATTATGTGCGGCCTTATGAGAGTCCCCTCGTTGGCAACCAACCCCACCGTCTCGAGCATCTGGAGCGGCGTTACAAGAACGAAACCCTGCCCGATAGCAAAACTGAGGGTCTCACCCTGATACCATTTCTCGCCGAACCGCTCCTCTTTCCACACCTCGTCGGGAATCGTCCCTTCGCGAACGTTCGGAAGATTAATAGAGCTTTTTCCGTCCAGACCGTAAGCCCTAGCGTATTTCGCCAAGGTATCGGCGCCGACGCGTCTCCCAAGCTGGCAGAAATAGACATTGCACGATTGTTCCAAGGCCTCGTAAAAATTCACCGAGCCATGGCCGCCTTCTTTCCAGCACTTAACCGGTCTCGAATGCGGCGTAAGCCTATAAGAACCTCCGCAGACTACGCGGGTCTCGGGCGTGGCCTTGCCCGATTCTAATGCCGCCGTCGCCGTCACGATTTTAAAAACAGAGCCCGGCGGAAAAGCGGCGGAGATGTTCCGGTTAATCAAAGGAACGCTTGAGTCCTTGAGGAGCCTCAAGCGCTCTTTGTTCGAGCCGGGCTTGACGAAAACGTTGGGGTCGTAGCCGGGCTTGCTCACCATCGCAAGGATCTCGCCTGTCTTCAAATCCACCACGGTCGAAGCGCCCTTCTTTACGGGCGCCATAACATCCCAGATCGCCTTTTCTAACTTCATATCGAGCGTGAGCGTGAGGTCGTCTCCCGGCTTCGGCATCCTTTCGCCGAGAGTTCTCACGACACGGCCGCGCACATCGACCTCAAACTGTTTTCCTCCGCCGTCGCCCCGCAAGCTGAAATCATAGACAGCCTCGACACCGCCGCGCCCCACCCAGTCGTTATAACTGTAACGGCCGTCCGTCTGGTCGCGATATTCCTCGAGGCTCACCTTGCCGATATAGCCCACCACGTGCGATGCAATCTCCTTATAAGGATAATAACGTATGCCCTCGAGCTGGACGATTACGCCCCCCAAATCCGGGGCCCTTTCCTCTGTTTTGAACAGGACCTCTTTGTCCACGTCGCGCGCCACGGTAACGGGCCCGAAGGGGGTCTTGTCGCCCTTATTGATTCTCTCGGACAGTTCCTCCGGCGTAATTTTCAGGATAGACGCAAGCAGCTTCTGGCTCTCTTCATCAAAATCCTCGGGGATGACGGAGATCTTAAAAGAAGGACGGTTTCCCGCGATGATATCGCCCGCGCGGTCAAGGATGCGCCCTCGCGGCGCCTCCAGGGGAAGAAGCCTTATACGGTTGCACTCGCTGAGATGCCTGAAATAACTGCCGTTTAGGACCTGAACATTGAAGAGGCCGGCTGCCAAAAGGGCGAGGAAAGCGAGGATAACGATTTTAAGGAATGCCAATCTCGATGTCATGAAAAAAGTTCGTACTGGCGGCTGCGGACTTTAAGTGTCCGGTCGAGAAAGAAGAATACTAAAGGAGAAACGCAAACGGTATAAATGGAAACGTAAAAAACTCTCGCGAAACTAAAAGCGATGAGGCGCGGGCTTCCCTCCAAGACAAGGAAAGATACCGAAAAAACCGTCATGACGGTAACGGAGAAAAGAAAAGTGACGAGATAACGCAGCCACGCATTCTCGCGCTCTATCTTCGAGGCGGCGAGGCCCAAGAGGATGCTCGCCGTGACGAGCGAAAAAGTCTCGAGGCCGAAATACGAGTTGGTCAGAATGTCTTTCGCGAGGCCGATGAGAAACGCGGGTATGGGCACGGTCTTCCAGCTCACATGGAAGGCGTAGAAAACAAGGAGTATGAAAAATAGGTCCGGCCTTATGCCGCCGATTGAGATAAAAGGAACAAACGCGAGTGTGAGAAAAAGAAAAATAAGGAGGACAAAAATCAGTCTCGCCGGATGTGCTCTAAACACAATACCTCCTCAAGCCGCCACAACTCGGCAAACGGTTTCACGACTGCATAAAGCGTAAGCGCCTCTTTATCCGTGGCTATAGAATCGACCTTCCCAACCTGTATCCCCTTAGGATATATGCCGCCAAGGCCGCTTGTGACGACGATGTCGCCGACGGCAAGCTTGGAATCAAGCGGAAGATACCTCATTATAAGCCCGCAGCCGTTGCCCTCTATAACGCCGAGGTCCCTCGTCCTTTGGGCTAAGCCGCTCACCTTGGACTTCACGTCCGTAAGGATTATGGCCCTCGCGCAATGTTCTCTTGTGGCGACGACGCGGCCGGCGAGTCCCAAAGGCGTTACGATGGGCATGCCGGGCCTGATGCCGTCTTTCCTACCCTTACCGAGGACGACCCAACTCGAAAAATGAGAGATGTCGCGCGATATGACCTCGGCGGGGATAAATCTCGCCTTGGACGCCTGCTTGAAAGCGAGGATAGCCTTGAGGCGCTCGTTTTCTTTTGCGAGTTCTTCCAGCTTGACGAGTTTACCGCGAAGTACGCTCACCTCGTCTCTTAAGGCGGCGTTCTCCTTATAGACACGGAAGAAATTTCCTATACCGCTTGTGCCTTCCGTAATATTCGAAGAGACAAAGTGGGAGAAATCAAACAGCGGTTTTACGGTACCGACCGTCACGTTGCGGAGGCTATCGGAGAGTTGGGGGTAATACGTGGAAATCGAGATGGGAAGCGCGGCGATAAAGACGAGTAGTAAAATCCTTTTGAGTTTCACAGCGTTTATAGAAACCAGCCGAGGGCGAAACTTTAGCCTTCGTACTTGGTCTGTAAGTTCGCGTTTACGGTGAGGCGTTTAAGCAGCCGGAAATCGCTGAGGTATTTCCCCGTACCGAGCGCCACGGCGGTAAGCGGATCGTCGGCTACATGGACGGGAAGCCCCGTCTCTCCCGAGATCAGCTTGTCCAAATTCCTGAGAAGGGCGCCGCCGCCGGCCAAGACTATGCCTCTGTCGATAAGGTCGGCGGAAAGCTCGGGCGGTGTGCGCTCAAGCGTTATGCGCACAGCCTCGAGAATGACCGAGATGGGTTCCGAAAGCGCCTCGCGTATTTCCTCACTCGTCACCGTAATCATTTTTGGGAGCCCCGCGAGAATATCGCGCCCCTTCACCTCTAAGGTCATCTCCTGCTCGAGCGGATAAGCGGAGCCTATTTTAATCTTGATGTCTTCGGCCGTGCGTTCGCCGATCATGAGGTTATATGCCTTTTTAAGGTGGTTCGTGATCGCCTCGTCAAACTCGTCGCCGCCTATGCGGATGCTCTTTGAGAAAACTATTCCGGCCAATGAAATAACGGCCATCTCGGTCGTACCGCCGCCCACGTCTATGATCATATTACCGGCCGGCTCCTGTATCGGAAGACCTACTCCGATCGCAGCCGCTATCGGCTCCTCGACCAAGTAAACCGGACTGCGCGCCCCCGCCCTTTCGGCCGAATCCTTGACGGCGCGTTTCTCGACTTCCGTAATTCCGCTCGGGACGGCAATCACGACCCTGGGACTTATCAGGGTTTTCTTCCGGTGGACTTTTCTTATGAAATAACGGAGCATACTTTCCGTAATATCGAAATCGGCTATCACACCGTCCTTCATCGGCCTTATCGCCACGATATTGCCCGGTGTGCGTCCTAACATCCGCTTGGCCTCTTCCCCGACAGCGAGGACACGGTTAGTGCTGCGCTCAATCGCCACAACGGAAGGCTCGCAGAGCACCACACCCTGCCCGCGGACATACACAAGAGTGTTTGCCGTGCCCAAATCGATTCCTATATCACTGGATAAAACCCCGAAGAGATAGTCAAGAAACATGTTACGATCCTTTCAAATTTGAGGATTTCTTAAGGGCAATAGAAACTTAACCACTTGAAATGAAATGCCTTAGAGCGGGAAGCAGTATACACAAAGAACTTTTTGATGTCAAGGCGCTTTGCGTCCTGTGTTATGTGCCATGAGTCGTAAGTCTAAGATAAACGCACGGCTCATGGCGCAATAAGACCGAGCCCTTTCAGATCTTCCAAGAATTTAGGGTATGAAATCGCGATACAATCGGTATCGTTAACCGTGATCCCGTTTTTTGACCTGAGGGCCGCGATTATGAGGCTCATCGCCGTCCTGTGATCGCCGAAACTCTCAACCGTGCCGCCTTTTAGCTCTTCCTTCCCCTGAATTCTGCATCCATCCTGTTTCTCCTCTATATCCGCACCGACCGCCTTGAGATTGGTGCATAACGAGTGTATACGGTCGGTCTCCTTCACGCGCAATTCGGCGGCGCCCGAGATTTCGGTCTCGCCCTCGGCATAAGAGGCCAAAACCATCAGTATGGGCAGCTCATCGATTAAGCGCGGGATTTCACCGCGGCCTATTTTAATTCCGCGAAGCCTGCCGCCGCGGACATGGATATCGCCGACGGGCTCAAGCCTCTCATCGCGTATCTTAATCTCAAACCGTCCGCCCATCGCCCTGAAGGCGTCCATAAAACCCATCCTTGTAGGATTGAGGCCGACGTTCTTTATAATAAGATCGCTTCCTTCGATAAGTCCGGCGGCCGCAATGAAAAAGGCCGCTGCCGAAGGATCTCCCGGCACGGTCAGGCTGAATGCATTTATCTTCTTAGTGGCCTCTACCGTAATCGCCCCACCCTCATGACGGCACGGAAGCCCAAGATAAGCGAAAAGTCTCTCGGTGTGGTCGCGCGATGGAAGCGGCTCCACCACCCGCGTCTTCCCTTTCGCGAATAACCCCGCAAGGAGAATCGCCGATTTGACCTGAGCGCTGCCAAGTTTATTAACGTAGTCTATGCCCGAGAGCGACCCGCCTTCGATCGTAAGCGGCGCGTAGTTTCCGTTGTCGCGTCCCGAAATCCGCGCGCCCATCCACCTTAGGGGATCGGTCACACGGCTCATGGGGCGTCTCGAGAGTGATTCATCGCCTGTCAAGACCGCCTTGAAAGGCTGGCCTGCCAAAACCCCAAGAAGCAAGCGCATGGTAGTCCCCGAATTACCAAGAAATAGTTCACCCTTCGGCGCTTTGAGACCTTTAAGACCGAGCCCTTCCACAACGAGGCGGCCTTTTTCCTCGTTTATCTTAACGCCCATCGAGCGGAGCGCCCCCACGGTGCTCATGCAGTCATCCGAAAAAAGGAAGTTTTCGAAGACACTCCTTCCCTCGGCGAGACTCGAGAGCATTACGACGCGGTGGGAGATGGATTTATCGCCCGGAGGAGATAAGGCACCCTTGAGAGAACCCCTGGGGAGAATATTGACGCTCTGCATTGTTTTAGCGGCGGTGAATCCAGATTTTAAGATTCGCGATCTCGGCCTTAATCTCTGCCTGAGCGGCCTGAATGGCTGCCGCCTGAGCCTGGATACGCTCTACGGATTTCTGGATTGAGTGGATTTCATCAATCAGGGCGGTGTTTTGGGGTTCGCGGGTCTGGGCAAGAGCGAAAGAACCAAGCAGGACAAAAAACACGATAATCAAAATAAAACTTAAAATTGAATTTTTTTTCATGACAAGTCCCTCACTTATGTTTTCGGCCGGGACGGCCGGCCATCCAGGGCTTCAGCGCTTTAACATCTTTTTTATTGTCGTCTTCTGCCGACTTAAGATCGTCAAACTTCCGTTCAAGCGCGGAAGTCTGCCCGTTCAAAGTTTTAAGTTCGCTAAGAACGGCATCGTCCGAAGAGGTCTTACTTTCTGCAGCAAGAAGATAACCGCCGCCAAAAACGGTCAGAAGCGTAAAGAAAGGAAAAAAGATAAGGAAGAGAATCCTTCGTTTATTAAATAGAAGGGTCATTAACGGAACTTACAAACTTGGGCGTTTTGGAGTATCGGCCTGCGTTTTAAGCTCTTCATAGCGCCGTTTGGTAGCCTCGTAATCGTTCCAGAGGGTGTTATAAGCCGTCTCGGCCTTCTCCATATCGCGCTTGTAACGGTTTAAATCCTTATTCAGCGTCTCGATCTCGCCCTGCTTTTTCTTTAAATCGTAAGAGACGCGTTCGTTTGCCCTAACGGACTTCTGCAGCTCTTTAATTTCGGCGTTAAGACGCTCTATTTTTTGAGTGAGCTCATCGCGCTCCGCCATCACGGCGCTGATGCCCTGCTCTTTCCCGCTGTAAAGCCTGATAATCGCAACAAGCGAGACGGCGCTTACCACCAATAAGATAACGATCGTAATCCTCGTCAGTTTCATAGTTTCCTCGCTTTAATTAATATTTGTTACACATACCAAGAAACCCGGATTTAAAAACTTGAAGCCCCGCAACTTCTTGAGCCGCAGTTCCTTGACTTAAGCTTCGCGGGGCGGAACCGCTCCGAAGCAATAGCTCTGCTTCGCTCAAAAACATACGAATTGAGCTTCGCAGCAGCACCCTCCTTCGCATTCCTCCACACTACAGTTCTTTAGCAAAGTTTTCTGCGAAGGAGGGTGAAATTTTTATAACACACCCGCCCTCAAAAAGCAAGGTTAAACATATATCCCCTTAGCAGATAGCGCTTTACGATACATATTGCCAATAACTAAATAGTTTACTATAATTGAGCCCTTGGAAATCTTTTTAGGCCAAGGGCTCATCCTGAGCGAGCCCTAAGCGCTGCGAAGGGCGAGTCGAAAGATTACATTAAGGACCCTTACCCCCTCATGTTTAAGATACTCAGAAAAAACACAAAAATCGTAATCTGGATAATAGTGCTCGCCTTCGGCATTTGGGGCGCCGGTACTTTAGCCGTAAGCCGCAAGAAATCGGCAAGCTACGCGGGTTCTGTCTTCGGCGACCCCGTTTCATACCGCCAGTTTGAAATGACCAACAAGATGGTCCATTACCTGCTCGAGAAACAGCTTCGCCAGAAAGACGGCTCCCTGCCGGATCTTCCGGGCGATTACTTTACCAAGGCAACCTTCGAAGAACTCGCCCTCCTCCACGAGGCAAAGCGCAAAAAGATAAAGGTATCCGACGACGAGGTGCGCCAAGCGCTCCGTGGCTTCATCGGCGTCGAGGGGGCGATAAACGAGAACGCCTATACGGATTGGGTTACGCGGACATTCCGCGAGCAGCCGCGTAATTTTGAAGAGGCGCTGCGTGATGTAATCCGTACGAGGAAACTGCTTAGAACCGTGACGGATGATATAACCGTAACGAACGAGGAGGTTGAAAAGGCGTATTTCAGCGAGAAAAAATCTTACAATTTTTTATCTGTTCTTTTCTCGTTTGACGAGGCCGAAAAGACGATGCCGCTTCCCGAATTAATCCAAGAAGACAAAAAAGCGGAATATATAAAGAGAAACGTGCAATCCTACACGCGGGAGAAAGCAAACAACTGGCTGGTGAAGATTAAAGACGAGGGCCTTGGCTCTGAAGCCGCCGCGCTTAAGGAAGGACTTGCCGTCGAGAATACCGGATTATTAAAAAGCGCGGATGACTTTGAAAAAGCGGGCATCGCGAAAAATGAGATAGCTACACTCAAAACCCTCGGGTTAAACGATATTTCACTCCCCATCCTTACCGACAAAGGATACCGCCTCCTCTGCGTCAAAGAAATAAAGGAGGCGACCAAAGAAGATTTCGAGAAAGAAAAAGAGAGTTTCTGGACCGAATTAATGGCGAGAAAAAAGAACGAGGCACTCCAGAAATTCTTAGTGTCCTTCCTCAAAGAAGCAAAAATCCAAAGCTACCTCGAGCGCGAGGAAAGTCCTTCCGAATAAATCAGCTAAAAATTAAAAGCGAAAAGTGAAAAATCACAGCTGAAAATTCAAAATTTTCGCGGGTTGCTGTTTTCAGGTCGTTTTTGAATTTTAAACTTTAGTTTTGCATTTTTCACTTTAAATTTTGCATTTTGTTAAACGTTCCCCAAATGCACGTATTTCATTTTTTTCGCGAATATTTCCCTCGCGCGCTCAAGCGTCTCGCGGGGAGTCGGTGGGATTTTTAATTTATAACATGGGAAATAGCGCGAAAGGTGTACCGGTATATCGGGGCCGACGTTATCGAAAAGCCAGTCCCTAAGTTTAATAAAATTCTCGTCCTTATCGTTCAGCGTCGGAATTACGAGGTTCGTAACTTCCACGTGCGCCGATTCCGCCGCGCGCTTTGTGTTTCTTAAAATCGGCCCCAACACCCCCCCGCAATACTTGACATAAAAATCATCCTCGATCGATTTGATGTCGATATTCAAGGCGTCGATTAAAGGAAGAAGCTCGTCAAAGGGCCCGGGATTGACGAGGCCGTTAGTCACAAGGACATTGAAAAGACCGGCCTTCCTGACGCGGGCAGCGCAATCCTTGACAAACTCAAACCAGATGAGCGGCTCATTGTAGGTATAGGCAATCCCTATCGAGCCGAGGCGCTTCGCCTCCTTAATTATGTCATCGATTTCAACCGGTATGGTCCTTTCCGCGGTAACCTGAGAAATCTCGTAATTCTGGCAGAAAACACACTTCAGGTTACAACCGAGAGAACCGAGCGAAAGAATGTTTGTGCGCGGATGGAAATGATAAAGGGGCTTCTTCTCGATCGGGTCGAGCGCGACCGATGAGGCGAGACCATAAGTCGTAGCGCAAAGCCTCCCGCCGATATTCTGCCGAGGCCAGCACTTGCCCCGCTCTCCTTCGGCGATTACGCAAAAGTGAGGACAGAGTAGGCACTGAACCTTGTTTCCGTCTAGCTTTTTATAATAAGCGGCCTCGTGCATGCAATTTACCATGTACCTGGCACCGGTTTCATGGATCCGGCGCCAGGTACATGCAAACAGTGAATAGTTGTTAGAAAAATCACCGCAACGCAATATGTATCTGGTACCGAAAGTAAAATTTAAGGCAAAGTGTAAAATGAAGAACGCAAAGTCACAACTCAAAATTTAAAACTGCTCGGAAAAACTTTGAATCTTGAATTTCAATTTTACGCTTTGCGATTTAAGTTTTGAACTCAATCTCGGATATGGTATTCGTACCTAAAAGCGCACTCACATGTACTTGTGAAACCGGCACCATGTACATATTACGATCTTGGCGGCCGGTCCCGGCAACCTTACCGATTTCATCGGTTTAGCTTTTTGTTTCTGATTTCTTATTGGGCTCCGCTCCCGTTTTTAAATCGCTCAACATAGAAGCAATGCCTGTGGCCCATCCCTTAAAAACGCTTTCCGTGTTGGTGAACTTGGTAAATCCTCCCACAGCCATTGCTTTGACGTTAATACCTTTGCCGGAACCGGACTGGGTTTCCGCGAATTCGATCATAGTTTTTCCGGTTGCCCCGTCCACAATCTTACCCTCAAGAGAAGTGCAGCCATCGCTGTCGATACCCGGCACAGGGCAAAAGACAGCGGCAGCAACGTTGAATGCCACATTGGGAGGCTCGATATTGGTAACGGCAAGCTTTACCACAAGAGTCTTGCCCAAAGGATTAGCCGAAATTGTAAAACCGGACTCGGTCAGCTTCTTTTCTATAACTTCCCTGAATTCCCGGCCCAGCGTTTCAAGCTCGTCGGTACTGCAGGCCGTCTTATCGGCAAGATAGCTAAAATCAATGGGGGCGACTTTGACCTGATTGTATTCCGAAAACTTAGCGCCGGATGAGACATGCTCTTCATTGAAATGTTTTCCTTTTTTGAGGACGGAATAATCGTTCAAAAAACCGCTGCGCGTCGCCGCCTGATCCGTGACGCAACCGGAAACAAGCACCAGCGCACCTACAAGCAACACCCCTAAACTACATAACACCTTTCTAAAATTCATGATAACCTGCCTTCCTTTAATTTGTACCGTTCACGAGTCGAGAACGCCTTTATGTACATGGTACCGGATTAGTCTTTTTTAAACCCATAACGTTTCCTTTCTTCAATTTTTCATTTTTACTTTTTAATTTTGACTTTCTTGCTAATCCCCAAAACTTACCCCCATTGCTTTTAAGCTTAGAACGAGCGGAGAATTAACTGGAACCACTCTCAGCTTACCGATAGCCACCGCGATAGGCACATTCGTCATAGTATTGCCCTTTAGGGCAACCATGCGTCCAAACTTTTTCTCTAGAACCAGATTCATAGCTTCAACGCCATACCTTGTGGCTAGGATACGGTCAAAAGCCGTGGGGGTACCTCCCCTTTGCACATGACCGAGTATAGTGGCGCGCGTCTCAATACCTGTTAGTTTCTCAATATCATCCGCCAGGCGGTAAGCGACACCTCCGAGTCTGACTTTGTCCGTGGAGGCCTCGACAATCTTGTGAACCGTCATCTCGCCACCCACCGGCTTTGCCCCTTCCGCCACGACAATAATACTAAAGCGTTTTCCGGCCTTGTGGCGCTCTCTTAGCTTTTCGCGGATTTTTTCCATACGATAAGGAATTTCCGGTATTAATATGACATCGCCGCCGCCGGCCATGCCAGAGGCAAGGGCGATCCACCCGGCGTAACGTCCCATCACTTCCACTATCATAACCCTGTGGTGGGACTGGGCCGTCGAGTGCAGTTTATCTATAGCCTCGGTCGCGGTGGTGACAGCCGAATCGAATCCAAATGTCAATGTAGTTCCCGACAAATCATTGTCGATTGTTTTAGGGACACCGACGATTTTCAATCCGTCCTTCATCAGCTTTGACGCTATCGTCAAGGTCCCGTCGCCGCCGACCGCGATTAAAGCATCCAGCTTGTGTTTTTTATAAGTCTGGATTGCCTTCTTTGAAACATCCTTAAATATAACCTTTCCATCCCTTTTAACAGCATACTTATACGGATTCGCGATATTCGACGTCCCAAGAATAGTCCCGCCGATTGTCAGGATGCCGGAGGCCTCGCGATTTCCCAGAGTTATATATTCGTCTTTTATCAGACCGTCATAACCATCTTTAAAACCTACAACCTCTATACCATGCTTTGTGGTAGCTATCTTCACGACTGCCCTGATTACGGCATTCAATCCCGGACAATCTCCCCCTGCGGTTAAAATACCAATCTTCTTTGGTTTTACGTTTTTCATAAGACCCCTTTCTCTACTGAAATATCCTGCGGAATCTGAAAGAGCCGGCAAGAAATACTGTGGGACTGCGGACTAGTGCTTAGACAAAAGCGACTTGAGCTCTTTGAGCTCTCTCATAAAATGCGAAATATCTTTGAACTGGCGGTAGACGGAGGCGAACCTGACATAGGCAACCTCATCAACTTTTGAAAGTTGATGCATTATGAACTCGCCTATTTCCGTGGACGGTACTTCTTTGTCGTATTTCTCGCCGAGTTTTTTCTCGAGCCGGTCCACAATCGCCTCCTGCTCCTCGATCGGAATGGGCCTTTTCTCGCAGGCCTTCATTATGCCGGCGAGAACTTTGGATCGGTCGTATGTTTCGCGGCGCTGGTCGCGCTTCACGATCAGGAGGGGTGTTTCTTCGATACGTTCGTAGGTCGTAAAACGCCTGCGGCAGGAATCGCAGATCCTGCGCCTGCGGATTACCGTGCCTTCATTCGCCGAACGCGAATCGATTACCCTGTCGTTTTCTTTCTTGCAGTAGGGGCAACGCATTTTGAGTCTTCCTCTAATTTACGTAAAACAATACCGGCCTCTTCGAAAAATTCTCCGGCCAAAGGATCGGGATAACCGTGTTGAAATACAATCTCTTTAATGCCGGCGTTTATGAGCATCTTCGCGCAAATGACGCACGGCTGATTAGTGCAGTAAAGCGTGCCGCCGTGTACGGAAACTCCGTGGAGCGAGGCCTGAAGCAGGGCGTTTTGCTCGGCGTGCAGGCCGCGGCAGAGCTCATGGCGCTCGCCTGAGGGAATCTTGAGCCTTTCCCTGAGACATCCTGTTTCGGAACAGTGCCTGACCTTGCTCGGCGTGCCGTTATAGCCGGTGGCGAGAATCCGCTTATCCTTGATGATCAAGGCCCCCACAGACCGCCTGAGACAGGTGGAGCGGCGCGAGACAAGATGCACTATATCGAGAAAATATTCATCCCAAGAGGGGCGTTTGTCCTTTTTGACGGTCACTTTGAATCCCCTTTATTGGCGAGAATGCGTTCACTCACCTTGTACGAACAATAATCCCCGCACATCGTGCAACCTTCGCCTTTTTCGATTTCCTTACCGGATAGCGCTCCCGCCTGTTTCGGATCAAGTGCAAGACGGATTTGCGCCTCCCAGTCGCGGCGGAAACGCGCCCGCGACATAGAATCGTCCCACCTTCTTGCGCGTTCGCCGAGCTTCACGAGATCCGCGGCATGCGCGGCTATGCGCGCCGCTATGACGCCTTCGCGCACATCAGCCTCGGTCGGAAGCCTGAGATGCTCTCCCGGCGTGACGTAGCAGAGAAAATCGGCGCCGTGGCTTGCCGCAATGGCGCCGCCGATCGCGGATGTAATATGGTCATAACCCGGCGCCACATCCGTAACGATAGGACCCAAAACGTAAAACGGCGCGCCGTGGCAAAGTTCTTTCTCGAGCCTCACGTTAGTTTCAATCTCATCAAGTTTTATATGTCCCGGACCTTCGATTATTACCTGAACACCGCGCGATAGGGCCCGCTCCTCGAGCTCGCCGAGCGTGCTTAGTTCTTTAATCTGCGCCTTATCGGTGCCGTCTTTTATCGCGCCGGGTCTTAAGCCGTCGCCAAGGCTCAGCACCAAATCGAATTTGCGCGCTATTTCCAAAAGCTCGTCAAAATATTCGTAGTAAGGATTTTCTTTCCCGTTGTGCAGCATCCAGTCCGCTATAAAACTCCCGCCGCGGCTCACTATGCCCGCGATGCGTCCCTCGCTCTTAAGCAGAGAAAGCGCCTCCGTGGTCAGGCCCGCGTGGACTGTAACAAAATCAACACCGATCTCTCCGTGCTCCTCGACGACTTTCAGGAAATCATCGACTACAGCTTTGTGGATTGAATTGCCGTTACCGCAAAAGCGCGTGATGAGGTCGTAGGCCGGAACCGTACCGAAGGGAATCGGCGAGACTGCGAGGAGAGCTTTCCTTATCTCGGCAATGGGCCCGCCGGTGCTCAAGTCCATAACCGTATCGGCACCCGCGTCCACGGCCACCCTGAGTTTCGCGAGCTCATCGTTAAAATCGTGAACTTCCGTCGAGGTTCCGATATTGGCATTTACCTTGGTGCGGAGCCCTCTCCCGATCGCGCAGGGTTTTTGCTTAAGGGGGAAACAACGGTTCGCCGGAAAAACAATCTCGCCTTTTACTATGCCGGATACAATTTCCTCGACGCCGATACCTTCCCTGTCCGCGACGTAAGAAAGCTCAGGCGCGGGAAGGCCGCGCCTTAGGCGTTCGATTATCCCGAGTTTTTCATCCGGATTCTCACTCATAAAAACCTTTTCTTAAGCCCCTGCGCCGCCCGTTCGGCCGAAGGTTTTCCGAAGATTGCGCGGACGACCGCGACCCGGCTCGCGCCGGCCTTTAAAACCTTGTTTATTGTCGTCTCATCTACTCCGCCGATAGCGAAAAACGGGATCCGAACGGCGCGCTTTACTTTACCGATAAGGCCCAAGCCTACCGGTTTGTAATCAGGCTTTGTTGGAGTCCCGAATATGGGCCCCGTTCCGATATAATCCGCGCCATCCTTCTCGGCGCAAAGCGCCTCACGAAGGCTGTGGGTCGAGCGCCCGATTAAAATCGTCTTATCCCGCAGGATGCGTCTTGCTTCCCTGACCGTCAAATCATCCTGACCTAAGTGGACACCGTCCGCGCCGATTAGAAGCGCCAAGTCACAACGGTCGTTCACAATCAAAAGCCCGCCATGCTTATGCGCGATACGCTTAAGCTTGCGGCCGAGCTGAATGAGCTTACGGTCCGATAAGTGTTTCGAGCGCAACTGTAAAATATCAACGCCGCCGCGGAATGCGCCTTCGACTTGCTTAACCAGGCCTTTGTCTCCTTCTCTGATGTCCGTAATGGCGTAAAGTCTAGAGCCGATTAAGCGTTTTTTTCTCCAGTGCATAAATTTTAAAGCGCAGCGCCTGAAAACGTCTCGAGGAGGCGGGATGCATAAGCCCCGAAAACTCTTCCAGGACGCGGCAGGCCTCTTCCGAACGCTTTATATTCCTCAGGAACACATCTTTGACGCCCGAGAGCCGGGCTCTCAAGAAGGCCTTTCTCCCCGAATCGCCTTCAACGTCACGTGACGCGGCTATTTTATCATAAGGAAACGGCAAAGATAACAGTATTTTAAGCAAGTCGTGGCGGATTCCTCGAAAATTGCGGGCAAGCTCTCCGCGATTCATGACAAAACGGCATATATCTTCGCAGACGCGCAGCCCTTCTTTGGCGCGGTTAAAGTTTGCGTCGATCAAACGGAGAATCCTGGAACGAGAAACTGGAGCTACCATAGAAATATTTAGAGCTGCTTAATCTTCGTGAGGATACGCGTAGTCGAACGGCCTTTCAGTAAAGGAACGCGGATGACCTTCCCTCCGTGAACCTTAACGATATCGCCCCCGACTATCTTATCTACCGGCCAGTCGTTGCCCTTGACAAGGATATCGGGACAAATCGCTTTTATCAGACGATAGGGCGTCGATTCGTTAAAAAGAACGATGTAATCGACGCATTGGAGGGCGCTCAGGATTTCGGCGCGGTCGCGCTCGGGTTGTACCGGCCGGCTCGGCCCCTTGATTTTGCGGATTGATTTATCGGTATTAAGCCCGACTATTAGGATATCGCCCTTCCGGCGCGCGACGCTAAGATACATCACATGCCCGCGGTGGAGGATATCGAAACAGCCGTTTGTAAAAGCTATCTTTTTTCGCCTCTTTCGCAGGCGCCGGACGATCGGAACTATCGAGCGAAGAGTCTTGATCTTGGAATTAGCCATCGCTACGCCAGGTCTTCCTCAGCCAGCTCACACAAGGCGTGGAGCGCTAAAAGATGAACTTCCTGAACACGGGGCGTATTATCCGAGGGCACGCAAAAATCATAATCGGCAAGCGGACTCATTTTGCCGCCGCCCTTGCCCGTGAAGGAAATAACTATGATACCCATCGACTTTGCCTTTTTCATCGCTTCTATCACGTTCTTGGAAGAGCCGCTTGTTGAAATCGCGATGAGGACGTCGCCCTTTCTCCCGAGGCCTTCGAGCTGCCTTGCGAAAACGGCGTCAAAACTGTAGTCGTTGGGGATGCAGGTCATCAAAGAAGAATTATCCGTAAGCGCTATCGCCGCGTAAGGGGGACGCTCCTTTTTGAAACGGCCCACAAACTCGGCGGCTATGTGCTGGGCCTGTGAAGCGCTGCCGCCGTTGCCGCAAAGTATGACCTTGCCGCCTTTCTTAAGCGAATCGACGACACGACTCGCCATTTTGCCTAAAACCTCGGCGCGCCCGTCGGTCAGACTGCCGGTAATTACCTTGGCCGTTTCCTTAAATATGTTTTCGATTTTGTTTGACATGGCTCTTTGTGAGGTACCTGGTACCGGACTCACGGGTTCGGTACCAGGTACCTGTCCTTGGTTGGGTACCTGTCTAAGATTCCGAAACTATCTTTGCGACTTCAAAAAGCGCGGGCGGAACCGTCTTGAGCTCCTTAACCGCGGCCTCAAGCGAAACCGCGACTATCTCCGCACCCTGAAGGCTTACCATCTTGCCGAACTCTTTCTTTATGACAAGCTCGACCGCCTTGACTCCGAAGCGTGATCCCAGCATACGGTCAAATGCCGTCGGATGGCCGCCGCGCTGGATATGCCCCAGAACCACATACCGTGTTTCGTAACCGGTCTTCTCCTCTATAACCTTCGCGAGCCTCTCGCCTATGCCGCCGAGCCTCACATGGCCAAACTGGTCAAGCTCCACTTCCTGCGTCACGTCTTTGCCGCTAACCTTAGCGCCCTCGGCTACCGCGACGATGCCGAAGAGTTTTCCTTCCTCGTGGCGTTTTTTGAGGATCGCGCACACCTCGTCGATATTAATCGGAACCTCGGGGATCAATATCACATCCGCCCCGCCCGCGACACCGGCGGTAAGCGTAATCCATCCCGCGTGGCGGCCCATGATCTCAACCACCATCACCCGATGGTGCGATTCCGAGGTCGTCTTCAGTCTGTCGATGCACTCCATCGCGACATTGACCGCCGTGTCAAAACCAAAGGTATAGTCCGTGCTGTTTAAATCATTGTCTATGGTCTTTGGAACGCCGACAACATTGAGTTTTTCTTCTTTAACAAGTTTATTCGCGACACCGAGGGTATCTTCTCCGCCTACCGCTATCAGGGCGGTGAGATTGTTGGCCTTAAAAGTCTCGACGATCTTCTTTACGGCGCCCTCTTTCTTGTAGGGATTGGTTCTCGATGTCCCGAGAATAGTGCCGCCCTTATCGATAATCTCCCTTGTAGACTTCCTGTCGAGAGGCATCGTCTTATTTTCTATAATGCCCTTCCAGCCGTCTTTAAAACCGATTACCTCCCAGCCTTCCTTCGCCGCCCGTGCCACAACCGCTCTGATTACAGGATTCAGGCCCGGGCAATCGCCCCCTCCCGTCAGAATACCGATCTTTTGCATAAAAAAACCTCCATATTAAATGAGCAGACGGTTTACGGAAGGTAAGTGACGTAAACCGTAGGCCGTAAGGCCGTCTGCGCTTGCCCTCCGAAGCTGTGAGCGTAAACATCACAGCGTAGGAGGGAATTTAACCCCTGCCTGCCGGCAGGCAGGCACCGTAACCAACTACAAAGGACTGCTTACATTAGGCGAAGGCGGATAATGTTCATTTTACGCCTTGCAACTCGTCTATTTGCTCGTTTTCGAGCACCTTTGCCACATCAACCTTAATCTCAATATCATCCTTAAGACCAAGAACCTTCGTCAGCCTGTTGCTCAACTCGGCATTTAGTTCGTTGACGAGGCTCGGAATATTTCCGCCCGCCCAAAGGACAAGGCGGATTTTGATCTCAAGGTGCCGGTCGCTTATATGCGTCCTTACACGGTACTCTTTTATGAGAAGGAATTTTTTCAGGACCTTCCGTGCGATATCCTCTATCGCGTCAACGGAAATCCTGATCTTTCCCGCCGTGCCTTCCAGCATCAGGGCGTCGTCCGATCTCCCGCGCTTAACCACTATCTTCGCCAATGTAAGCCCGATTACGATAAAAATAAGGCCGACGCCGCCTGTCTCGAGCGAATGGATGGGATTCTTATAGATATCGGTGATGGCGTTTATCGCGTCCTCAAAACCCACGAGATGGACGGCGACAATAATCAGAAAACTCCCCACGGTCAAATATACCAGTATTGAAATGATTTCGACGATAAAATTTACAACTTTCATTCCGCTTTGGCCTCCGCCTTGGCCTGCTTTGCTTCCTTGCTACCGGCCTTCTCGCGCTCGATAAGCTCCTCGATAAAACGGGTGCTGACCTTGCCGCGCTGGAAGGCCTGCGATTGCACAATCCGCTTGTGGAGTCCGATTGTGGTTTTAATCGGTCCGATCTCAATCTCGTCCAGCGCGCGCCTCAAGACACTGACGGCCTCCGTACGGCCATTCGCCCATACGATAATTTTCGCGATCATTGAATCATAAAAAGGCGTGACGTCGTAGCCGCGGTAGATATGAGAATCGACCCGGACGCCGGGGCCGCCCGGAAAAACGAGTTGTTCAATCCTGCCCGGCGAGGGGAGGAAATCATTGTCGGGGTCTTCGGCGTTGATGCGGCACTCGATCGCGGCGCCGCGGGATTTGATGTCATCCTGGCTCCATTTTAGGCGGTCGCCCGCTGCTATCCGAATCTGCTCCTTAACAAGGTCGATGCCGGTGACCATTTCCGTCACGGGGTGCTCCACCTGAAGCCGCGTGTTCATTTCCATAAAGTAAAAGTTCTCTTTATCGTCGACGAGGAATTCTACCGTTCCCGCGTTCACATAATTGACCGCCTTTGCCGCCCTCACAGCCATCTCTCCCATATGGCGCCTCAGCTTCTTTGACATAATGGGCGACGGAGATTCCTCCAACAGCTTCTGGTGGCGGCGCTGGATCGAGCAGTCGCGCTCGCCCAAATGAAGCATGTGGCCGTACTGATCGGCTAATATCTGGAATTCAATGTGGCGGGGATTCTCAATGTATTTCTCGATGTAAACATCGGGGTCGCCGAACGCGGCCTCGGCCTCCGCCTTCGCGGTAAGATAAGCGCTGACGAGCTTGCCGTCATTGTGCGCGACCTTCATTCCTTTGCCGCCGCCGCCGGCCTTCGCCTTGATGATAATCGGGTAGCCGATACGTTTCGCGGTGCGCAGCGCCTCCTCCTGGTTCTGGATAACGCCGCGGCTCCCCGGAATGAGCGGAATGCCGGCCTTGCGCATAGTCTCGCGCGCGAGAGATTTGTCTCCCATAAGCCGCACGCTCTCGGGATTCGGACCTATAAATTTGATCTGGCAGGATTCGCAGATTTCGGAAAAATGAGGGTTCTCGGAAAGAAAACCCCAGCCGGGGTGAATCGCCTCGACGTCGGCGATCTCGGCGGCGCTGATTATGCTCGGGATATTGAGGTAGCTGTCGCTTGATTTGGCGTTCCCGATACAAATGGCGTCGTTCGCGAGCCGCACGTGGAAGGAATCGCGGTCGGCCTTCGAATAAACGGCGACGACATGGATACCCATCTCCCGGCAGGCGCGGATGACTCGGACGGCGACTTCGCCGCGGTTTGCGACTAAGATTCTATTGAACATTTCTGTGCCTCAGAGCGCCTAACAAAACTATGCTGAAAGCAAAAACTCATAGGCCTAAGAGATTCAAGGCGCGGCAGACAAAAAGCTTGGGAAGCGTACTCGAAGCAGTACGCTGAGCACTTTCTGACTGTCGCAACGCAGAAGCTCGACGGCATATGAGTTTGCAGCTCAGCATAGCTTTTGTTAGGTGCTCTTAGTATCGATTTTGAAAAGCGGCTGGTCAAACTCAACGGGCTGGCCGTTCTCTACGAGGACCTCGACGATCTTGCCGCTCACCTCAGACTTGATTTCATTCATGAGCTTCATCGCCTCGATAATGCAAAGGACATCGTCTTCCTTCACGGCCTGCCCCGCCTTAACGTAGGGTTCCTGGTCAGGCGCCGGCGCGGCGTAAAAAGTCCCGACCATAGGAGATTTTACAACATGATAAATCTCGGCCGGCGCCGCCTTCGCTTCCTGAGCAGACGCGGCCTGAACGATGGGCTGGGTAATAATATGGGGCTGTGCCGCGTACTCTTCTTTGGTCTCAAATCCTGCTATGCCCCTTTTCAAACGCAGTTTATAGCCGTCCTTTTCCACCTCCAGCTCGACGAGATTATTTTCCGTCATCAGGTTGATCATCTCTTTTAATTCTTTGACGTTCATTCTAACCCTCCAAGTTCGGCTACCGGAGTATCTCGGGCGCCTCTTTTTGTACCGTGCTCAACAGTTCGCATCCCGACCGAGTCACCCTTATCATATCCTCGATCCGGATACCGCCCCAGCCCTCGATATATACACCCGGTTCGATGGTCAAAACCATGTTTTCCTCGAGGGCCCTGCGATTCGTATAAAAAATAGTCGGGTTCTCATGGACTTCCAACCCGACTCCGTGTCCGAGCGAATGGCCGAAAAAACGGGCCAAGCCGTGTTTCTTTAAAAAAGAACGGCAGGTATAATCGATTTCCCCGATGGTTACACCTGCCTTAACACGTTCAATAGCCTTATTTTGCGATTCCCTGACGAACCGGTAAAACCGCTCAAATTTAGGGGTCATTTTACCCAAAAAGAAAGTCCTTGTCAAGTCGGAGCAATAGCCCTTAAACGTGGTTCCGATGTCCAGGATAAGAATGCCGCGCCGTCCTATCGCAAGACACCTCGGCCTGGCATGCGGCTGCGAGGTCCGGGGCCCAAAAGCCACAATCGGCGGGAATGACGCTACCTCGCCGCCTAAGCTTCTGAACAAATATTCCGCCTCGTGGGCAAGATCAAGCTCGGTTACGCCAGGCTTTATGCGCCGTATGAGCTTTGCAAAGATGCCCTCTGTGATACGAAGGCTTTTCCTTATAAGCGCGATCTCCGATTCCGACTTGACGCTCCTTAAGGCCTCGATAACCTTCGATTTGCCCTCTATTTTTCTGGGCCTCACGAATTTCCGGAGGGCGATATAATCGGCGTATGACAAACCGTCGTGTTCAAAAAAAAGGGTTTTAAGCCTTTCGCGGCGAAAAATATGCTTAAGCCGCTCAAAAAGCGGCTCTCCCGGTTTTCGCACCTCAAGACGAATCCCTTTAAGGTCGCGCCTTGCTTCCTCTTTAAAGCGGAAATCGGTAATGAAAAATACACCCGAAGACGTTACGAGACAAAATGAATCCGAACCCTCAAAACCCGTGAGGTAACGGACGTTGACCGGCCTTGAAACGAAAAACGCTTCACTCTTCGCGAGGCCGAGGGAAGCGTCGAGGCGTTTAATGCGGTTTTTATACTCGGCGGGGTTCATTGAATAATCGAAACTAAACCTCGAAGGCCCAGGATGTAGCTTTCCTTTCCGAAACCTGACACCTGCGCGCTTGAGACAGGCGCCGTAAGCGAGGTCTTGCGGAAATCCTCGCGCTTGTAAATATTGGAAAGGTGCACCTCCACCGTGGGCAGGGATACCGCGGCTATGGCATCACGTATCGCGACACTCGTGTGGGTATAAGCGG
>JAQTRP010000114.1 GCA_028711765.1 Candidatus Omnitrophota bacterium | reverse complement strand
ATCTAAGGGCCTCGTCGAGTTCATTTTGCGTCTCAATCGCGGTCACTATAATCACCCGCACGTGCGGATACCGCTCCTTAATCTGCTTCAGGGTCTCAAGACCGTTCATGCCCGGCATTCTGAGATCCAAAAGCACTATGTGCGGATTCTCCGCCTCCACAAGAATAAGGGCCTCTTCGCCCGAGAGCGCCGTCACAACATGGAAATCGCGATCCTCAAAAAAAGCCTTCAGGAAATCGCAGATTTCTATCTCATCGTCAACAATTAACAGCTTTGCCATAACGCACATCTCCCCGGCTCAGGACCTCAAAACGGGATAATTCTCTCCGCGCAGGCTGAGAATCGTTTTCCTCCGCGGCAGATTCCTCGCCGCTATTCTGGTTTTTATCTAATGCCCCGCAAGGCATAAACTCTATCGTAAAAACGCTGCCTCTTGCCACTTTGCTTTCGGCCTGTATTGTGCCCCCGTAGCGATGAACGATCTGCTGAACCAGGAAAAGCCCGAGGCCCACGCCGCCTTCCCGCCTCGTAAAAAACGGGTTGAAGACCTGCGAAATATTCTCCTCGCGAATGCCGGCGCCGGTGTCCGATACGGAAATCTGGACCGTTTCCTTCGCCCTGTTACGTCTTACGGCGATATTAACCCTGCCGCGTTTCCCTATCGCCTCGACCGCGTTAAGGATAAGATTGAAAAATATCTCCTGAAACTCCTGCAAATTTCCTCTGAGTACGGGCAAATCCGGTCCGACAAACCAAGCCGTCTCAATCTCGTCCATAGACGCCTGATATGAAACAAGGGCGACTGTGTTTCTTATGATATTCTCGAAATCTATAGGCTCCGCTACGGCGTCAAAAGACGGCCGGGCAAAGCTAAGAAGCCTCTTTGTTATATCCGCGGCGCGCTGGGTCTGGCGGACGATGGTTTTCAGGACTTCTTCGGCGTCAGACTTGAAATTAGCCTTATCCTTGTTGAGCAGTAAAACCTGCGCTTTACCGGAAATAACGGTCAGCGGATTATGTATCTCGTGCGCGATACCGGAAGCAAGCTGTTCAATCGCGAGACGTTTCGTCTCCTGCAGCAGTTTTGACTGGATATCGCGTAACTCGTTATTCGCAACTTTAAGCTCGCCGAATTTCACGGCATTACGTACCGCACGCGCGGCGGACGAGGCAAATTCTCCGAGTGCCCGGCGCTCCGTCGAGCCGTATGATGCCACCCGCAGGCGGCGCCCCAGACCTATGCATCCGATTAGTTCGCCGTCGGACTTAAGGGGCAAGAGAACCGATGAGCGCAACTCTTCCAGCGCACGCGCGACCTCAGAGGCTTCATGCCAGGACAAGTGTTTCTCGATCGTGTTGTTGAATATCGGACAATGGGCGCGCGCGAGCTTATCCGCCAAGAGAGATTTGCCGCTCAAGCAAATCTTCCTCGACTCGGAAAGAGATATGCCCGCCGCCGAAACTACGGTAAATGCCTCACAGCTTTTATCCCAAACAAGCAGGCTCGCGTTTTTGAGAGCGAGAAAATCGGCAAGGCTGTTAACCAATACATTGCCAAGCTCATTCAGATCGAGAATGCTGCCGAGCTCGCGTGAGACTTTGATAAGTTTCGCGAGCGGCCTTAAGCGATGAGGAAAAATAATTGACTTAAACGACCTCATTACAAGCTGATCAAAGACTTTATAAAGGATTACAGCAAGTAGGGTATTAGTCACAACCCAGGCAGGAAACGGTATTGAGGTAATAGACAAACGTCCTGCCATGCCTCTGAGGACGAGGTCGACTGCTCCTATTACGACGGTGAGGAAAAGGAAAACAATCGACCTCTTGAGAATTCTCTTCCTTTTCCCGAGGAAATTCATCGTAATAGTATTTACGACAAACAACAATAAAACTTAAACTATTATTACGATTATATTAAGGGAGGTTGTGGACAACAGAATGCGGACGACGGACGACGGTATTTAAGAGAGGGCCTCAACACACCTTGTGCATAAGGCGGGGTGTTCCGGATGGGTTCCGACAGAGACAGAATAGTTCCAGCAACGCTCGCACTTTGCGCCGTCTGCCCGACCTACCTTAACCTCGAAGGCAACCTTCCTCTCCTTGTCCGAGAAAAGTAAAACGACTTCTTCCTGATAGGCAGGATCAAGATCTCTCTTTTTATCCAAAGACACGCCGGAAACTATAAAGGCGAGACGCAGATCGTGCTCGCGTTTCTTAAGCTCGTTGTAGAAAACCTCGTCACTAAAAGAGAGGCTGACTTTTGTCTCGAGAGAACTCCCGATTTCACCGCGCGCGCGCATGGCTTCGATCCGCACATTCACACGGTCCCTCACCCGGATGATATTGCTCCAGGCGCGAATCGCATCCTCATCAATCATATCGGGATGCCCCTTCGGCCAGTCGGCCTCATGCACGCTCTGAAAACCGGGCTGGATCGGATAAGAACGCCACACCTCCTCGGCCGTAAACGGAATGAGCGGCGCCAGGACCTTGACCAGGTTTCTCAGGATAAAATAAAGCGCGGTCTGAGACGAGCGGCGCTTCGGGTCATCCGGGCGCGAACAATAGAGCCTATCTTTCAGGACGTCAAGATAAAAGGAGCTCATATCGACGGCACAAAAGTCCTGCACCAAGCGGTATATCTGGTGAAACCTGAAATCCTCGTAGCTTGCCGTCACCTCATCGACCATAAGGAGCGAGCGGCCCAGCGCCCAGCGGTCGACGGAATCCATTTTGTCAAAGCCCACGCAATCTTCCTTCGGCTTAAAATCATAGAGGTTTCCGAGTGTGTAGCGAAAGGTGTTGCGGAAGCGCCGGTAGGCCTCAACAAGACGCTTTATAATCTCGCCCGAAAGCCTGATATCAAAGTTGTAATCGCATGACGAAACCCAGAGTCTGAGGACATCGGCTCCGTTGCTGGACATGATATCCTGCGGCGCGACGACGTTGCCCGCGGACTTTGACATCTTCTTCCCTTCGCCGTCGACGACGAAGCCGTGCGTGAGCACTGTCTTAAAGGGTGACTGCCCTTCCAGCGCGACTGAGGTGATAAGAGAAGTCTGAAACCAGCCGCGGTGCTGGTCGGAACCTTCGAGATACAGGTCGCACGGAAAGCTAAGATCCGGATGTTTCCTCAAAACAGCCTGATGGCTGACACCGGAATCAAACCAGACGTCGATGATATCCTCTTCTTTCTTGAACGACGTCGAACCGCACTTCGAACATTTCGTGCCCGGCGCGAGAAGCTCTTTTACATCCTTCTCAAACCAGATATCGGCGCCGTCTTTTTCCACGAGACGAATAATTTCCTGCGCCACTTTATCGTTAAACAAAACCGTTTCGCAGGCCGAGCAATAAAAAACCGTCAACGGCACGCCCCAGTACCTCTGGCGCGAAAGGCACCAGTCCGGCCTTGTCTCGAGCATACCCAAGATGCGGTTCTTCCCCCATTCCGGAATCCATACCGTCTTCTTCCCGTCGTTAACCACCTCCATCAGCTTTCCGCGGAGGTTGTGATGATCCACTTTAAGAAACCACTGGGGTGTCGCCCTGAAAATAACCGGCTTCTTGCAGCGCCAACAATGCGGATATGAGTGGTGGACTGTTTCTTCAAACGGAAGCTGCCCCTTCTCGGTAAGAAGCTCGGTCACTTTCTTATTCGCCGCGAAAACAGAGAGCCCCGTCATGAGAGGAAACTCCCCGGTAAAACGGCCGCGCTCATCAACCGGTGAAAGCACAGGCAATTTGTAGCGCAGGCCGATTTCATAATCTTCCTCACCATGGCCCGGCGCGATATGGACAATCCCCGTACCTTCAACCTGAGACACAAAGTCGGCGAGAACCGCAACGGACTGTCTTTCGATGAAAGGATGCCGGCACTTAAGACCCTCGAAGGCCTTCCCCTTAAGACGCCCCAACACATGGGGATGCTCTAATTTAAGTTTACCGACAATCTCGTCATATAGAGATTCGGCAAAGACTAAAATTCTATCTCCTGATGCTACAAATAGATAGGTAAGCTCCGGATGGAACGCTACCGCCACATTCGCGGGCAGTGTCCAGGGGGTGGTTGTCCAGATTAAAACGTAAGGCATCCCCTTTGTATTTTGCCTTAGTTTCTTTATAAGCCGCGCGGCCTCGGATGCGGATTCGGCTCCCTCATCTACCTGAAACAAAACGTATACCGATGGCGATATCTTATCTTCGTACTCGAGCTCTGCCTCCGCCAGTGCCGTCTCGCAGGCGGCGCACCAATGAATCGGCTTCCTGCCGCGGTAAATATATCCGTCTTTGTACAACCTGTAAAAACTATCGACGATAACGGCCTGATAAGAAAAATCCATCGTAAGGTAAGGCTTATCCCAATCTCCGAAAACACCGAGCCTCTCAAACTCCTCTCTCTGCACGTCTACAAAACGCTTCGCGTAGTTCCTCGCCTCTTTCCTGAAAGAAACCTTGTCGACCTCGGCCTTTGTCTTTTTCATTTCCTTAAAAAGCTGATGCTCGATAGGCAGGCCATGGCAATCCCAACCGGGAACATACACCGCGTTAAAACCTTTCATGGTTTTATACTTTACGACTATATCCTTGAGTACTTTGTTGAGGGCGTGCCCCGCGTGGATATGACCGTTGGCATAAGGAGGGCCGTCATGCAGAATGTATTTTGCAAAAGACCTCGAACGTTCCCGTATGCGCTCATAGAGCTTCGCGGCCTTCCACGCCTTGAGCGTCTCGGGCTCTCGCCGCGCGAGATCCGCCTTCATCGGGAAACTCGTCTTCGGAAGATTTACAGTCTTTGAATAATCTCTTTTTTCCATAAAATGCATACCTTGTAAAATAGGCAGAAATTCTGTACCTGGTACCGCTTGGATGCGGTACCAGGTACACATTTTCTACGTCAAGATCTAAACCTTTGCTACAACACCCTCGATAATTGTATCAAGTTTCGGACCCGCGGCTTTCGCGGCCTTGATGATTTCTTCAATCTTTGCCGGCTCGAGGCTCTCGGGAAAGCAGAGATCCGTAATCACGCTAAGGCCGAGAATCTCAAAACCAGACTGGACACCCACAATTACCTCCGGCACAGTCGACATGCCCACCATATCGGCCCCCAAACGCTGGATCATGCGATACTCGGCGCGCGTCTCGAGACTCGGCCCCGTAAACGCTATGTAGACACCTTCCTTTAAGTCGATCACCTTCTCCTTCGCAACCTCTTTTGCCGCCTTAAGTAAGCGCTTTGAATAGGGCTCACACATATCGACAAAACGCGGCCCCAGTTTATCTTCGTGCGGCCCCACAACCGGATTGACACCCATAAAATTAATGTGGTCCTCGATCGCGACGACGTCGCTTTTCCTAAAATTCTTATTCA
>JAQTRP010000020.1 GCA_028711765.1 Candidatus Omnitrophota bacterium | reverse complement strand
CCGGCGGCCACGCCAAGAACCGAGGTGGCCACAATCGAACCCACATACGATTCATATAGATCTGCGCCCATCCCCGCCACATCGCCGACGTTATCGCCCACATTGTCGGCAATAACAGCCGGATTGCGCGGATCGTCCTCGGGTATCCCCGCTTCAACCTTGCCAACCAAATCCGCGCCCACATCGGCCGCCTTAGTAAAAATCCCGCCGCCTACGCGCGCGAAAAGCGCTTGGGAGCTCGCCCCCATACCGAAGCAAAGCATCGTGGATGTAATCGCCGCAATTTTGTCTACTCCCATCGGAGTGGGATGGGCCGAATAATACCAATTAAGAAAATAATACCAAATACTAAGGTCCAAAAGCCCTAAGCCTACCACCGTAAGGCCCATCACCGCGCCGCTTGAGAAAGCGACTCTTAAGCCTGAATTAAGGCTTTTCATGGCCGCGCTGGCGGTGCGGTTTGAGGACTTCGTGGCTATCGTCATTCCTATAAAGCCAGACAGACCTGAGAAAAAACCGCCGGTCAGAAAGGCAAAAGGCACAAAAATAACGAGATAATTATTAAACGCCAGAACCAGAAGTATAAAAAACACAACGATGAAGAATATCGAAACACCCAAATATTGCCGCTTCAGGTATGCCTTCGCCCCAACGCTTACCGCCTGGGCAATCTCACGCATCCTTTCGTTGCCCTCATCTTGCCTAATAATAAAAATGGCAAGATAAAACGCGAAGGACAAGGCCAATATCGAACCCACCGGCGCGAGCCACAAAAGATTTACCTCTGACATCTTTTCTTCTCCATATATATTGTTGAAAACAGGTTTATTGTATATAGTTATAAACTACATTTAATTTGATGCGATGAAGGAATGTCATTATAGTTTCTCCGCCCATAAGGCGCAAGGGTTATTTAATGAACCAACGATACGGCAGACGGATTCTACGAGGACTGGAAAATCTTCTTGAATTCTTCTTCAATCTTCAGGAACTCAGATAGTTCTTCCTTCGATAGGACGGTCAGATCGCGGGAATTTATGGCCGTCAACTCCTCGCTTAAAGATTCGTCACCCGATAAATCGGCGTTAAGGGGGACGCTTGGGGGCTCGATTAAAACAGCTGCGGTGCGACCTGTAGGTTTTGTTACCGGTTCTGTTTCTATTCCTTGCTTAAACACGCGCGCCCCGGATTCCAGGCGCCGAAGAAACAACGCTTCTTTCCCATCGGACACAGCATAGTGATATTCGTAACAATTGATATCGATATTGACCAGAGGCAGGAATTTGGCAAAATCATCGTTCAGGGAATGGCCGAACGCTAAAAGTTTTAACGAAGAGACCGTCCCTTCCTCTTTAATTCGTAGAAAATTTTTCGCGAGGGCGATGAGCTCGCGTTCGGGCTCTTTATCGCCGAATACCTTAATGAGATAGGAACACCCCGCGTCATCCACGGCCATAAGGTCCGCAGTTGCACTGTCGACAAAAGGCACGGAATCCAGAAAGCGGATTCCCTTATGCAACGAAGATACCGCACCTCGCAAATCATTTACCACCTGCTTATGATCGGGCCTGGAACCGAAAAAAAATACGTCCTTCGTCATGCCTTTAACCTCGCAAGCTCCCTCATAAAAGTCAGTTTCTCGCAAGAAAGTGTTCCCTCGAGACGTTTACCGATCAAGGCATCCAAACCCAAGGAAAATGCCCCGTATTGTCCGTCCCTGCGGCTGTCTTTTGCGAAGAAAGATAGCGGACAGAATCCTAGGAACGTTACAGTCTGGTTCAGAAAACGCGAAACAAGCCTCGAGAAACGGGAATATAACCACTCCCCCATAAAAGAATCGGGCTCTCCCAAAACCAGTAAATATAGCTGGAGAAACCGGTTATAACGCAGACTAAATTTGACGCGCCTGAAACCTTCCTTTAATGATTCGACGCTCGGCGATACAACCAAAACAAGCTTGTCGATTAAGGGAAGGATGTGCTGGACCGCAGAATGGGATTCATCGGGATAAGCCACAAGGCATAGCGTATCGGCAAAGCGCGACATATTCAGGGATGAGGTATCGCACCTTTCAAGGACAGCCTCGTTAAGATTACGAACGAACTTTGGCGAGAGATAAACAAGATCGCGATTGTCGCCGAGGGAATAAAGACCGATTCCTTCCTGCTTTCTCAACTCCGGCTTTGCCGGAAAACCGGAACCGCAGCCCAAGGTCTTAAGAAACGGATACGGTAAATTGTAAGATAGAAGCTTTATCGACTTAAACTGTTTTCTCAAATAGGACGAAAAGCTGTGATTCAAAACGAAAGAATGGGGGACTGTCTCATCGGAACATACAAAACTCACAGCGGGAAGATTTACGCACTCAACAAACGGAACTTCAACTCTCGCGCTCTCCGGGGGCTTTGTTTCAAGGTTTGTTTCATCCTTTTTCCAAGTGGAGAGAAAAAGGTGGGCCACATCATGCAGGTCCCGAGGTTTTCTTGTGCCCGTATCCATCTCCTTGGATAGCCTTAGGATTCTTTACGACACCTCAAGCACGGAATCCAGAGTGCCGTATTGATTTGACTCCACGTTGTTGTTGGCGGGATCGGTGCGCCACTCCCCATCTACGATGTACTTATACTTGTAGCGCCCGCCGTTGAGAGGAAGCTTGAGAGCCCAGCGGCCTTTTTCCTGATCAGCCAAAGCAAGATCGCTCGCCGCCCAATTATTGAAATCGCCGGCAAGTTGTACCGAACGGGCACCGGGAATATCCACGGAAAATAAAATGCCGCCGTTTCCGGAATGGCCACTCGGGCCCGCGACCGTATCGAGCACCGTCGTATCGAAGACAGTAACGGCGTCTTTCTTAACGGCCTTCTGCTCAACCAGCTCACATGCCAAGTTCATGTAGTCCTGGAAACCCGTGGAGTTCCGGTCAAATTCGACTATCGACTGCCCAATCTGCGCCGCTTCGCGAAGCCTCACCGTGCGGCGGATCTTCGACTGGAAGACTCTGCCGTCGAACACCTGACTGACCCGCGTCTCGAATTCGCGCGAGAAGCGGGTGCGCCCCTCGAACATAGTCACCAGTGCACATATCGAAAGACGATGCCCCAGTCCTTCTTCGAGGAGATGGACAGTTTCAAAAATTTTCTGAAGGCCATGCAGGGAAAAACTTGAGGGTTCAAGCGGCACGATTACCTCTTCGGCGGCCATGAGAGCGTTAAAGGTCAAAAGCCCCAGCGAGGGCGGACAGTCTATGATAATAAAATCATAACTTTTAGTTATTCCGGCAAGTTTTTCAAGGAGCCGTGTCTCTCTTCCGGGAACGCCGGAGAGCTTCTGCTCAATCGCGCTCAGGACAACGTCGGATGGCACGATATCAAGGTTATCATTACGCTTTATGACAACATCCAAAAGCGCGGGATTATTTTCCTCCGGAAAATCAATCACGTCAAATATGCTCTTCTGAAAATCCTGGTTATGAATACCCAGCCCAAGCGTGGCGTGGCCCTGAGGATCGAAATCGATTAAAAGCACCTCTTTGCCCAGAAATGAAAGGCAGCGGGCAAGATTGATGCTTGTTGTGGTTTTACCGCATCCCCCCTTTTGATTTGCAACGGCTATAATCCTCATCCCTCTCCTCCTTAATGTAAGGTTAGCTAAATATATACACTTTAATATTTAGTTTCTCTCTAAAATTATCGACTTAATTGAAAATTTCTTCACAATTTTATTGGGCGTTTCTCGCCAAAACCCCTTGAAAAATTGGCCCACAAGCTACCGTCGCGTTCCTCGATAATTACAGCCTTTACACCTTCCATGCTTTCGACAAGTTCCATGCCCTTTTCAAGCCCGAGGACAAAGACAGCCGTAGACAAAGCATCCGCCTCAGTCGCCGTAGGCGCAATGACGGACACGGAAATAACGCCGTTCGATACAGGGCAACCCGTCCGGGGATCGATGATGTGAGAATAGCGCCTGCCTTCATCGATAAAATAGTTCTCATAGTCGCCACTCGTTGACACGGCCTGATTGTTCAGCGCAACCGAATAAAAAACTTTGTCCTTAAAGCGCGGATGTCTCAGACCGACTTTCCACGGCCTTCCCGAAGAAGAATGCCCGAAGGCATAAATGTTGCCACCGAGATTGACGAGCGCGTTCAGGCAGGTTTCTTTCTGTAAAACCGCCACTGCCGTGTCACAGCCATAACCCTTGCCGATCCCGCCCAAGTCTATCGCCATATTGGGTTTAAGAAAACGAACGGTCGAACCGCGCTCCGAGAGTTCGAGAGATAAATAACCCACCGCCGAGCATGCTTCGTTGATAGTTTCGCTTGAAGGTTTATTGAGGAGGCCGCCGAAAAAACCCCAGGCCCTAAGAACGGGAAGAACGGTTACGTCAAACGCCCCGCCCGAAAGTTCAGAATATTTCACGGCCTCGCGGAGGCAGTTGAAGGTGTCGCATGACACCGCAACCGGGCGCCGGAACGACTCGCGATTTATCAGGTTCACTTCGCTTGATGAACAATAGAGAGACATCAGCGACTCGACACGCTCAAGCTCACGAAAGGCGGAATCTATTTTGCGTTTCGCACTCTCAGTACGCTCACCTGTAACTTTAATTTCGCAAAACGTCCCCATTGCAGAGCGAATGTCCGATTCGCCTTGTCTCGCAGCGCAGGATAACATTAAGAACACGCATACAATCGCAAATATCGCGCGGCTTTTAATCATTGGGGTTTTCATAACGGATCTTACGCTGTACCCTCCTTCGCTGAAACGCTTTCGCTTTCAGCTTCGGAGGGCAGGCGCAGAACGCTGTACGCCATACGATCTTTATGAACGGTACAACCGTTCCGAATCGATGACGGTCTTCACCTTGGCGGGCACAAACGCATCGATCGCCAGACCCTTCCGGACGCAATCTCTCACAAGAGTCGACGACACATCCAACGGCTCGATCTCGAGAGCCGTCGCCTTGGCCGGCAAGGCTTGACGGGAAAAACCGGGGCGGTTGGCAACCACAAAATGGCACAATTCAAGAAGGGTCTTCCAGTCTTTCCAGCCGGTCAGGATTTCAAGCGAATCGGCACCCGTAATAAAATAAAACTCGGTACCTCTGGGGTATTTCGAACGGAACTCGCGAAGCGTATCGACCGTGTAAGAGACTTCGCGGCGGCGTATCTCGATGTCGGAAAGCTCAAAACTGCCTTCCCCTTCGATAATGGCCGCGACCATTTTTAACCGGACTGACGGAGGGGTGATTTTTCGCTCTCCCTTGTGGGGAGGTATAAAGGCGGGAACAAAAATAACCTTATCCAAACCGAGCTTCTTGTGCGCTTCCTCGGCCAGGCGAAGATGCCCGATATGAGGCGGATCAAATGTACCGCCGAGAATGCCGATTTTCATCTCATCGCTCAAGTCCGGATTTGGCCGTTTCCCTCAACCACGTATTTATAAGAGGTCAGGCCATCTAGGCCCATCGGGCCGCGTGCGTGAAGCTTATCGGTTGAAATTCCGATCTCGGCGCCGAAACCGTACTGGAAACCGTCCGAGAGACGGGTTGAGCAGTTGACCATTACGGATGAGGAATCAACCTCGCTCATAAATTTACGTGCCGTGCCGCGATTCCTTGTGACAATACCGTCTGTATGGGCCGAGCCAAAGGCCTGGATATGCCGTATAGCCTCGTCAACGGATGAAACGACACGGACCGAGAGAATGAGGTCAAGATATTCGGTTGCCCAATCCTTAACGGTAGCGCGCCCGATAGTTTTTAGAATCTTGCGGGTCTCATCGCATCCTTTGATAACACAGCCTTTCGTGCGGAGCGCGCGGGCAACTTGAGGCAGAAAACGCCGCGCTATCGACCGATGAACGAGTAAGGTCTCCATGGCATTACAGACCGCCGGCCTCTGGCACTTCGCGTTGACGACCAAGCGCTCCGCCATTTTAAGATCCGCGTCTTTATCGATATAGAGATGGCAGATTCCCTTGTAGTGTTTTATGACCGGAATTTTTGAAAGTGAAACGACCTTGCGGATAAGCCCTTCGCCTCCGCGCGGAATCACAACGTTTATGAGCTCATCAAGCTGAAGTAGATGATCGACCGCTTTATGATCGAGGACCTCGACGAAACTCACCGCGGCGTCAGGCACTTTGGCCCCCCGCAGCGCCTCTTTAAAAATAGTTACGAAAGCCTTATTCGTATGGTAGGCCTCTTTCCCGCCCCGCAAGATCACGCTGTTACCGCTCTTTAGACAAAGGCTCGCGCACTCAGTCGTGACGTTGGGCCGCGCCTCATAAATTATGGCGACGACGCCCAAAGGCACCGAAACTTTTGATATCACAACTCCGTTGGGACGGCGCCACTTCATAAGGGTCTTCCCGACCGGATCCGCGAGATTGGCTACCGCAACGAGAGAATTGATTATCACACCCAGGCGTTTTTCATCCAAGCGCAGACGGTCGCAAAGCGCGGAAGAAATACCTAGCGTTCTTGCCAACCGTATATCTTTCGCGTTAGCTGCGAGGATAAAAGAAGAACGCCTCTTGATTCTTTTGGCTACATCGCGGAGGATACGATTTTTCGCACCGCTATCGAGCTTCGCGAGTGAGATAGAGGCCTCCTTCGCCCCTTTAGCTAATTTGAACATCTCCTTCTTAAGATTCATCTTATTCTCTCTTTTATGCCTTGGAAAGAATTACAAGATTATCGCGGTGCACAACTTCATCGCTTGATTTGTGGCCAAGAATAGCCGCGATCTCGTCTGTCTTCTTACCCTTGATTTTTTGAATATCCCCAGAGGAGTAATTCGAAAGACCGTTCGCGAAAATCCCTCCGCCGGCTGTCTTTAGGGAAACGGCGTCGCCGGCTTCAAAAGCCCCCTCCACCTTTTTGATTCCGCTCGCCAAAAGGCTGCGTCCAGCTTCCGTTAAGGCCCTGCGGGCGCCCTCGTCCACCTCAAGCGATCCGCCCAAAGCGAGCGAGAAGGCGAGCCAATTTTTACGCGCAGCGCGCTTTTTGGTTAAAGGATAAAATAACGTCCCAACGTCTTCCCCATTAATTACCTTTGCCAAGACATTGGGATTGCCTCCGTCCGCGATGACGAGAGGAATGCCCGCCTGAATCATCATGTTCCCGGCTTCCAATTTGGTCTCCATACCCCCGACCGTCTTCTCGCTTGAGCGCTTAAACAAATGCCCCTTCAAAATATCCTGTATTTCCTTGGCCGTGCGGACGGCGCTTATGCGCGAGCCGTCGCGCCTGTAAACGCCGTCGACATCGGAAAGTATGATCAACAAATCCGCCTCTATCAGGCCGGCGACAAGGGCCGATAAGGTATCGTTGTCGCCGAAGCGGATTTCATCCGTCGCGATGGAATCATTCTCGTTGATAACAGGCACGACCTTCATCGCAAGAAGCGAGAAGAGTGTATTGCGGGTGTTGAGGTAACGTTCCCGCCCGAAAAGGCCGTCCTTGGTGAGCAAAATCTGCGCCGCGTGATGGCCTAGGCGGGAAAAACTTTCTTCGTAGGCTTTCATCAGCTTCCCCTGTCCTATGGCGGCGCATGCCTGAAGCCGCGGCAGCTCTTTTGGCCGGCGCGAAAGCCGCAACACACCCATACCGCATGCAATGGCACCGGAACTTACCACAACCGCTTCTTTGCCTTCGCCCACGAGTTTTGCCACCTGCTTGGTAAACTGCTTTACCTTCGCGGCGGAAAAATGCCCTCTCGAGGAAGTGAGGATGCTTGAGCCGACTTTAACTACGATTCGCTTTGCCTTGACGATTTCTTTACGCATTTGGGAAGAGCAGTCTTTCCGCCTCATCCATAAGGGGCTTTACGCCCTCGCCTGTCTTAGTTGAAATGAGGAACTGAGGCGCTTTAAAATCAAATTTTCTGTTTCTAAGGCGATCGCGAATCTCGGGCTGATCTAATTTGCTAACAACAACAAAATGAGACAGTTTGCCGAACCCGGGAAACGCCGACGACACCTCGTTTAGAAGTATATTATAACCCCGCTCGAGGTCAACAGAAAAATCGCGGTAAGGGTCTAACATCAGAAAAACGAGCTTCGCCCTCGCGAGATGTTTTAGAAAACCAACCCCCAGACCTTTCCCCTTGGAAGAACCTTCCATAACGGAGGGCAGATCGCAGATTGTGATGGAATGAAACTGCGGAGTCTCAAAGACGCCCATTTGCGGCGCGAGCGTCGAGAAAGGATAAGAAGAATCCCCGACCTTGGCGCGTGTCAGAAATTTAAGAAGAGACGACTTGCCGGCGTTCGCCTCACCCGCAATAAAAATATCTGCGACAAGCTTAAGCGAAAACTTGATGTGCATTGACCTTGGGGGCTTGCCTTCAGTCGCGGAACGGCCGTGTTGATTGCCGCGCCCGCCGTCGCTGCCCTCGAGACAAACCACTCTATCTCCTGCTGAAACGAGATCGCGTATCGTAAGCTTATCGTCTGCGTTTATAATAGTCGTACCGACGGGCACACGTAAGATGAGATCGCTGCCGTTTCTTCCCGTTTTCTGGTTTCGCGTACCGCGCCCACCCGAGGCGGCCGAGAAATGTTTATTGTATTTATAACGCAGGAGGTCGCCCATATTGTTATCCGCCTCGAAGATAATGTTCCCGCCCTTGCCGCCGTCGCCGCCGTTGGGCACCATTTTCCTGTCGGCCCGCTTAAAAAAACTTTCACAGCCGTCGCCGCCCGCACCCGATTGTATATAAATTGTGGTTTCGTCGAGAAACATGACCCGTCACCTATCTCTGATTAACTGTGTCTAAAAATACAAAACCCACCAAACGGTGGGTTTTACAAAAAAGGCCGAGGGGCAATTTCACAATTGCTCTCTCGTGCTATTTCTTCGGAAGAATGCTTACGACCCGATTGTTCGCGAACCGGACTACGCCTTCCCGCATAGCGAACAAAGTATCATCCGTTCCCCGGCCGACAAAAAGCCCCGGCCTGAAGTGTGTTCCGCGCTGCCTCACAATAATGGAACCTGCCGTGACAAACTGACCCCCATAACGCTTGACGCCTAAGCGCTGGGCATTACTATCGCGGCCGTTAGACGAAGAACCTAATCCCTTTTTATGCGCCATATTAAACCTCTTTAACTAAGCTTAATTTCTTTAACCTTAAGCCGCGTCAACTCCTGACGGTGACCTGTCTTGCGGCGAGAATCCTTTTTACGGCGGAATTTGAATACCGTGATCTTAGGCCCGCGGAAGTGCTTAACAATATGGCAAACGACCGCTGCCCCTTGTACCTTCGGCTGGCCAACCTCGAGTTTGCGGCCGTCATGGATCATAAGTACGTCTTTGATACTGATGTCGGAACCTTCTTCTTCCGAGAGGCGCTCGACCTCAAAAACGTCGTTTTCTTCGACCCTGTATTGCTTCGACCCTGTTTCAACTATAGCATATTTCATGATTAAGCTCCTTAGGAGGCAGTATTCTATGGGAAAAGCCCATCCCTGTCAATGAATTTGAATAGTGCCCCAAACCAAAACAGTCAAAATACAAAACACTTAGAAAACATCTAACCACCTTAAACCATTATAAAATAAAGACTTAATGAATACTTCCGGATTAAAATAATACTATTTCCGCTGCCATTCGGCAAGCCGCCAATCGAAATCCAAATACTGAAGCTTGAAACTGCCTCCCTCAAGAAAAGAAACCTTACGATCCGTATCAACGTAGAAAGCCATAAACCCGAGAAGCGCCATCTCCTCAATTGTCCAGTTTTTAAACGTATCCACAGTGCCGAAATTGACAATAAAATCACGCCGAGACCATTTAAAAATCTCACAAAGCCTTACCCGCTTCTTTGAGGGGAGAATTTCGTTCCGAGCCTGATCGTTGACAAAGCAAATGGCGTCAACAGTGAGCTGTTTCTCAAGCATTGAGGCCAAATACGCCTCTTTCCGCAATAAGGGCCCTCCCCGCGAACCATAGCTTAAGGCGCAGTGGACACGCTCGTCCTTAAAACGATTCATAAGTTCCTCGCGACGTATTAAATCAAGGCTTTGGGACTTGCCCGCCACATCGTACCAGGCCTTGTCCCAGAAATGTGGTATATCCTTCACGCTTTTTACGGGGTAGTGATCCAACACAATCTTTACCAATATCGCATGGTAAGCATTTATCCAAAGCGCCATCGTCTCTTCCCGCCGGTATGACGCGAGCTCTTCGGGAGAAACCGACGCGAGATCCGCGAGGTAGCCGTCGAGCAATTCGGGACGGCTCTTTGCCGCCTTGTAGTCGATAAAGCCGTCGTGATTAAACTCTTTCAGGAAGGCGTCCCACTTACTGTGATCGAAAGCGATACTCGAGGACGGGAAAAATATAACCTGCAGAAAACATAGGAAACAAAGAAATATGTACTTTATCGCGTCTATTTTCATAATAGTCTTGAGTTAGGCGTCGTGGTCGTGAGCCCTGCGTACGTCAAACCCATGACTCATGACGCACGACTCATGACACTTTCTGCGATACGAAAGATCCGGAAATATTTTTCAGGAAATCGGCGGGATCAAGGTAAACTTCAAGCGCGCCTTCCTTAATCAGCTCCCCTTCGGAAAAACAGCCTCCCGAGAGAAACCCGATCGCCCGAAGACCTGCCTGGCGGGCCGCTTTCATGTCCCAAATACTGTCCCCTATAACAACCGTTTCTTTTTTCTTAAGCCTGCCCTGGCTAAGAACCGCCAAAAAGGCATCTGGCTCGGGTTTTGAGTTCTCAATATCGCAAAACGTCGTTACGTAAGAAAAAAGATTTTTATTCTTGAAAAGGCTCAGGTAATGCTTAACAGTCTTCGAGGGGCTTGAACTCGCAAGGGCCAGCGTGTAACCCTCGCGCCGGAGCCGCTTGCATAATTCGAGGGCGGAAGGAAAAAGCCTTGCTTCTTTCAAATACCGCCGCCTGTAAAGACCGCCTGCATAGTTTTCGAAAACCTCGCGGTTTTTCCTGTACCATGTGGGGCTTGTCACGATGGGAATAGCCTTGTCGTGGCCCATACCGACTAAACGATGTATGCGATACCTCGCAATATCCCAACCGAAACGGCGATACGCCTTGTGATACAACTCAACATAATTGTAGTTTGTATCAAGAAGCGTTCCGTCCGCATCAAATATAATATTCTTTATCTGTCTCTTTGACTTTTTTATCATCTATTATTCATCCATGCCCGCCGGTCCGCTACGTAGACCCACACAATATATTCATCCTCCGAAGCCGACTTCGAAGGCCTGCTAAACATAGGCGCAGGAGGAGGCGAAGGCGGAAAAAAAACCACAAATGGTTTTGGCCTGTGGCCTAATCCACTCGTGGTTTTTCAAGGTTAAAACAATTAAAACTTTATGCCGTGCTTCCTCAAGAAATCTATGTCCCGCGCGTCGAGCTCAAATTTAATATTATCCCTGCCGGAAATTTCCCTCGCTTCTCCGTGCTCGAGCAACTCCTCGAACGCCGCCTCCATCTCCTCAAAATCTTCCTGGCCGACGGGCAGAAAAGTAAAAAAGCACAGATTGATGTTCATGTTAGCCTTATCAAAAATCTGCCCCAGCTCCTGGCCCTCAATCTTATGGTCCTTAAGAATCTTCTTTAAAAGACCGAGGAGTTTCCTCATGTTGTGTTCAAATTCCTCGTGATTCTCGAAGTTCGGCTGCATCTTTACCGGCCTCCCCGATGTGCGGTTGAAAACAAGTTTTTACGGCACTTATTATTGTATCAAAGAAAAACCATTTTGTTAAGCGTGAAAACTGTCTAGAACTGGTTTCATAAGTACCTGTGAGCGCACCTTTACGTACCTGGTACCGGTCCCATTAATCCGGTACCAGGTACGTAAAGGCAATCCTGACTTATGAAACCGCTTCTACAGAACCTCTTCTATCTTATCGGGCAGGGAATGGCCCCGATATTTAACATCCCCCTTTTTATCGATAAGAATGGCTGTCGGAATCCCCGTAATGCCATACTGTTTCGCAATCTGGCCTGTGCTGTCGATAAGAACAAGATAATTAATCCCCTCTTTATCCATAAAACCCTTGACCCGGTCGGGCGTCTCCTGAATGTTGACCGCCAAAATTCTCAGGCCGCGCTTACTATATTTATCGTAGATTTTGATAAGTTCGGGTACTTCCCTCCGGCAAGGCGGACACCACGTGGCAAAAAAGACGATCAGGATAGGGCTTTTCCCCTTAAAGCTGCTCATGGTGATCGCTTTACCGTCGGTATCCATGAGAGAAAAATCGGGCGTCTCCTTGCTTAGGGCGGCATTAACACCGGAGCTAAATCCAAACAGGAGAAAAACCGCAACAAATAAACAAATGATCCTGTTTAATATCATTTCATACCTCCTCTCGGATTTTGTTCATCAAGGTACTTTTCGGACGCCAAGGCCGCAATGCAGCCTTCGCCCGAGCAGGCCACAAGTTGTTTCGTCGCCCCGTGCCGGACCTCACCGCAGGCAAACACCCCCGCTTGTGACGTCTCAAACTTATCGTTTACGATTACATATCCCGCTTCATCCATATCGACAAACCCCTTAAGGAACGAGGTTTCAGGATCGTGGCCGATGAATACAAAAAGACCGTCCGAGCGCACAAAACTCTCGCTACCTGTCTTCACATTCTTGACCTTAAGCCGCTCCATCACCTTTGAACCTTCCACCGCTGTAACAACCGAATCCCACAAGAAAGAAATCTTGGGATTCGAAAATGCCCGTTTCTGGAGAAGTATTGAGGCGCGGAGCTTGTCCCTGCGATGAATTACCGTTACCCGCTCGGCAAACCGTGTGAGGTAGAGCGTCTCCTGAATCGCAGAATCTCCCCCTCCCACAATCGCGATTTGTTTATTTTTATAAAGAGGGCCGTCGCAGGTGGCGCAATAGGACACACCTTTCCCCGAAAACTCCTTCTCGCCCGGGACATTCAGCTTGCGGGGGCTTGAGCCGCAGGCCAGGATTAGGGACAAGGACTTATAGCTACGCTCGGATGAGGCAACTAAAAAACTACCCTTTTCCTTTTTGACGGACAAAACCTCATCGTAGACAAACTCGGCGCCGCAGTGTTTCGCCTGCTCTTCCATAAAAGAAGATATCTCGCCGCCAGTAACGCCCTTTGGGAAACCGGGGTAATTTTCGACAATGTCGGTCGTCGAGATCTGGCCGCCGGGGGAGGCCTTCTCGAAGATGAGCGTCGAGAGAAGAGAGCGCGCCGTATAAATTGCCGCCGTAAGGCCCGCCCCACCCGCTCCTATAATTATCGTGTCGTAAGTCTTGTCAGCCACGGTTAACGTCCTTTATCCAAGGCAATTCTCTTACCGATCCTGTAAGCCTGTTTGAGGGCCCGAGTGTGCCTGAGTATATCGCCTTTTTCTTCAATTCCCCGAACGCAAAGTTTTGCCTCTATCCGGGCGTTTATACACCTAAGGAAAAAATCCATCGTCTTGAACGCCCCCGTAAAAACGTCTCTTTGAGTGCTCGCGGAGACCGAGAAGAAATAGCCTTTCTTCTGCGGCGGTTTCTTTTTTCGCAAAACAAAATAGCGGACATACAAGGCCTGAAAGCGGTCTATAAAGGCCTTAAGCTGCGCCGGTACGCTGTAGAAAAAGATCGGTGCCGCTATAAGTAGATGCGTGCATTTTTCAATCTTAGCATAGATTTTTGCAAAATCATCCCGAATGATACAGCGGCCATTTTTAAGACAGCCATAGCAAGCGTTGCAGGGATAAATGGCATGGTCGGCAATGTAAATCTTCTCGTAGGGTACACGATATACCTCGAGGGCCTTCAGGGCTTCGTCCAGCAAATAATCAGAATTGCCCCTTTTACGGGGACTGCCGCAAATCGCTAATACTCTCAAGGCAAAAACCTATTCCAGCGGAATACCTGCCTCGTCGAGAACTTTCTCGTCAGCGTAAATCGGGACATTGGCGCCGAGCGCCAATGCCACGCTGTCGGAAGGGCGGGCATCCACTAAAATCTCGCGGCTGTCTTGTGACAGCACGAGCTTCGCGTAAAACGTATTATTTTCAAGATGATCGATAACAATGCGCTTAACTGTGGCGCCGAGGGAACCTATTGCATTGAGCAAAAGATCATGGGTCATGGGACGCGGCGTCTTGACTCCGCTCAGCTTGAGCTTTATGGCGCTTACCTCCGGTAATCCTATAATCACGGGGAGCATGCGCTTTCCGCTTTTCTCTTTGAGGACAATGACCTGCTCGCTACGATTTTCATCCACCTTAATTTTGCTTAATACCAACTCAACCATAATCATCCTGTCCTTTTATGACAACGATTCTAAACACAATCCCGAGCTAAAGGCAAGCAAAAAGCAAACAAACGTTTCCGTTACGTTCCTAAGCGCTTGCCGTCCAGAAATATGCGGGGAGAGCGAATAACAAAATCCAAATGCAGCGGCACATCCACGTGCCCGCCGAAAGAAAGGTTATTGCCAAGGGCGAAATGAACCGTGCCGACAGCCTTTTCGTCTTCGAGAATCTTGCCCGTAATCCGCGCTTTCGGATTAATGCCGATTCCGAATTCCGCAAGATTAAACGCCTTTCTGCCTTTTGACGATAAAATCTTCCAGAGCTTTCCGCTGCCGCTGCCACCGAGGCTCACAAGCCTGCCGCCCTTGAAGCTAAGAGTAAGCGAAGAGCGCAGCTTGCCTAAATAAGGAGCGGATCCATCAACAACTATTTTGCCCGAAGCCGTGCCTTCGCGCGGCGCCAAACACACCTCACCCGCCGGTAAATTACTAAAGGCCCCCCTGTCTTTGAGGATTCCGGTATCGGCGAAAACCTCGCGCCGCCCCATCTTCGAAAAATGGATCAAAGTCCCCTTCGCAGTCTTGACAATAATTTCCTTCGCGTATCTCAGGCGCTTCGCGATATTAAAAGCCTTCTTAAGGAGAGATTTGTAAGAAACGGGTATCGCTCTTAATAGCATATCGCGCGTCGTGTTCGGCAAAGAGGCGATCCGCACGCCGTGTCTCGACGCCGTTTTTCTTGCGCGCGTATGGCTTAGCGAAAACGACGTGATAAGTATAGCCGCATCGGCTTCATAAAGAAGCTGTCCGGCCGGCGCGGGCGGTTCCTCGCCGTGCACTTTCCCTACCGGAATAACGCGGAGGCACGAAATCGCGCCTAAGCGCTCGGCCTCTTCGACAAAAGGCACGGCAAGCGAAAATAAAACGGGATCGGTAACAACAAGAAACTTTTCTCCCGGCTTCAAGAAAAACAGCGAACGCAGGATAAAGCTGGCGATGGACCTAAGGGCAGGTTTCTTCATTCTGAGGAAACTTCGTCGGCAAGCGGAACCGACTGAGACACGGAATTCTTCGGCCTGATAACCCTGGACTTCTCCTTTATTTTCTCCTGCTCAATAATGTGTTTAAGGGCCTGCTTCTTATTTATAATCTCCTTCTCGACCTGCTCCTCTTCGGAAAGGAGTCTTTTCATCGCCTCTTCGCGGCTCACTATCTCTTTTTCCAGGGCCTCCTGCCCGCGCACAAGCTCGCGCAACTCGGCCTCTTTCTCGGTAAGCTCACCGGTAATACGCGTCTTCCTCTGGATCGACTCCTGCTGCTCCATCTGCAGCTTAAACTCTTTAATCTGGCGCTGCGCGGACTCAAGCTCTCGCTCGAGCTGCTGGCATCTTGCGGCCAAATCCTGATTCCTGTCGGTCTGAACTTTTAACAGGCGATCCTTCTCATTGCGCATCTCCGTATGGAGCACCTCGAGACTTTTGTGGCGTTCCTCAAGTTCCTTCATGGCACCCCTTAAACGATCAGTCTGTTCGCTCATATCAAAAATTGAGGCGTCCTTCTCCCTAAGCCTGTCTTCGAACAGATCGCGGGTCTTTTGAAACTCTTCCTTGAGCTCCAAAAGTTTTCTCTGGCGGTTCTCGAGTGAAACTTTAAGCTCGTCGCAGGCTGATTCCTTCTCTTCCAGCAGGGCGTCTTTTTCTTTCAGGGTATTCTCTACGGCCGTCTTTTCTTTGGCAAAGTTATCGTGAAGCTCCTTCTCCTGGCGCTGGCTATCCTCAATGATTCTTTCGCGCTCCCGCGAAAGCTTACCGTGCTCTTCCCTTAGACTGTCGACCAGGTGCTGGAGCGAGCGGTTTTCCTCCTCAAGTTGCAGCCTCTCGCCGTCAAACTTGACGACTAAACGCTCGCGCTCCTTCTTCGCCTGATCGAATTCTTCTTCTAATCCGCTTAGCTTCGAACGCAAAAGCCCGTTTTCTTCTTCAAGGCGTTTCCTCCCGCGCTCCAAATCTTCTTCTAAACGTTTTCTCGCCCCGTTCTCCTCCGCGAAGCGCCGTTTAAGCTCCTCCAGTTCGCGGCCGAGAGTCTTGTTCTCCGTTTCGAGGTGCTCTCTCTGTTCGTTGAAACCGCGCGTAAAACCCTCTTTTTCTTCGTTAATCGCCTTGATTTCCCTCTCGAGATCGCCGATGGAAAGTTCGAACGAATTCTTTTCGTCCTCGAGCCCGCGAATCCTCTCTTCGTAATACTGCGATTCTTTTTCCTTTTGATCAAGCTTCTCTGCCGTTTCCTTTTTATGCGCCTTGAGCTCGCTCAACAGCTCAGATTCCTTCTTGAGCAGCCCGTCCTTTTCTTTACTTAATGAGGCGGTCTCGCCCATAAGAATGTCTACGGTGCGTTTAACTGTCTGGGCCTCTTCCTGAAATCGCTTAACCTCAACTTCATAACGGGCGATTGTCTGGCCGCGATCTTTTAATGCGGCCTCGAGCTCCTTCGCGCGGCGCTCCAAAACCGACATTGTCTTAGACGCATTCTCAAGGGCCCCTTCCTTTTCGCTCAAGGCCCGGCGGAGGAGCTGTGTTTCCTCGTTAACCTTCGAGAAATCCTTCGTCTTTAACGCGACCTCCTGCCTCAACTCTGACCGCTCACGTTCTAACTGTTTTTCCAGATCCTTGGCGCGTTCCTTAAGCTGGTTCATCTCGCGGGTAAGTTTTTCGCTTAACTCGCGCTCTTTCCGCCCGGCCTCCTCGTTTTTGCGCGATTCCATATCGTAAGCGCTGGGTTTCTTCTGCTTCGTCTCGATTTCCTTTTCTATCGCCTGGATCGCTTGTTCGGCAGAAAGAACCTCTTTCATTGATTCCGGCTTAAGTTCGATGCCCTTAGCCGAATCTTTGTCCGGCAACACCACTTTGCTGAGGAAACCCAAATCGGGAGAGGCTGGCCATACGGCTCTATAACATCGTCTTTTGATATCGGAGTCGTTGGTAATCAGAAACTCTGATCCTTCAACATGATAGAATTCACGGGCGCGACGTGCCTCATCGGATGAAACACTATCCAAGAGGACGATCGGTATGCTGTTTAGAAGGTCTGAGGCTTCTTCGCCTGTTAAGGGAAGGGTTTCTCTTATTTTCGCGACAATCTCCTGCTTCGCAACCGCATGAGAAATGTCCTTTATTATAAGGCCCCAGTCAGCGTGAGTCTTTTCCTTGCGGGCTTTCTTTAAGAGCATTCGCTTAAACTTTCTCTTTCTCCCCCCGGAGATTGCTCTATCTGGATGAACCTCTCCGCCATAAATGGCGGAGTATCTTCAATGTTTCTCCGGAGAGGTTCATTGCTCCGAAGCCATACTCTGCTTCGCTCAAAAACTTTCGTTTTGAGCTTCGCAGCAGTTCTCCTTCGCCTTTATCACCGGGCTGAAGCTGGTGTATTCGGCGAAGGAGAATAAACAGTTAATTCTAGCCTACTTTACCGCAACAGTCAACAGAGCCGGCCATATTTTTTAAGCCAAGACTAAGAAAGCCGTCCCTCTTGCCGGACGGCTTTCATGCTAAAATCTATATTTTGCTGTCTTTACGCTCAAATCGTGATTTTGCTGGCAATATCGTAGACAACCGGCATTTCCCAATATTCGTTCATAAGTACTTTAATTATACCCATTAACGACAAAATGCCGCATACGACAAAAGCGAGCGTAAAAACGACGTCACCTATAATAGGAATGATTTTGATTATCCCTGCCGCGACCTCAAGGATAAACAGAACCAAACCCTGCTTGCCATGAAATAGAGCGAACTTGTTGTCTTTCTTCAGGATAAGAGGGACAAGAAATAATATCGATATGTACCCGATAGCCGCGAAAAACTTGCCGTCTTCAACAACACTATCTGTTTCCTTGGCGGCCTTAGCCGACGTTGAATATTTATTATTCTCTTCCATAATAGCTCTCCTTACCCGCCGATGGCGGATTGGTGTCTAATTTTACTCAAACACCCCCTTAAGTCAAGGGTTTTAAAACTCTATCCCTTTCTGGGCCTTAACACCTTTCCTGTAAGGATGCTTCCCCTCTTTCATTTCGGTAACAAGATCGGACTTTTTCAAAATGGGTTTGGGCGCCCACCGGCCTGTCAATACAAGATGCAGAGATTTGGGTTTCAGACGTATAACCTCAAGCACAGACCGAAGTTTGACAAGCCCGAAATGAACTGCGCAGTTTACCTCATCCAGCACCACAAGATGATAGCGCCCCGACTTAATTTCCCTTACAGCAAAACTAAGGGCCTTCTCCGCAAGCCTCTTATGCTTTTTAATGGCCTCACCAGTCCCGAAACGGCAAAAACCGGCCCCCATCTGCCTGATAACAAGGCTTTTCCCGAATCTGCGCGCCGCCCTTACCTCACCATAAGGAAGGTTCTTTATAAACTGGACAATCAGGGCCCGCTTGCCGTGGCCGACAAACCTCAGGGCCATACCGAGCGCGGCGGTCGTCTTCCCCTTGCCGTTACCGGTAAAAACAATTACCAGTCCTTTTGTCTTCTTTGCCATTTCTGAGGACTTAGATTGCGGTTTATAGCTCTCGGGTTATAGTAAACTGATATTCGTATTCGCGACCCCAAGGATCGTGGAAAATACGCGTCAACGTATTCTCGCCCAAATCAAGAAGAACCGGTTCCGTGTACGCGATACCGTTAAGCTGATAACTAAGGGTGTAATTTTCTCCGCTAGTGGTCGAGGGCGACGTCATTACAACCGTAGGCGGATAATCCCCGTAAAACATTTCCACATTACTAAAGCTGATGCTTCGCACTTCAAAATCGCCGCCCGGTTGCGCAAATGTTAAAATATTCGCGGCAACATCCAAAGCGTCAGGAAGGAAAAACTGGATTGTATACCACTCACTTCCTTCTAGTGTTATTTGTTCATGATAAGCGGAGAAACCTTTCATCTCAAGATAGATATTATTAACGGATAACCCGGAAACATTTCTGATTTGCAAAGTTAGAAAGGGATACTGGGCAATATTAATAGCAGGCACTATATTGCCTCCACACCAACCTCCGGGATCATTAACGGTATAGCGATAAGTTCCCTCGGGCGTTTCCTCTCTTATCACAAAACTGGCCCAAGCGTTAAGAGGATACATACCAGAAGAGTAAAGATCGCCTGTGGTCACGTATTGATCATAAATATTGTAAGAAAGCGGTGGTTCGGGAAGCTCCTCATACGCCTGGCTGATACCGAAATCAAACACATTATAGAGATTCTCATAAGTCTGCCATAAGCCCTTGTTCTCCATCCAGTATTTGAAATCTCCGGCACCATAACCTAAAAGGCCCAGCAAGAATGCTCCTTGGTCAATCGCATAATAGTACTGGCTGACTTCCCCGCTTGAGCGGGCTGCATCGTAAAATCCAAGCGATCCCTTGATACCGGGAAAGTTATTCTCGATCGTTTCAAGTTGCGACAGTACAAATTCGGGTGCAAGCCTGAAAGCAGATGCGAGACTGTACACCGAGCCAACCCCTTCAAACGAGCTGCCATACCTTTCTTTCAAAAATTTGTTGCCAATCGCTCCTCCATATCCGCTATAGGGAGGTGGAAGCGACGAGGCTGATGCGAAACCAGGAAGCCCCCACCTATTCATATAATCTACCTGTGCAAGAAATGCGTTGTAAAGCGCGCCGCTTACACCTGCAATTTCTTCTTCCGGCGCTTTCAACATAGGCCAGAAATACTGAAAACCTCCGCCATCCCACGTTGAAAATGTCTCAAGAACCCTGCCTTCTTGAGTAAAATATCTTGCCAATGGAGAATTCGTTGTAGTATCAAGATTTTCCCAGAAATTACTTGGAAGGTCAAAATACACGATAATAAAAGGCAGGGATGCCCTGATCTCACTTCCAAAACGGTCAATCCTATAACTAGCATGGAATTGCCCCGTGTCCATATAATAAGCACCGGGAAGCAATCCCTCGTTGAGGTTGTTCGCAAAATACTGATATCCCTCTCTCTGGTTATCCAAGAATGTCTGAGCTTCCAAATAAATATCCGTGGCGATGTTTGTGTGTAAATTAGCCCGCTCAAGCGCTCCAAGAAAACAAGCTATGCTATGGGTTAAATTGACATTGTCCAGAATCGCAATTTCCGTTTTGTCAGGCTTGAATTCGGAGCACACTTTAAACCACGGAATAAGCCCCTTGAAGCTCCAATACTCCGTTTGGCCCTCGCCGTTTACGCGAGTCTCGGATTCCTGAATATAGAGGAGGCTATCCAATACCTTTCTGGCCTGAATTATCGCATTAGACTGCGTAAGAAAATCTACATCGGTTCTCCTTGTGATAACATTAACCAGAAACTCCAAATAAAACCCTATCGACGTAGGTTGTGTCCACGAAGCCGAAGAAGCGCCCTCGTTATAAACAAAATCAACGGGAAATCCTGTGTTTGGATCTATGCCTACGCCCTCTTGGAAGAACCTCGCATTTTCCCCGATGAAACGCTCCCGAAGAAGCCTGTAATTTTCCTCAAGATCAACGACGGGTGTATAAGTAACGTTTCTTGTTATAGTGTTTGAAGGATTCCCCGCAGCATCATACACTACAATATCAACAGTATTCGCTCCCTCAACAAGTTGAGCTTCATATAGCGCTGTTTTCATTACTCCTTGATCATCCACCTCACAGGTAACTACCGTATACGGAACTCCCACGGTAATGCCTTCGGCAAGATCAACCGAAAGTAGCTGCGGCGGTACTGTATCAAGGGTCACAGTTACATTAAACGTATGTTCAACGCCTAAATGATCATACTCGGTGATGGTTAAATCATTTTCGCCTTCTGTAAGCGTGAAGTTACGTTCTAACGCTGCCCCGTTGAAACTATACGTCATAAGATAATTTTGTTCGTTGGTAAGGAGCGGCGACGTCATCGTAAAACCGGCGGGAATACCCTTGACTGTAATCTCAGCGACCTCGCAAGAATAACGAGCATAACCAGATAGAATCTCAACCTTCAGTTTTGTTGCCTCGCCTCCAGGCATAGAACATCCATCCAGAGAAAAACTCTGGCCATTTAGGTCTCGCTCAAGAATAAAATCACCAAGCTCAAACCAATCTTCCCCATTGTTGGTTGCAGAGACACGAACATTCTTCGCAGAATACGTATACGGCGCGGTTCCCCAACCATCAACATGTGTGTCAAATATTATCTCCGTAACCATATATGCGCCCTGAAGATCAATAATAAATTCCTGGGGATAAATAGCATCCGGTGTATAATTGTGAGCCGACCACCATCCGTGGCCATAGGAGACGTCGCCGTCGATTATGTTAATGGCGGCATAACTAGTATTGTTCCGTTCTGAGCTGAAATACTCGAGCGCAAGATCAAGCTGCTCCGGAATGACATAGTAAACATCGTAATTAAACACAGTCTCGTTTCCCACCTCGTCAGTTTCGCTTATTGTAAACGTGGTTTTGCCCGGCTCCAGCGTATACTGATTCTGATGTGGCTCACTGTTCACAGTATACGTAAGCATGTAATCCGGCGAATAGGTTATGTACGGTGAGGTAGCAACGATCTCCGGACCGATTGTATCAAGGGTAACTATATATTCATACGTGCATTCCTCTTCGGTAACGGTTAGGATATTTTCCCCTTCCTGCACGAGTGTGAAATTCCGGCTCTTTTCCACACCACCTACAGTATATGTAAGGACATAATCAGGATTATTTGTGATGGCAGGCGATGTAAAAACAACGTGGGATGGAACCGTGTCCAAAATAATTGTGGCAGAGTAAATCGCGATGTTGCCGGCTTTATCCCGTATGCGGTACCTTATCTCCTTAGTTCCGTCTCCCGGAGAAAGCTGCCACGAACGTTCGGGCGCAAAATCTTCCCAATCGCTGTATGTAATGCCGTCGTTTGAAAAGGAAACCTTGTCAATCCCCGAGGCTGAATCCGTAGCCGTAAGATAAAGTGTTACGACAGAGCTATTGGTACCAGAACCGCCTCTGTTTATTACAATTTTCCCCTCGGGAAGAATCGCATCAAGCATTACGGAAAATGCGGCTGAAATGGGATTATTCTTATAGTCATACCTGGTAACAGTAAAGTTATTCACGCCCTCGGTGAGTGTTAGCGTATAAAGAGTCTTTGCGCCGGGCTGAGCGTTATAATAAAAAGAAAGGTTTGGATTATTGGTAAGTACAGGAAGTGTAATCACGTTACCGGATTCATCATATATAGGAAACGTGTTATTCAAGGGATCGTAAGGATAGGTATCTTGTGCATCTACGATACCGTCATTATCATTGTCGGTGTCATAAATATCCGGTATACAATCACCGTCGCAATCGTTGAGTACTACGCCGTCCAAATTTAAAATACGGTGACTGCCCGTCACCTGGTTAAGGAGAATAAAGTAATCCTTCGACGGGAAGATGAGTCTTTCGTTTTCTGCCACATTGGATATGACCTTCTTTATAAGCACAGCGCTTCCGCCGTAATAACCGGTTATGGTAAGTGTCGATTTATTGAATACAGCCTTAAGACTATGCCCATCCGCGAAAACCATAGTTTCAATGTAATAGGTAAGTTTCTTATTTATGTCGTATCTAAAACTCGAGCGAACGGTCCTGTACAAAATATTTCCCTTACTATCTTTTATGAGCGCTGCCTCGTAGTTCACATTACCGTAGGCATTAAATTTCCTGCTATATGTCCATATCTGGTAAGAACCGCAGCGAGTGCGTTCGTAAGGCGATATAACGGATATATCGGATGATATTTCATCCTCACCATCACGAGCGAAAATAAGCTTCGTCTGGGGGCTTACGTTATTAAAGGTGCGGTAGATGGATATTTTCTCGGTAACAAGAGAACCTGAGATGGTCACCTTATTATTAGAGCAAGACAGCGTCAGGACGCTTTTATCGGGAAGGTATATAAGCTGAGTATATTTCGATAAGCTCTGGCCATTATAGCCGAATCCCCTCTCGACATAGGCATAAAGCTTTGTACCCGAGGCATCGCATACCCCGCCCTCTTCGTAAGTAAGCCTCCCGGAACTGTCGTATCTCTGGGGTTGGTAAAGCCTCTTTGTGCAAT
>JAQTRP010000019.1 GCA_028711765.1 Candidatus Omnitrophota bacterium | reverse complement strand
GGCTCATCGCTGGGCAGGAATGCGGAAAAAGGGAGCGGGCAGCTTTCCGAAAACGAGAAACAGCAAATGGCGTCTGAATTGAAATTGCTCGAAGGTTATTTTCAAAGAGCTCTTTTCAAAGAGGGTTTAGCGATAAATGATGAGACGTGGAACTCTATAAAGGGAACAGTTAATAGTTCAATGGCTGCGTTTGTCCGGAAGGGCGGGTTTAAGACCCAACTAGTTAGGATAAAAACGCGAATCGATAAGACACGGGCTCTGGAGGAAAGAAAAGGGGTAATCAAATCTGCGTTATCCAAGGTAAGGCATTTGCAGGCAAAACTTACCGTCGGTTTTTCTCTGGGCGAGATGAAGTTTAAAGTTTTGGTTGTAGATGACCATGAAGTTGCGCGTGAGTCGGTACGAACAATCTTTACAGATGATAAATCTTTGGAAATTAGTATGGCATCGAACGGCGAGGAGGCCCTGAAGAAATTTAAGAAGGAAGGTCCCTTTGACATAGTAATCACGGATGTTAATATGCCGGGAATGAGCGGTCTTGAGCTTGCGAGGAAGCTTAGAGGTAATAAGCCCGATGTCCATATTATTGTTAGAAGCCTCTGTGATTTGCAGAATGGTGAGAAAAAAGAATATGCGGGATCCTATAATGCGTTCGTGCTAAAAAGCGATACTCCTCAACTTGAAAAAGAAGTTGCGAAGGCCAAGCAAGCCATAATCCAGCTCGCCCGCTCGTTGGGGGAGAAGACGAAGGCAGAAAGGTTCAAAAAATTGGCCGGAAGACTGGAGCTGATTGTCAAAAAAATTAAAAAGACGATGGGCGACGAGGAAAGATTTCAGATTGAGGTCGCACTTTGTGAGACTAATGTCGAAGACCTGATTTATGAAATGGAGCGCGCGTATGCATCTTTGAAAGACGCAGACAAGGCAAAATTCCGGGATAAGTTCTTACGCTTGCTAATTTCTGTAGTTATGATATTTCCTGAAAAATTAGATCCGGATACAACACTGGGGGCGACAGAAGAAGTTTATGGTGCCGCGTATAAAGCTGAACAAGCGTTTCAGAGCGCATTCTTATTTGATACTCGTCCGGCATCCTCAGCAATAAATGAGTTTAGTCAGTTTGTATGGGAAAATCTACCTCAACTCGAGACAGGCATTGATGCGAATGCGTTTAAGTCGCTGCGTATGGGAATCCCTGTTGTCACAAAGCCATTTAGTAATTTGGATGAGATTTGTTCGCTTCAGCGCAAAGTAGGACAGCTTGAGATGGGGTTTAGTATAATCAATCCGAAAAATGCACCTTACCCAAAAGTTGTCATCACTTCCTGTTTAGAAGATACCTCAAGACCTATATTTGGACGTTTTGCTTCGGCCGTTGGTCATACGCACGGCTTTTCACGTTTGGATGAGTCAATATCGAAGCGGGATGAAAGCGGCGCGAAAGATAATGCTGGAAGAGGCCAATCAGATTTTGTGCTCGCCTTTAACAGCAACGGAGGTATTGAGCTCGCTTGGTTTACACCCGAATCTGTCCAATTTTCTTATGAACATTCGAGGGAAAAGATTGCAGGAACCCTGTATGGTTTCGGTTTGTTATGCGAAAATACCCAAGATTCAGCAAGCCAGCTCGGCAGGAGCCTAGGTGAATATAGCGCTAGGGAGGATGACGATATTAGAAGAAAAGTTTGCGGAGGGGAGGCGAAACCGGTACCGTCGCAAACCAAACAGGTTACGGCTGCTTATCGCGCTGCGTGGGATGAGCTTGCCAACGCGAAAGAGTTAGGGAAAAGAGTGGAAGTAGTGATTTTAGAAGAGGCAAGGTATGGTTCTGATAATAAAATTTCAGGATTTAAGGTGTTGTTTAGAGGACAGGTTTTGTGTTTTGTCTCTATTAAAAATATTGAGGGTTTAGGCTACGACGCGATTCAGCAAGGTGAAAAGTTTATTGCAAGGGTTGATGAAATAGGTGAGGTAGGCAGTTCTAGGTGGCCTCGGCTTACGCTAATTAGAAAGGTCGGCGAGGCTGTGGAAACAAGCAAGGCCAGACCTTCGGTCGCCGTAACGCCGCTCGCAGGTCTCCTTAAAGAAGCATTGGAAAAGGCTAAAATCCGAAAGCCTAAAGCCGGGCAGGGCGGCCGCTCGCTGGGCGTTTTTGGTGCGCCAGTGCGCCTGTTAGCCGGTGAGCCGGTTGAACTTTTGACGCACGACGCACGACGCACGACTCACTACACGAATTCCGGCCGCTCGCTGGGCGAGGAGAAAATAGTACTAGGTTCCCAGACCCCAGTTTCCAGTGGACAACTGGCGACTGGCAACTGGCGACTGACGAGTGAATCTACCAGCCGCTCGCTCGGGACTATACTCGGCGCGACTCAGGCATTCGCGTCGAATGTTCTTCCTATAGATATACAAGAAACAAATTCTAAAGCGTTTAAAGAGTTGCTTAAAACATTATTCCCGGAGGAAAAGTCCGGCCTTATATCGAGGATGCCTTCGGCGCTTAATGTCGATTACTTTATTAATCGAGGCTTCTCGCCCGAAGCTGCAAAGACTCTCACGGGTCTCTCGGAACTCCTTAACACCAAAGATAAAGGTCTCGCAATTAACTTCCTTACCTATGATTCTGTGCGTACGGAGTCCCAAAGAGAATTTATAAAGACCATGCTTACGGATAATCCGAATGAATACTATTACGTCTTTCACAACGAAGGCAATGAGAATATACCTAAACTCAAGATTATATTCTCGGACTTTGCTGAGAGGGTAAGGTTTATAGAAGTTAAAAAGTCGGAATCCATAGCCGATTCGATGATAACCACAGGCCGCAGCCCTGAGCTTTATAAACTCGCCCGCACTATCGCAGGCGTGAACACGATAAAAACACTAACAGACCTCTATGACTTTATCTCGGTAATTGCCCCTGAACCTGTGTTAGATAGGCTCTCAGTAGAAGGCATAAACCAACTTGTCGCTATCGATTACTCTTTGCTTCAGGATAGGGAAGATGAAAGGGTAGTAGAAGGCGCCCGTATCCTTGAACTTGCGCTGGGGCATTCCCTTGGCTACTGGTCGGGCTACTTTAAGTCAAAAGGCCTAACCGATATAAAAGACCGTATCTTCGCTCTCCTCAAAGATAGGATAGGCGATAACCTTATCTCGAGGATGCAAAAGGGTATAAACTACCGCTTCTCGATTATAGTCAGCGGTGTGCGCGAACTCCTCAGCGGAATCTACAATACCTTCCAGGGCGTCTGGCGCGCGGCGCGTGCAGCATAAAATTTAAACTGGCAAACGCCAGCGTTTTGTATTATCATACCCCTCATGGAAGAGAGAAAAGAAGAACGCCGGTCGCTGTCCCACCTTTTAATCGTACCATCCCTCCAAAAGTTTTACGCCCTTGTAATCGTTATAATCCTCGTCGTAACGTTTATCCTGATTTTTATCTCAATCCGCATCACAATCGAAGACACGCGCCGGACGGTAATGCTGAGTAAATCGACCGCCAGTGCTTACGAAATACTCTCAAAGATAAAAGAAGACCTCCTCTATAAAATCGGCTGGATTTTTATCCCGAGCTTCATAATCGCGGGCGGCTTGGGGATTTACCTCATTCACCGCGTGGCAGGCCCCGCTTACCGCCTGCACCGCCTCCTTGAACACATCGCGAAAGGCGAGCTACCCAATGAGGTTAAATTCAGGCAGACTGATTTTCTGAAGGATTTAGCGGCGGATCTTAACACTATCGTTCTCCGCCTCAAGGAGGAGCACGGTGACGCGGAACGCCTAATCGGCATGCTTGAGCGCTATAAGGCCGAGATAAACGATGAGAAAAAGCGCGCCGAGGTCGATTCTATTATCGCGACGCTCAGAAAGATTTAGCCTTTATGTAGCTTGAGACCACAATAATGTACCTGGTACCGGACCCGTGAATCCGGTACCAGGTACATTATTGAAGCAGTACCAGGTACATAAAGATAATAAATAGTTTAAAGAGATACGTATTTTTGACGATAAAATAAGGAAAATCTGTTAATAAATCTATAATGGAGGGCTGCTAATGCCGGAATATAAATATAAAAGGCAGGTCAAGAATATCCTCATAAATAAGCCGCTTCAGCGCGAGTATACGATGCTCATTATTATAATAATGATGCTCTCGTCGCTCGTTGTCGGTTTCATCATTCACTATACGCTGAAACAAGGGTTCCTCGGTTCGCCCTATCGCATAGGGAAGGTGAGCCCTTATGAGGTTCTTTCCGAAGTCAATTATCTGCTCATCGTGCGCGTCAGCCTCGCGATGTTTTTCAGCATTGTGGTGGCCGGGATTTGCGGCATTGTCTTTCTCCACCGTGTAGCGGGACCGGTTTACCGCTTCCATATAACCCTCAGGCGCTGGGCGGATACGGGGGAGACCCCTAGGGAAGTGAAGCTTCGCGAAGGCGATTTCTTCCAAGAGGTCGCCGGTGAGTTTAACCGGGTCTTTAAACTCGTAAATGAACACGAAGAAAAAGTCCAAAAAGTCGCACTGCGGCTTTCGGAGCTTCCGATCGGTGATTTAAGGCCGGATTTAGCCGATCCTATAAGAAAGGCGGCCGAAGATTTAAAGCACGTTTAGTTTCGCTCAAATATTGTAACTGCTTGCTGCATAATATGATGCATAATACAAATTGGCTTGACAAATGCGGCAGATGGTTATAATATAGCACATAGAGCTAGCAAAAAATTTTAGAGTGTGGAAAGTGGGCTCAGAGGTTCAGCCCACTTTTTGATTTTATGGTAGGATTAACCATCGTGGATAGGCGGGGTCTCCTGACCCCGCAAAGTTTGCCGGACAACCTGCCTGCCGGTAGGCAGGGAATGTCCGGCCTATCCCAAAGAGTAATCGGAGTACAACGACATACGGTTATAAAGGGATAAACACTTATGACAAACGAGATTCTTGCCAGTCTTGAGTACATCGAGAAGGAAAAGGGCATAAGCAAAGAAGTTATCCTTAGCGCTTTGAAGAGCGCCCTTCTTTCGGCCTGCAGAAAGACCTTCCAGGATTACGAAAACTATGACATCGATATCGATCCCGCGACGGGGAAGATTAAAATCCTGAAGGAGGGCAAAGAGGTTTTTCACCCTGATTTCGGCCGGATTGCCGCGCAGACGGCGAAGCAGGTCATAATCCAGAAAATCCGCGAGGCCGAGCGCGAATCCATATTCGAAGAGTTTTCCCACAAGGAAGGCGATATTATCTCCGGCGCCGTCCACACGGTCGACAAGAAAGCCATTACCGTCGACCTCGGTAAGACCGAGGCGATACTCCCTTTAAGGGAGCAGTACTCCAAAGACAGGTACCGCCAGGGCGATTCGATCCGCGCCTACGTGACGGAAGTAAAGATGACAAACCGCGGGCCCGAGATTATACTTTCGCGCTCTCATCCGAATTTAGTTAAGAAATTATTCGAACTCGAGGTGCCCGAGATCCACGACGGCATAGTGGAAGTCAAGGCCATCGCCCGCGAAGCCGGCTCACGGACGAAGATTGCGGTACTCTCTCGCGACGACAAGGTTGATTGCGTAGGGTCCTGCGTGGGCATGCGGGGCCAGCGCGTCAAGAATATCGTGAGGGAATTGGGCGGTGAGAAGATCGACATAGTTCGCTATTCGGACGATACGGAGGCTTATATCCGCAATTCCTTAAGCCCCGCCGAGATTGCGGAAATCAAGCTTAACAGCGCCGAGAAGCAGGCCAATGTTATGGTGGCGGACGATCAGCTGTCTCTCGCCATCGGGAAGAAAGGGCAGAACGTAAGGCTGGCGTCCAAATTAACAGGTTGGAAACTCGATGTCCGCAGCCAAAGCCAGCGGATACCTTTAAGCGATCTTGAGGGCGTTGGCGAGAAGACAGAAGAGATGTTGCGCGCCGCGGGCATACAGTCAATCAAAGATATATTAAAGTCATCTCCAGAGGAACTCGCGAAGATAGATGGTATAGGCCCAAAAACCGCGGAGAAAATTTTTGCCGCCGCGCACAAGGCTATTCTGGGGCCGAAAGGGGGAATACTGCCGGTAATACCGGCCGTTCAGCCCGAAGAAAGCCCCGCTGAGCCTGAGAGTCCGGCTCCGGAGAGCGAAGAAAAGGGCAAATAAATTATTGTACAGCGTACAGTACCAATAATGTACCCGGTACCGGACCCGTGAATCCGGTACCAGGTACATTATTGCGGAACCCGCGGACCCGGTACCAGGTACATAAAGATACGCGAACTATGATGAACTAAGTACGGAATTTAAATATGAAAAACAGCAAGAGCGTCAAAAAATCGAAGAAGGCGGATGACGGCAAGCCGAAAGCCGCAAAGACGTCCAAGACGGCGAAGCCCTCAAAGGCCATAAAGACGCAAAAAGTCGTAAAGACTGTCAAGGCGCAAAAGGTAAAAATCGTTTCCGCGTCCCCTCCGAAGCCAACCCCGGAGGTAGTACTCGAGAAAAAAGTTATTCCGCCTAAGAAAGTTGAGCCGGTTGCCCTTAAACAACCCGCTCAGGCAGTCGAAGCAAAATCCGCTACAGCGAAGAAACCCGCTCCGGCAGTTGAACAAAAGCCGTCGCCGCCAAAGGCTTCCGCCACGGCGGTTATAGAAAAACCCACAGCCGAGAAGAAAGTTATCCCTGCCGTTGCGCCCCCAGTCATTCCACTAGAAAAAGCTCCGGCGCCGGCCCTGCCGGTGGTAAGGATTCGCCTGCCCATCAGCGTGGGTTCTCTCGCCGCTAATTTTAATATAAGACCGGCAGATTTAATCAAGAACCTGATGAAGATGGGGGTATTCGCCAACGTCAACCAGTTGCTGAGCGAAGATATTGTTTTGAAAATAGCGGGCGAGTTCGGCAAGACGATCGAGAAAATTCCCTCCGAAGAGGAGGAAGTAATAAAACAGCACGAGGAGGAGGATGATCCTTCCAAATTGACGTTGAGGTCCCCGGTGGTTACCCTTATGGGGCATGTCGATCACGGGAAGACCTCGCTTCTTGACGCGATAAGAAAAAGCAACGTGGTGGAACGCGAAGCGGGGCGCATTACGCAGCATATAGGTGCCTATGTGGTGGAGATACCGAACAAGGGCCATGTCACTTTTCTCGACACGCCGGGACACGCGGCGTTCACGGCGATGCGCTCAAGGGGCGCGAACGTTACGGACGTGGTTGTCCTTGTCGTGGCGGCGGACGATGGCGTGATGCCCCAGACGGTTGAAGCGATCGACCACGCTCGGGCGGCGGGTGTTCCTATCGTCGTGGCGGTCAATAAGGCGGATTTGCCGACGGCGGATCCCGCGCGCGTTAAGAAACAACTCCAAAAGCTGGATCTCGTAGCCGAAGAATGGGGTGGCAAAACTATTTGCGTCAACGTTTCCGCGAAGACAGGAAAGGGTATCGAAGACCTTTTGGAGATGCTGCTTCTCGAGGCCGAAATTCTGGAGCTTAAAGCAAATCCTAATCGTCTTGCCCAGGGGGTTGTCCTCGAGGGCAAGCTTACAAAAAGCCATGGGCCTGTGGCGACGGTGCTTGTTCAACGCGGCACGCTTCGCTTAAACGATCCCGTAATCTGTGGCCCGCATTATGGCAAGGTGAAGGCAATGCACAATGACCGCGGCAAAACGGTCAAGGAGGCGGGGCCTTCATACGCGGTTGAGATACTCGGCCTTTCCGGTGTGCCCGATGCGGGGCATCAGTTTTATGTGGTGGAGGATGAAAGGAAGGCCCGTTCAATAGCGGAAAAGCGCGCCCTTGAAGTAAGGGAACGCGCCATCTCGGGCGAACATGCCAAGCACCTTTCGCTTGATGACCTTTATACGCGGATCGCGCAAGGGACGATAAAAGAGCTCAATCTTATCGTCAAGGCCGACGCCCAAGGCTCGATCGAGGCGCTGGTGGGAGAACTCGGGCGCTTGAGCGGTTCCAAGATTAAGCTTGTTGTGATTCACGGCGGCGTGGGTGGCATTAACGAGTCCGATATTATGCTTGCGGCCGCGTCCGATGCCATCGTCATAGGTTTCCACGTAAAGGTCGATGCGCCGGCACAAGCCATAATAGACCACGAAGGCGTCAATGTGAGACTTTACAGTATTATTTATGAGGCGGTTGAGGATATCAAAAAGGCTATGGAAGGGTTGCTGGAACCGACCTCGCGCGAAGTATTTCAGGGGAAAACGGAGATCCGTCAGATTTTTAAGTCTTCGAGGGTCGGTACAATAGGCGGCGCCGTGGTTTTGAAAGGGCGTATCGCCCGGACACACCGCGTGAGGATCGTGAGAAACAGTATTGTGATCTTTGACGGCCGGCTCGCTTCTCTCAGGCGTTTTAAGGACGACATTAAGGAAGCGACGGAGGGATACGAATGCGGTTTGGCGTTCGAGGGTTTTAACGATCTCTGCGAAGGCGACATTGTGGAGTCTTATCGCATAGAAAAGGTTGCGGGCAAGCTTTAACCCCGTTGCAGATTAGCGGTAGGTTTACAAATATTATTGTTTATACGGAAAACCTGGTCAGTAAACAAATCAGGTTACAAACAGACGGAAACGCCTTTGGCGTTTCCTATCTGCAACGGGGCAAGTTTTATGTTGATCGGGTGTCTTCAGCTTCGCATAATTATTCCGGAATCCCAGTCCCTGAAGGCGAAACGCTTCGTTCTTAAGAGCCTTGTTGACAAAATCCGCGATCGTTTTAATGTTTCCTGCTCGGAGGTGGACGGAAAAGACCTGTGGCAGGCATCCACTGTTGCGGTGGTGATGGTAGGGGATGATAAACAGCACATCAACCGTTGTTTGGATAAGATAGCCGATCTGGTTCGCGGCATTCGCCGGGTCGAAGTCCTAGATCAGCATTTGGAGTTTATGTAAGTTGTAAGTGAACGCAAAGCGCAAGATGAAAAGCGCAAAACCAAAGATTAAAGTTTAAAATTAGCTTAAGAAACTTTTAAATTTTTAATTTCAATTTTGCATTTTTCGCTTTGTATTTTACGTTTGCCGAAAAGGATTCAAACATGCGACGAAACAGAGTTGAAAGACTTCAGGAGCTATTGCGTGCCGAGCTTGGCAGCCTGATACAGAAAAAGCTGAAGGACCCGAGGGTAGGTTTCGCTACCGTGACCCGCGTCGAGGTCAGCCACGATATGAAATTCGCGAAGGTTTTTTATGGTGTGCTTGGCGATGAAAAAGTACGCAAAAGCACGCAGATCGCGCTTGAGCGATCAGCCGGTTATTTGCAGAGGGAGATCGCAAGTGTTATACAATTAAGGTGCACGCCGAGGCTGTCATTTAAATTAGACGAATCAATAGAAGGAAGCATACGCATTGAAGAAATCATCAAAAAAATTCACTCGGAAAAAGAAACCGAGTAACCGTTTATCCCGCATTTGCGAAGCAATCCGCAAGGGGAAAACGTTTCTGATTACCTCCCACATAAATCCGGAAGGCGACTCGGTGTCGACGCTTCTAGCCCTGCGCTCCATCCTTAAACGTTTAGGGAAGAGAGTTCTTATTTTGTGCGAGGATCCGCTGCCGGACCGTTTCGGTTTCCTCGGGAAACACGAGTGGGTTGAGGAAAAGAATTATGACGGGAAATTCGTTTTCGATACCTGCTTTGTTGTGGATTGTCCTTCCGAGGAGCGGATAGGCCGTGTATCCCGTCATATTAAGCCGGGTATGACGGTAATCAACCTTGATCATCATATCAGCAACGAGTCTTTCGGAGATGTGAATTTCGTCGATAAAAACGCTTCTTCATGCGGCGAAATTATATATGAGCTTGCCCATTCTCTGCGTCTTAAGCTCACAAAGGAAGAGTCGAAGTATCTTTATGTGTCGATGTCGACCGATACTGGTTCGTTCCGCTACGGAAACACTACTGCCAAGACCCACCGCATCGTGGCCGAGTTTTTAGAAGGCGGTCTCAATATCGAGGAGTTAAACGAGCGGATCTCTGAGACGTTTTCACGCGAGAAGGTCTGCCTCTATAGTTTTCTGCTTAACAACATTCATTATGAGTTTGGCGGCAAAGTCGCGTGGACAAGCCTGGATCGCAGCGAAATGGTTACCTACGGAGTTTCGTCTGAGGATACGGAGGGTTTTATTGATTTTATCCGGATGATCCGCGGTGTTAAGGTCGCTTTTTTTATTACCGACGAGGGAGATGGTCCTTTGAGGATCTCTTTCCGGTCAAAGGGAGAGTTCAACGTTAACCGTCTCGCGAATGTCTTCCGGGGAGGCGGCCACAAGAAGGCCGCCGGCTGCAATTTTAAAGGCAGCATAAGCGAGGCGGCGAGGCGCATTTTGAGCGAGATAAAGAAGCTCGGCAACAAGTCGTAAGTCGTCAGTTAAAAAGGTAGGGTCAAGGGTCACGTAGCAAGGGTCAAGGCTCCTTGACCCATGACCCTTGCCCCTTGACCCTGAGTAAGGTTTGACACGAAAAACAATGGATGGAATTCTTTTAGTAGACAAGCCCCGCGGATGGACGTCTCACGACGTCTGCCAGTTTGTGAAAAAAAGATTCCGGCTGGCAAGGGTAGGCCATGCCGGTACATTAGATCCGTACGCGACGGGGCTTCTCATTCTTCTCATAGGCCGCCTTACCAAGTCATCGCAATATTTTTCTTCTCAGACAAAGGGCTACGAAGGGACGATGGTTTTGGGGGCGAAGACGGACACGCACGACCTTCAGGGGAAGGTGATTGCGCGCGGTGTGCTTGATAAAGTGACGGACGAGGCGATAAAAAATATTTTTCAAAGTTTCACCGGTCCGCGTGAACAGCTTCCGCCCATGGCCTCAGCCATTAAATTTAACGGCGTGGCCCTTTACCGTCTTTTCCGGCGCGGCGAGGAGGTAGAGCGGAAATCCCGGCCGATCACGGTTCACAAATTTGAGGCTATTAAAGTGCATCTTCCTTGCGTTGATTTCTCGTGCGTGGTCTCGAAAGGAACCTATGTGAGGACCCTCGTGAACGATATGGGCGAGGAGCTCGGATCGTTTGCCTATATCGAATCGCTTAGGAGGACATCCAGCGGTTCGTTTTCGGTAGCGGATTCCGTTACCGTTGACGTCCTAAAGGCGCTCCCATCGGGCGAGGCGCTTAGGCGTTATTTTCATAAATTTTCTCATGAAGGTATATACACAGCTACCGCTTAAGGCACGGCGTCCGGTTGTTCTGAGCATCGGAAACTTTGACGGCGTCCATCGCGGCCATAAGAAGATACTCGATTTTCTGCGCGCGAGGGCGAAAACGCTTCGAGGCGAGGCTTATGTCCTGACGTTCTCGCGGCATCCGGCAAAGGTTCTTCATCCTGATAAGCGGGTTTCGCTCCTCGCTTCGACGCTTCACAAGTTAAGCCTTTTGGCCGGAAGCGGGATCGACGGCTGCATATTGCTGCCGTTTGAAAGTTCTTTCTCTTTGATGAGTCCCCGCAGTTTTGCGAGGCGCTATCTGGCCGGCGAGTTCCCGGTGCGCGAGGTATGTCTCGGCTCTAACGCGCATTTCGGCAAGGGCCGTTCCGGCCGAGCGAAAGACATGAAGCGCCTGGCAGATGAATTCGGTTTCGGTTTTAAGATTGTTTATGCGGAAAAAGCAGGCGGGCGCCGCGTATCGAGCACGCTTTTGCGGCAGGCTATCGAACAGGGACATTTCGGCGAGGCGCGCCGTATGCTCGGCAGGCGTTATTCGATATTTGCCGATGTTATTCCGGGGCGCCGCATCGGGCGGAAGATAGGTTATCCCACGGCAAACCTTAATCCTCACAGCGAGGCCCTGCCGCCGACCGGCGTCTATCTGGTTCGCGTCGGTATTTTGAGGCATCCGCGTTATTCTTTGAGGAAAAACTTTGAATTTAAGGAGCACCTGATAAAGAAGGACGTGCCGGCGCTGCTCAATCTCGGGTATAGGCCGACTATCGGGCCCCGGGAGGCAAAATACCCATTGCCGGAAGTCCACCTTATAAACTTTAGGGGGCACCTGAGGGGCAAGCTGCTCGAAGTGACTTTCTTTAAAAAACTTAGGCAGGAGAAGAAATTCAGGCACTTGGATCATCTTAAAAATCAGATTAAAAAAGACGTGGAAACAGCCGATAAATACTTCAGGCAGCATTAGTGTCGTTACATTACACTTATTTATAATTTAGAAAGGGAATTACCTTAAAAGGAGCAGGCGAAATGGTATTAAACACGACAAAAAAGAAAAAGATTATGGAGGATTTTCAGGCAAAGAAGGGGGATACCGGATCTCCCGCTGTCCAGGTTGCGTTGCTTACGGAAAGGATCAATTACCTTACGGAGCATTGCAAGGTCAATAAGAAAGACCATCATTCGCGCTATGGCCTGATAAAGATGGTAGGCCACAGGCGGCGCCTGCTTGATTATATCAAGCGGAAAGATAAAGAGGCTTACGCTAAGTTAATCGAAAAACTGGGGATACGTAAATAACAAGTGTCATTGCGAGCGAAGCCGTGAAGTGTTTACTTCACGGCGAAGCGAAGCATTCTCAAACATGTAGGGCGCGTTTCCCAAACGCGCCGCTATTGTCGGGCCGTTCAGGGAACTGCCCCTACATTTCGCAATGACGGCGATGCTAAATTTGATAGGAGTGTTAAAGTGATTAAGAGTTTTAAGACAAAAGTTGGGAAAGAAGAGTTGATAATTGAAGTCGGAAGAATGGCAAAACTCGCCGACGGGGCCGTGACTGTCCAATACGGCGGGAGCGTTGTCCTTACGGCAGTTGTGGCCGCAAAGGAAGTTAAGGAAGGCGCGGATTTCTTTCCGCTGACGGTTGATTACAGGGAGAAGACATACGCCGCCGGGAAAATTCCGGGAGGGTATTTCAAGCGCGAAGGCAGGCCGAGCGAGAAAGAGATTTTAACGTCGCGCCTGATCGACCGCCCGATACGTCCTCTTTTCCCAGACGGGTACGCAAACGAGGTTCAGGTTACATCCACCGTTCTTTCCGTGGACGGCGAGATTAATCCCGACATATTGGCCGTAATCGGCGCCTCGGCCGCCCTGATGGTTTCATCCATTCCTTATTCGATTCCTATCGGTGCCGTCAGGGTGGGATTGATTGACGGGAAGCATGTGGTTAATCCCACTTACGATGAGCTTGAGAAAAGCCGTATCGATCTTATTGTTGTAGGGACAAAAGAGTCCGTTGCGATGATTGAGGCCGGGGCCTCGGCTGTTTCCGAAGAAGAGATGATGGCCGCTATTGAGTTCGGCCATAAGGAGATACAGGGGATAATAGAGGTCCAGAAAAAGTTAACCGCCGAATGCGGCAGGCCGAAAGATGTTTTTGAGGCGCCTCAGACTCCGGAGGATATTTTAGAGCTTACGAGAAAGATTTGTAAGGGGAAGTTTGTTGAGCTGAACGCCATCGGCGATAAGGCCGAGCGTGAGGAAATGAGGCGCGAGCTTTATGCCGAGCTTTGTTCCGGGGCAGAGAAGGAGTTCGCGTCCAATCCGGAGGAATATGACGAGGCCCAGATTAAGCACGCCTTTGAGGAGCTCGAGAGCGAAGAAATCCGAAATCTGATTATCGTTAAAAAGAAGCGCCCCGACGGGCGCGGTTTTAAGGAGCTCCGCCCGATCACCTGCGAGATCGCGGTGCTTCCGAGAACTCACGGCTCGGCGCTTTTTACACGGGGGCAAACACAGAGCCTTGCCGTTACGACGCTGGGCACAAGCGAAGACGAACAGATGATAGACGCTCTCGAGGGCGAGACCTTCAAGCGTTTTATGCTCCATTACAATTTTCCGGCGTTCAGCGTCGGTGAGGTTAAGCCAAACCGCGGACCTGGCCGGCGGGAGATAGGCCATGGGGCGCTGGCGGAGCGGTCGTTAAAGTCCGTGATGCCGTCGGAGGAGGAGTTTCCTTATACAGTCCGTATCGTTTCGGATATATTGGAGTCAAACGGGTCGAGCTCTATGGCAAGCGTCTGTGGCTCCTCACTTTCTCTTATGGATGCGGGAGTGCCGCTTAAGGCCGCGGTGGCTGGTATAGCGATAGGGCTTGTAACCGGCGACGGCCACTGGGAACTACTGACCGATATCGCGGGTATCGAAGATCACTTGGGCGATATGGATTTTAAGGTCGCCGGCACAAGGCAAGGGATTACGGCCTTGCAGCTTGATGTGAAGATCAAAGGGCTTTCGCGTGACGTTATCAAGGCGGCGTTTGAGCAGGCCCGCGAGGGCAGGCTAAAGATTCTCGATATTATGGAGCGTGTCCTGGATAAGCCGCGCGGGGACCTCTCGAGGTACGCGCCGCGCATTACGATGCTCATGATAAATCCCGAGAAGATAAAAGACGTGATAGGACCCGGCGGCAAGGTTATCAAGAGGATCACCGCCGAAACGGGCGCCCTGATAAATATCGAAGATGACGGCAAGGTGGTGGTCGCATCTACGGATCCCGAGGCGGCTGAAGCCGCGATCAGGCAAATCCGCGAGATTACGCAGGAGGCCGAGGTCGGCAAAATCTACAGCGGCAAAGTGCGTAAGATCGCCGCGTTCGGCGCTTTTTGTGAAATCTTTCCGGGGACCGACGGCCTTGTCCATGTCTCCGAAATCGCCGAAGGTTATGTCAAGAAGGTCGACGATTACCTTAAAATGGGTGATGTTATTCCCGTCAAGGTTCTTAACGTTGATGAGGCAGGGAAGATTAGCCTGAGCATCAAGGCCGCCAAGAAGGAATTAGGCGAGCCTGATCTTCCGAAGATCAGATAGGATTTATGAAGCATATCGAAGTTACAATCCGCCGTGTTCGGGCGATTGAGGATAACGAGCTTCCGCAGTATATGACGAAGGACGCGAGCGGTATGGATTTATGCGCGGCGGTGGATGAGCCGTGCGTTATACAGCCCGGCAAGCGCGCCCTGATACCGACCGGCATACAGGTCAGTATCCCTGCCGGTTACGAGGCCCAGATACGGCCCCGCAGCGGTTTGGTGCTTAAATTCGGCGTAACTGTTCTCAACACGCCCGGGACTATAGATTCGGACTACCGCGGCGAGGTCGGTGTGATTGTGGCGAACTTGGGGGATGAGCCTTTTACCGTGACGCGCGGTATGCGGATTGCCCAGATGATATTTACTGAGGTTGTCCGGGCTGATTTTATCGAGTCCGGTACCCTCGATGAAACCGTTCGAAACCACGGAGGTTTCGGACATACCGGTTTCTAAATTTACCCTCCTTCGCAAAAAGCCCCGCCAAAAAACTATGGCGGGGATGAATACGAAGGAGGGTACTGCTGCGAAGCTCAAAGCGAAAGCTTTTGAGCGAAGCAGAGTCATTGCTTCGGAGCGGTTCCCTGCCTACCGGTAGGCAGGCGCCCCGCGAAGCGTAAATCAAGAGGCCGCGGCTCAAGAAGCCGCGAGGCTCCACCTTATGAGAAACGGCAAAAACAGTAAAAGCAACAAAGGTAAAATTATAAAAAAGATCCTCGCGACGGTTTTGTTATTCCTTCTTGGGGCTTTTGTATTCGTCTCCCTTGCGACGCACAGTTTCGACGACCATCCGTTCTATTCAAGCCGTGCCGCCATCAACTCACCCGGTAACGCTACTGGCATAGTCGGGGCGTTTCTTTCCCATTACCTTTTTATCGCCTTAGGATGGGCGTCTTTTGGGATTCCCCTTGTTCTATTTATGTGGGCTGTGCTTGAGTGGCGGGATAGGGTGCTGGGGCACGGACTTTTGAGGTGGGGCGGATTCTTTATTTTTTTGAGCGCTTCAGCCTGTCTTTTATATTTGATCGAGCGCCCGCCGTTCGATAGTTTTCTGGGAGGTTTCTGGGGATATTTCTTAGGCAAGCATACCCTGCGGTATTTTGGTTTGATCGGCGGGTCTCTCTTTACCGTCGCCCTTCTTATCACCTCGCTTTTTTTCATTACCGATTTTATGATTCTTTCGTTTTTTTATGCCGTGTGGAAATCCTTAAAGGAAGGCCTTATCGTGAGCGGTAAGGGTGTACTTTGGATGATTAAGTCCACGGAGGAATTCCTAAGCGCCGCGAGGGCCAGGAAAATAGAACTTGCGAGAGCTCCCGAACCAAAGAAAGAGCGCGCTAAGTTGAAGGAGGCCGCTCTCTCCGCCGACAAAGATAAGGATGAGAAGAAACCGAGGCGCGAGCCTCCTCCGCCCAAGGTTACAATTTATGAGCCCTCAGTTACGAAGGCCAAGAAAGCGAAAGAGGCCGAGGACTTGAAATCATATGCTTTCGATGAGGCCGGTGAGGAAAAAACGCTCAATCGTCCGAAGGCAGAGAAGCCTAAGATCCGTCTCTTTGAACCCAAAATTAAGAACGAAGGGCCTGAAGCTAAATTTTTACCCAGGCCTGTTGAATCAAGGACTGGAAACGGCCAATACGCCATTCCGACTTTGGATTTGCTCGAGGTTCCCAAGGCCGCGAACTTAAGGGACGGTGACGCCCTTGAGGAAAGCTCCAAACTTCTCGAGGCGACATTCAAAGATTTCGACATTGATGTGCGCGTGACCGAGGTAAAGCAGGGGCCCGTGGTGACGCGCTACGAGATTTTACCGGCCCCCGGTGTGAAGGTGAGCAGCATCGTGTCGCTTCAGGATGACATCGCGTTGGCCCTGAAGGCCGCGAGTGTGCGTATGATCGCGCCGATACCGGGCAAATCCGCGGTCGGTATTGAAGTACCGAACTCAGTCACGACCGTTGTGTACCTCAGAGAACTTTTGGAATCGAAGGAATATCTGAGCGGTAAGCACAGGCTCCCGCTTACGCTCGGAAAAGACGTGAGCGGAAAGAATCTCGTTGCGGACCTTGCCGAGATGCCGCATCTTTTGATAGCAGGAACCACGGGGAGCGGTAAAACAGTCTGCATCAATTCCATCATCGCGGGGCTTCTTTTCCGGCATTCCCCTGAAGACCTGCGCCTTGTCATGATCGATCCCAAGATGGTTGAGCTCGCGGTCTATAACAAGCTGCCGCATATGCTCGCCCCTGTTGTGACCGATGTCAAAAAGGCGGCCGCCACGCTTAACTGGGTTGTGAGCGAAATGGAACGCCGCTACAAGCTTTTCGCCAATGTCGGCGTCAGGAATATCCAGACATTCAATACGAGGGAAAAATCGAAGGAGCCCGTCCTTGATGAGAGCGGCATCGCCGCTCCCGAGAAGCTCCCGTACATTATCGTTATGATCGATGAGCTCGCAGATCTTATGGTGATGGCTTCCGACAAAGTTGAGACGGCTATTACTCGGCTTGCCCAGCTTTCACGCGCGGTGGGAATACATCTTCTGCTTGCGACGCAGCGCCCCTCGGTCGATGTCATCACGGGCGTGATCAAGGCAAATTTTCCCGCCCGCATTTCTTTTAAGGTAGCTTCCAAAGTCGATTCCCGGACGGTACTCGATTTAAACGGCGCCGACAAACTGCTCGGTAAAGGCGACATGCTTTTTCTTGAGCCCGGTTCGGCAAAACCGACGCGCGCCCAATGCACGCTTACAACCGATGCCGAGATCAACCGCATAGTCCAGTTTATACAAGGGAAGACGCAGCCGAATTACGTGGAGGAGGTTGAGAAGGTCGGCGAAGGCAGTTCTATCGGTATCGATCGCCTTGATAAGGACGAGCTTTATGACGATGCCGTACGAGTTGTCCTTGAAACGAAGCAGGCCTCGGTCTCAATCCTCCAGCGCCGTCTCCGCTTGGGTTATTCGCGCGCCGCGCGCATCATAGATATGATGGAAGCGAACGGAGTAGTAGGCCCCTTTCAGGGGAGCAAGCCGCGCGATATACTCGTTAAGGCCGAGCCGCAGCCCCAATAGCGCTAAACCAGTTTTCTTTTTGGAAAATTAAATGAGAAAGTTAGCGGTAGGTTTTCTCGCCTTCGTTGTTTTCTTCCTTTTGTTCTCTAATGTATTTTCCCCGGCTTCAAACGAACCCCCTAAACTGTGTCCGGTATGTAAAAAGCCTCTGAATTACTATTGCCTTGATGAGCCAAAGATGTATATGGGGGAGCACTTTGTACCGATTATTTCTCCCTACCAGTGTTTTAGCTTTGTGCCCCAGCCGGAGCTTTATCGGGGAGAACACTCGAGAAAAACTTCCACGCACAAGGTCCACTCAGAGCCTTATTCGGATGCATCATTTGTGGTCTGCCCTAATTGCGGCGCGCTTTCATTCCGTGATAACCTCGCGGTTCTTTCAGTGAGAGTCACGGGATTTACGGGGCACAGGGATATCTTGCCGTCGAAACTCAAGTCTCTTAAGACAGCGAAAGGAATAGTGTAGAAATATTATGAACCGCAGAGTTTATATTTTATCGGCCATTTTGGTCATTCTTTCCGCGGTCTTGATCGCGGCGAGGGTGATTTATGGCGGGTTTACCGTTAAACCCGAATATAGCCAAAACATGTGGCGGATCAGCGTGGTAATGAATTTAGGCGGTAAGGGAGAAAAGGCAAAACTCAGCCTGACCCTTCCGAGAGATACGGAAAGGCAGAAGATCTATAATGAGCATTTCGAAAACAAAGGGATGAATTTTTGCGTGCGCGAGAAGGCCTTATCCGGCAACAGGATCGGCATATGGAGTTCGGCGCTGTTAGACGGAAGAAAATCTATCCGCTACACCTTTTCGGCGCAGCTGAAGAGCGTTAATTATGTAATTCCGACGCAATTGGAAATACCGAAAGACCCTGAGGCAAGCTATCCGCCGGAGTTTGACATCTGGCTCAAGCCGTCTCAGTTTATACAATCCGATGATCCTTTGGTTGCGAAACGGCTCAAAGAAATTATCGGTACGAGGAGAAAAGCGGACGACGTGGTGCGCGGAATTTATGATTTTGTGAGGGAAGGGGTAAAGTACAGGTCAGAGAAGGGGAGCAAGGACGCCAAGGAGACTCTTGAAAAACTTTGTGCCGACTGCGGCGGCAAGGCAAGGCTCTTTGTCGCCTTATCACGCGCGGCCGGAATTCCATCGCGGCTTGTGGGCGGCCTTATTCTAAAAAAAGGCGTAAAGAGCACCACTCACGTGTGGGCGGAATGCTATCTTGGCGGAATATGGATACCTTTTGATGTGGTTAATAAACATTATGGTTCTATTCCCGGCCATTATCTTGAGTTGTACCGCGGAGATTATTTTCTGCTGAAGCACTCGGGTATCGAAACGATTCAGTATTTCTTTATCTTTGCGAGGGAGAGGATTCCTCCGGTTGATAGCGCATGGTCTCTTTATGCGTTGCCGCTCCGTTTTCAGGGCCTTATAAATGTTCTCCTTTTTATTCCCATAGGCGCCCTCATCGTGTGTTTCTTCAGGACGGTTATCGGTATTCCGACATTTGGCACATTTACCCCGATCCTTCTTACCCTTGCTTTTCGCGAGATTTCACCGGTTGTGGGGCTTGTCTCGCTTTCCGCGATCGTATTTCTCGGATGTGTCTTGCGCAGAATCTTGGACAGCCTGCGGATACTGATGTTCTCAAGGCTTTCCATCATAGTGACCATGGTTGTGATTTTCATTATCATAATGAGCGTGTCGGCCTGGAGATTCGGCCAGCAGAGTGTTCTTTATATTTCTATGTTTCCGATGGTTATAATGACGTGGATCATAGAGCGTTTCTCGATTAGCCAGATCGAAGACGGCACCCGGGCCGCTTTCAACGCTTTAGGCGGCACTGCGGCAGTGGCTGGCGCGGCGTATTTTCTGATGGAACTTCATTCGCTGCGCGCTTATCTTTTCGCCTTTCCGGAGCTTCTTCTCGTTGTGTTGGCACTACTCCTTTTGCTCGGGCGCTATACCGGCATAAGGCTCACCGAACTGTGGCGGTTCAGAGAGTTTTCCAAAATAAAGAGGAAAAGCGCTCAATGATTTCGCTCAGTCCTTTTAAGGAATTCGGTCTCCTCGGAATCAACCGGCGGAACGCATCCTATATTCTTCCGAGAAATCCGAGGAGGCTTTACCCCCTTGTTGATGATAAGCTCAAGACGAAGGAGCTCCTTGGAGCGAACAGGCTTCCCGTGCCAGAGCTTTATTTCTCGATCGCCCATAATTTTGAAAGCAACTATTTAAGGGAGCTTAAATTCCTGAAGCAGTTTGTGATAAAGCCGGCGCGGGGCTCCGGTGGCAAGGGCATTTTGGTAATCATCGACAAGAATGAGCTCGGGTGGGTAAGGATAGGCCGAGAACTCCTCTCCGCTTCGGATCTCGAATATCATATTTCGAATATACTCGCCGGACTTTATTCGCTCGGCGGCCTGCCGGATAAGGTGATTATTGAGTACCGCGTTCGCAGCCACTTGAGTCTTCGCCCCGTGGCTTTTCAGGGCGTGCCGGATATCCGCATTATTCTTTACCGCGGTATACCCGTTATGTCGATGCTGAGGTTCCCCACTAAGGAATCCGGCGGAAAGGCGAATCTTCACGAGGGAGCCATCGGTGTGGGTGTCGATATGCTTAAGGGCATAACTTTAAACGGTGTCTATCACGACAAATTGATAGAGCGCCATCCGGATACAAGAATTCCGATTTCGGGCATCCAGATACCTTTCTGGGATTTAATTCTTAATGAGGCGGCGAAGATCTTTGATGTTTTTAAGCTCGGCTATATGGGAATAGATTTTGTAGTGGATCAGGCACTGGGGCCGCTTATACTTGAGCTGAACGCGAGACCGGGTCTTAATATCCAGCTTGCCAACGGCGCGGGGCTCCTGCCGAGGCTCAATGCGGTTGATGCCTTAGGGAGCAGCGTCGAGAATATGAGCTTTTCAAGACGCGTCGAGCTTGCGCGCGAGATAACTAAATGCGCCTGAACCCCTCGGTAGGGATTTTGTCCCTAGGATGTCCCAAGAATTTGGTGGATAGCGAGGTGATGCTGGGGCTTGTCCTCGAGAAAGGCTTCCGTCTGGCAAAGGATGTGGCGCACGCCGATTTTGCAATACTTAACACCTGTGCCTTTGTCGATGACGCCCGCCGCGAATCCGTGGATAGACTTCTGGAGTTAATTGAACTCAAGCGCGCCGGACACATTAAGTATATTATTTTGGCGGGGTGCCTTCCGCAACGCTTTGCGGCTGAAATAGAGCATGAGGCCCGAGAGGTCGACGCTTTTCTCGGCACAGGCGATTTTCCGAGAATCGTTGAGGCAATCGAGAAACTCCTCGCCCGCGAGCGTCCTGTATTGACTGGGCACCCGAATTATCTTTACGATCATCTTACGCCGAGGGTTTTTCTCACCCCCTCGTATTACCGTTATCTAAAGATTTCGGAGGGATGCAACCACCGTTGTTCCTTCTGCACAATTCCCGATATACGCGGACAATACCGGTCCCGTTCGTTTGAGTCAGTGATTAAGGAGGCGCGGTGGCTCGGCCGTAACGGCTGCCGGGAGCTAAACCTCATCGGCCAGGACATTTCTTATTACGGGAAAGATTCCTGTGGGCGCTTTAGGCTTGCCGAGCTTTTGAAAGAGATTTCCAGTATCGACGGTATCCATTGGATCAGATTGCTTTACACCTATCCTTCACACATTACGGATGAACTGATCGATTGTATCGCCCGCAGCAAAAAGGTGTGTCATTATATCGATCTTCCACTTCAGCATATAAGCGGCAGGATTCTAAAAAGTATGCGGCGCGGGATAACGAAGTCGAAAACAATCGAACTTATAGGCAAATTGAGAAGGAGTATTCCGGACCTTGCGATCCGGACAAGCCTGATTGTCGGCTATCCGGGCGAGACGAAGAGCGATTTTGAGGAGCTTAAGGAATTTGTAAGGGAGTCGTACTTTGAGCGTCTCGGCGTGTTTCTCTTCTCGAAAGAAAAAGGTACGCCGGCCGCAGGCCTTTCCGGCCAGGTTCCACTTAAAGAAATGCGCCGTCGCTTTGACGGGCTTATGGTTTTACAGCAGAATATATCGCGCGAAAACAACAAAAAATGGCTTGGCAAGACGATTGAAATTCTTATAGAATCTAAAGTGCCTAAGGCTAAGCAGGTGTATATCGGCAGGAGCTATATGGATGCCCCGGAGGTTGACGGGGAAGTGCATGTGCGGTCAAAGGCGGTTTTGCCGATTGGCAGTTTTAAAAGGGTGCGTATTACGGATACTAAGGAATACGACCTCGTAGGTGAGGCCTTATGAAGATTACAGCGAATCAGCTTACAGTCGGACGTATCGTTTTGGCGTGTCTCGTGCCCGTATTTCTCCTTGTGGACCATTCTTTTATCTCGCGTTTTCTTGCCTTCTGGACATTTCTTGTGGCGGGTCTTACCGACATCTGGGATGGTTTAATCGCCAGGAGCGAAGGCCAGGTTACGGCACTCGGCAAAATACTGGATCCCATTGCCGATAAAATGCTAAATCTGGGTACCATGATTTCTTTTGTCGCACTCGGCCTTTACAGCTTTTGGTTTCTCGTATTAATTATAATCCGTGAAGTTGTTGTTACGGGGATGCGTTTTCATTACATCGCGAAGGGCAAGGTCCTGCCGGCGGAGAGCGCTGGTAAAATAAAGACGTTGCTCCAGATTGTCTCCATCTTTTTTACCTATATTTATCTCCTTGAGCGCGACTACGCCCGCGTCAGTTTCTCGTTTTGGAGCGATTTTATTTCGCATATTTTTGTTTTTAACAGTTATTCCATGATTATCGCGGCGAATCTAGTTACCTTATACTCGGGTATCGTATTCTTCGTGAGCCTTACAAGGAAAACATCTGATAGCCGCAGATAGTTAATAACAAATGACAAAATCCCTGCCTCGCCGGCAGGTAGGTAAATGTCAAATGAATCTAAATTCAAATCCAAATAACGCAATAGTGCATCTTTGTACTTTGGATTTATTTTGTCATTTTGTTATTTAAGATTTATTTGGATTTTGGAATTTGACATTTGGATTTTAAGAAGGAGGAAAGGCGATTGAGAGACAGATTGGCCGAATTTATTTACACTCTTTGCTACATTGGTTATTTTCCGCTTGGTTCGGGTACTATCGCAAGCGCCGGCGCCTGTATTTTTTACTATTTTCTGAACCCTTCGGCGCTTGTTTATTGTGTTTTACTCGCGGGGCTTTTTCTCATCAGTCTTTGGGGGACGCCTGTCGCAATCCGCAGGACGGGGAAACCGGATCCCCAGATTGTCGTAATCGATGAGGCCTTAGGCATGCTTGTGGCAGTGGGTTTCCTGCCGCCGGGTGCTTTTTCCTATGTCCTCGCGTTTTTCGCGTTCCGCTTCTTTGATGTTATGAAGACATTTCCGGTCGGGTCTATGGAGCGGCTTCCGGGTGCTTGGGGCGTTGTTATGGATGATGTAGTGGCCGGTCTTTACGCGAATGCGGTGGTGCAGGTTCTTTATTTGGTGCGCCCCGTTGGGCTTTAAGGAATCACAGATTGGCACAGACAGGGCTACACAGATGATCACAGATAGGCAAGTCCCGAACCACATTAGGTTCGGGACTTAGCAAGAGACAGAGATAAAAAGTGAAAAGTTCAGTTATAGAG
>JAQTRP010000113.1 GCA_028711765.1 Candidatus Omnitrophota bacterium | reverse complement strand
ACTTTGATCTTACATATCCCGCGCGATCAATTACCGTCCAGTACTTGTCTATTGCCTCCGAAATACTACAAAATGTAACAACAACGAACTCGCTATCAGGCACATCTTTTAAGACCTGATCAAACCAGTACCTTGTGCTGCTGTAGCCCGCCGCTATCTCCACAAAGAGAGGTTTATTGCCGCCGTTTAGTCCGGTAAATTTGTCGATCATGCGCCCGCTCAGCATCTCCTCAGCATTTATCTTGCCCAGCGACGCGCCCCTGGCACCTGTCCTGGCTTTGGTATCCGCCCTGGCTTTCTCTACCATGTCTCCGAGCTTTTTGCATTCCTCCGTACTGTATTTGTCCTCACGAGGTTCAACGTAAACAACGGGAATATTATTCTTTTTACAAAACACCTCAAAAAGACTTTCTCTCCCCTTTTTATCCTTCAACAACTCCTCTACCGGAAGTCCGTAGAGCTCCAGGGTATGTTTAACTCTATCATCCCCATAACACTCTCTAACTTGCGAGTTAATAAAAACTACATCATATAAATTGCCTTCCGCTACCTCCTTTATCATAATCGTAAGCGCCGATAAATCCTTTAGCGCTCGCCCGCCGGCATCTACATAATAATATTCCCCCAAAGCATCGTTGGCGGTCTTGAGCTCTTTTGAAAAAGCTTCCCTATAAACCCACAGCACTATACCGGGAACGCGCGCCAAAATAAGTCTTGCGATCTCTAAAATCTCCTCTTGCTCTTTGCTGTTGGTTATTCTCTTCTCTTCAAAAAATCTACAAATTACCGGGTCGGGTTTGTATTTATTTGCCCCGCCCGCAGAAACGGGCCTAAGAACCCTTAGATGAGATATTACGCTGCTCTTTATCTCCGAAGCATTTTTCCCGTGAGACTTTAGGCTATCGATAAGTTCTATTGCTAAGATGGCCTCCTTATAATCTTCACCGTTGGACTGCTCATCGCCAAGTGAGGAGCCGAAAGTCCGTGTCTCGTCACTCGTGACCTGTGCCTCGTAAAGCACGCCACCGTGCACCCAACGCGGTGCACGGCCCAGCGAGCGGCCGCCGTTGGCTTTGGCAAGCTCGACTTCCTTGACCTTACTGTCAACGCTTGCTTGCCTTTTTTCCCTGAGCTGAGCAAGCTCTTCAATACGTCTCTCCCATTTCCCTATCTGCTCGCTGCTCGCGGTAAGAGGCGTAATATCTTTAGTGTCTGTATACACCGTAACTCCCAAGCGCCCGACACCAACATAGATCGTTTTTCCGTCCGGATAAATATGGTTAATTCCAAGATGCCCTTTCATTATCCCGTAATTTGGATTATCAAACAGGATACCCGCGCTCTTACTAAAAATTCCCCATGTGCCCGCGAGAAACCGGCAATCCTTAGGAATCGAGAAAACAGTATCAACTTCTTTTTTCTTCTCCTCGTCGTAAATCCTGACTACGTGGTCATAATAATTCTTGCCGTTATCGAGATTCAATTTCGCCTTAAAGCGGGCCATTTCCTTCTTCGCGCCCCACCTAACTTTTATGTACTCGATCTTTTTCCAAGGAAAAACGCTCGCCCCCTCAACGACATTGAACACCTGTAAAGCCTGATTACTTAAAACAAGCTCTTTATCTTTGTTCCGCCTGCTCATATTCTCAAGCTCAAGAAAGAAATGTACGAGCGCTTTCGCCTGTTTGATATCGTTGCCATCTTTGTCGCTCAGGTTCAGTTTGCTGTTGGCTTTGCAATACCGTAAAACCATGCCGATCATCTCTTCCTCGGTAATCGGCCGTTCACTGAGCGTTTGGACATTTGCGGCAACAGGTCTTTTCTTCTGTTTTACCGCCATTTCCTGAGCTATGCCCGGTGCGCCTGACAACGTACCCCAGAGAACGCAAACCGCGAGCAATTCCTGTACGCTTCTCTTGAAGAAACCAAGGCTTGCCCCGCAACCACCTTGAGGCACATTCTTGGCGCACAGGTTTCTAAGCAATCCAACAGTTGAGATAACCCCGATAACGCCGGCAGCAAGACCGATGCCGAGACCTTTTAGATACGTATTATTCCTTTCGCTTGCTTCAAAACCTTCCCCGTAATCTTCCTCATAAGTTTCGAACATGTCGGACTTGGTTAACTTATAGCCAAGGCTTACCTTAAATTTATTCGCAACTTCAAACGCATCGCGCTCAAAAGCAAGAAAGGCCTCTTTCCCTGCCTCGGGTTCTGCTCCCTCTTTCAGGTTGCGGATATGATTTACTTCATGGACAATGTACAGGATTGCTTCGTCAATAGGCTCAACGTAATAACCCGACAGGTACTCTTTGGGTGTTACTTTCCTCTCCGTAAAATAGCTTGGACGGTTACTGTCGCGTAATAACACGGGAAAACGCTGCCAGCGCTCTCCGGCTGCGAATAAACCGCGAGGTAATTTTTGTATCCGAGCCGCATGATTGTTCTCAAAATAAGCATCCGGCACAAAAACTATGTGAACATCATTAACCTTTATGAACTCCCAAATACCTTCCCCGTCTTTGACGGCCAGACGGGTGAGAAGCTTCGCCAAATCTTCGCGCACACCTTCGGGATAGTTCATCCTCTTGATATAGGCGTTCACCTCCGCCTCAAGATCCCCTGCCTTCTTTTCCTCAGCCGAAGCAAGTTTGGGCAAACCAAAAATTCCTGCCAAAGCAGCAACCGCGCCGACATACGTCAGAAACTCGCGCCTGCTTTGCCCCAAGCTTCTTCCTCTATTCGACTTATCAGTAGAATGCCCCAAGACCTCATTAAGCACCGTCCACGTACTGTTGAACTGACACTTGAGAAAACCAAACGATACGACACCTGCCAAACCAAGAAGGGTCACGCGCGCTAATGCCCGGCGCGAATTTGAATTTGGCAAAAGTTCCTCTCTGCTAGCTACCGTGGCTGGAGCTTCCGTATCCCGCCCGGTTTTTACCTCTTCCGCAACAAGCGGAGTTGTAACACGCGACTTATCAAGGAGATACGTCGGAAGATTCTTACCGTAACGGGTTTCATAAAGACGGTTATACCGCTTCATCAGATTCGCGAACTGAAGCGTGCCCTTCATCGCCTCGCTGAGCTGCTCAATAGCCCTTAGCTGTTTCTTGACAGCAATTTCGCTGTCGCCGTCGGGGTAAACGGGATGTAAAGCAGTGTAGTACTTTTCTGCCCATAAAATCGCCTCCTCCGGCAACCGGTCAATTACCGATTTGAACTTTTCGTATCTCTTAACAGTTCTTGCTAATGAGTCTCTCCTTGCGGCAATTGTTTTCTCTTTCTCCATAAGAGCTTTTATATCCTTGGGCTTTGCTTTCGCCGCTTGTTCATACTTTTTAACAAGGGCCGCAATATTCACATTCTCTTTACGTATAATTTCTTCAATATATGCCCTGGTGTTATTAGGATCCGCGTTCCTTAGATTTACCTTAAGGCAACGGCCGCTTGCGTCAAAGTACTGAAGGGCGGCGAAACACATCATAAGCCGGAGGCGTTTCTTCACCTCTTCGGCGCTCTGGCTGCGCCTCAAGCTCAGTTTGCTCAGCCATTCCTCTTCCTTCAGCTTTTTAGGCGTTGCCAATTCACTGCCAAAAATACCCGAAAAGATGTGCCATCCTGTTTCGTATTTTTCCCACAGATTATTCAGTGTGCTTGTGAGAAACTGGCCTATGCTTACGGCGGAACTGAATCTGCCGATGTTGGCCTCGTACCAAAACCCGCCTGATTCATAAAGGAAAGTAAAGAGATATTGGCCGAACACCTTCGCCTTCTCTTCGGGCTTCATATCTTTAAATTTGACCGCATAAATCTTATCGCTAAAACCTAGTTTATCCATTTCTTCATGAAATTCATAAAAGGCCCCGGCGATCAACTTAAGCCGCGCTTCATCGACGAACCCGTCGTTTGGAAGCGGGCGTACAAACTGAATCCCGTTTTCCGCTGATAGAACCTGTTTAGCTGTATCCGCGCCCGCCGCAATTGAAGGCGCTAGAACGCAAGCAGCCAGAGCAGTAGTTAAAAACCCACGACGGCCGATCTGCAGCGCATCGCCCCCCAACGATGCGCCGGAACGCTTTGGTGTATGCCACATAATCAGGGTGGCGTCATCGCCGGTTTCTGAAGCGGCAGCCTTTACAATTTCTTTCGGACTTGCGCCGCTCTTTAAGCGCTTAACAAAAAGTCTGACTTGGTCCACATAGGGCAGCGAAGGATCATCGCAAAGCAAACCATCCGACGCTAAGGCTATAAGACTTCCCGGTTTAATATCAACAATGTAAAAATCATGATCTCTCCCCACAATACCATCAAGAGAGGCTACCCCCAGCGTTCTGCTCAACTGTAATCCCGTCCCACCAACCTTCCTGCCGATATAGTCTCCGCCTTTACTATCTTTTAAGAGAATGGCTCCTCTTTCCGACAGTGCTTTTCCTCGTTCTGCCGGATTGTAACGAATATTGTGTACTTGATTTGTGACAACTTTGCCGTTTTTATCTTCGATAACAGCAAAAGAATCGCCTATGAAACCTATGTAGGCTCTTAGCTCGTCATCGGGAACATAAACTATAATGGCTGTCGAGCCATCTTTCGAATGTTTTAATTCCAACTTTAACTTACCAAATACAGCGCCTAGTACTTCCTTGAGATCCCCGTTGTAATACTTCATATAAAGCGGGAAAAGCCCCCCAAGACGATTGGCAATGTAAGAAGAGACTCCCTTGCTACCGTGACCATCCATTAACGCCAAAAGCTGGCCGCAACCATGAGGTACGTCTTTTAATAGCAGCCGCTCCGACACATATCTATCCTCTCCTCCCCCTCTTATGGCATTTTGTTGTGCGACCTGAGGCTCACTGCCCAGCGATGCGCCTAAATTAGTCCAGTCAGCAAGGCCGGCGCGCTTCATGTTCCTTTTAAGCGCATCAACGAAAGGATGAGTCATTTTATGAACCGGCGTCGACTGCACTTCGCCTAACAGCTCAAATAACGCCGCGTAATCCATACCGCGTAATTCCTTGAACTTTTCGTCATTCGGCAAATACCCTTCAAGAAAGCGATTTTCGTCAAGTGTATCCCTGCCTTTGGGACCGAGTTTCTTAGCCAATGCCTCTATCTGTTTTCCCAGAACGTAGACAAAATCGAATAGCTGCCGGGCAAGCATTTCCTCCTTTGTTATTCCGTCGCGCCAGTTCTGCAGTAAATCCAAGTCATGGACGCATACGCGGCCATCCGCCAAAAACGTCAGATTGTTCGCGTGCATAGAATGTGTGCTATATCCATTGTCATGCAACATCCTAAGCACTGCACCCGTTCTCATCCCCTCAAATCCGCCTCTTTCAATCAGACGTTTCGGCAACCCTAATATGACAAAACCCAAGGCCCTGTTTCTTCCCCTTTTATCGCAGAATGTAACACCCGGAAATTCCCCCCAGCCAACAGGATACTTGACGATTAT